>NZ_JAPDCL010000023.1:0-81953 GCF_027706025.1 Aeromonas sp. Y311-2 | reverse complement strand
TATTGAACTGTCAGGAGCTGGCTGCACAACAGCCATTACGCCCAATCAACTGGTGCAGTCGTCTTCTGAAAATGACAAGACCTATGGAGGTTTCAATGTTCATACGGGCGTACTTACGTGCATCGACAGTGGAGCAGGATGCTGAGCGGGCACGAGAGCTGCTGATTGGTTTTGCTGCAGAGCATGGCCATCAGATAGCCAGTTTCTATGTGGAGAATGAGTCTGGGGCGACGCTGGACAGGCCTGAGCTTATGCGGCTGATCCGCGACGCTGCAGATCGTGACATTGTGCTGGTAGAACAGATTGATCGTCTGGCTCGTCTCAATCAGACGGATTGGCAAACATTGAAGCAGTTGCTAGCTCAGAAACAGCTCTCCATCGTTTCTCCGGAGCTTCCGACTTCCTGGGTGGCGTTACAGGGGGACAGCCGCTCCGAATTCACCAGCGCCATCTTGCAGGCTGTAAATGGCATGCTGCTGGATATGCTGGCAGCCGTCGCTCGCAAAGACTACGAAGATCGCCGACGCAGGCAACAGCAGGGTATTGCCAAGGCTAGGGATGAGGGGAAATATCGCGGTCGCCAGAAAGATGAAAAGAAGCGTCAGCACATCGCACAGTTGTTGAGCACCGGACACAGCTACTCGGTGATCCAGGAAATGTTGGGCTGCTCCCGCCATCTGATTTCGTGCGTGGCAAAAGAGGTCCATTCAGTAAAATAGCGGGTCATTTATCCGAGGCACCCATGCGACGCTTCTCGATATACAGCCACGCAGCAAAGGCGCCAAAGCCTATCAGGAATGAAAACAGGAGGATCAGGATGACGATGCTGTTCATGGTGATGGCCTCAGGTGTAGCGGATAAAGGATGCAATCAGGTGATCGTGTGACCAAACTCCATATCACCATGGACTCCGCTCAGGAAGAAATCAACAAAACACTGAAAGTATTGAAGTTTGTTCGCTTGCAACAAACATGATTGCGTGGAATCACGCAGGATGTGGAGCCATGGAATGAACACTGTCATTCCCAACCAATTCCCGTCCAGTTTCTTTCCACATAACTATCTATCTGGAAAAGTGGTGCGAATTTTCCACATAGTGGAATGCCAGTTCAGAACGAGTTATGTGGAATCCTGATCGAAGACTTCCTATCTATCTGGAAATTTCGTGCCGTTTTTCTCTCTGGAAAATTGGTCATCTTGTTTGAAGGGATGATAGACCTTGGTGTGCTGGAATTGATGGGGGCAGATTCCTATCTATCTGGAATCTTGGCCTCTGCATTCAGCGAGAGCCAAACCGGCTGACTGGCGATGGGACTAACTCAAGCTATGCCCTTCAACAAGCATTCACTACGACCTAGTTATGCCATTGCCTGACGTATCCTTGGCCAGAAGGTACGCTATCAAGAGCAGCCTCCCATGTTGCTTTATGAGTCTGAAATCAACAAAACTCGGCTGATTTTATGAGAGAATCTTGAGCAATATTGTCCCCCGACCGGAAGAGTGCTCATGGCCGAGATCAACAAAGCGACCCTCACCGAAGCCGACATCATCTCCAAATACCTGCTGCCTGCCATCAAGGCGGCGGGGTGGGATGATCTGACCCAAGTCCGCCAAGAGGTGAAGCTGCGGGATGGCAAAGTGGTGGTGCGTGGCCAGATGGCGGCACGTAAAAAGGTCAAATCGGCTGATATCGTGCTCTATCACAAGATGGGCTTGCCACTGGCGGTGATCGAGGCCAAAGCCAACAAGCATGAGATTGGCAAGGGAATGCAGCAGGGGCTCGATTATGCCCGTCTGCTGGATGTGCCGTTCGTATTTGCCAGCAACGGCGATGGCTTCGTATTTCATGACAAGACCAATCCGGCCAAGCTGGAATCCGAGATCGCGCTGGAGGACTTCCCCAGCCCGGGCCAACTTTGGGACAAGCTCTGCACCTGGAAGGGTTACACCCAGGCTCAGCTGCCTGTCATCAGTCAGGACTATTACTCGGATGGCAGTGGCAAATCCCCCCGCTACTACCAGCTGCAGGCTATCAACAAGACCGTAGAAGCCATATCGAAAGGTGAGGATCGGGTATTGCTGGTGATGGCCACCGGCACCGGCAAGACCTACACCGCATTTCAGATCATCTGGCGTTTGTGGAAGGCGGGCGCCAAGAAGCGCATCCTGTTTTTGGCCGATCGCAACATTCTGGTCGATCAGACCAAGATCAATGACTTTCAACCCTTTGGCTCAGCGATGACCAAAGTGATAGGGCGCACAGTCGATCCAGCTTTTGAAATTCATCTTGCCCTCTATCAGGCGCTCACCGGGCCGGAAGAGTCACAGAAAGCCTTCAAGCAGGTCTCACCCGACTTCTTCGACCTGATCGTGGTGGATGAGTGCCATCGGGGCAGCGCCGCCGAAGACAGCGCCTGGCGCGAGATCCTCGAATACTTCTCATCGGCCACCCAGATTGGTCTCACCGCTACGCCCAAAGAGACCGAAACAGTCTCCAGCACAGATTACTTCGGTGACCCTGTTTATACCTACTCCCTCAAAGAGGGGATCGAAGATGGCTTTCTTGCCCCCTACAAGGTGGTGCGGGTTGATATCGATGTCGATCTGCAGGGGTGGCGTCCCACCAAAGGGCAGATGGACAAACAGGGCAACCTGATTGAAGACCGTATCTACAACCAGAAGGATTTCGACCGCACTCTGGTGATCGACGAGCGTACCCAGCTGGTGGCCGAGACCATCACCAACTACCTCAAGAAAACCGACCCGATGGCCAAGACCATTGTGTTCTGCAACGACATCGATCATGCCGACCGGATGCGACGGGCGCTGGTCAACCTCAACCCGGAACAGATGGCTAAGGATGAGCGCTATGTGATGAAAATCACCGGTGATGATGACCTTGGCAAGGCCCAGCTCGACAACTTCATCAACCCGAAAAAGCCCTATCCGGTCATCGCAACTACCTCCGAGTTGATGACCACCGGCGTTGATGCCAAGACCTGCAAGCTGGTGGTGCTGGATCAAAACATTCAGTCCATGACCAAGTTCAAGCAGATCATCGGCCGTGGCACCCGTATCGACGACAAGTACGGCAAGCTCTGGTTCACCATTCTCGATTTCAAGAAGGCCACCGAGCTGTTTGCCGATCCCCGTTTCGACGGCGAGCCGGAGCGCGTCATGGTGATCAAATCGTCAGACATCAACAATCCGGATGAAGGCCTGGGCGATATCATCGACGGAGCCGATCCACTGCCAGCCGATGAACCCGGCGACAATGACGATCCGTTTGTCCCCGGGGTAGATGAACAACCCGGCAGCTACACAACCGGTAGTGATGGTGGCCAGAGTGGCGCAGGGGGTCAGGGCGCAGGCCCGCTGGGTGGCCCCGAGCCCAGGGTCAGCAAGTATTATGTCAACGGCGTGGCGGTCAGCGTCATCGCCGAGCGGGTGCAGTATTACGATGCCGATGGCAAACTGGTGACCGAATCTTTCAAGGACTACACCAAGAAGACCCTGCTCAAAGAGTTTGCCACCCTCGATGCCTTCACCAAACGCTGGCAAGCCGCCGAACGCAAGCAAGCCATTATGGATGAATTGGCTCAGGCGGGCGTGCTGTGGGAGGTGTTGGAGCAGGAAGTGGGTAAGGAGCTCGACCCGTTCGACCTTATCTGCCATGTGGTATACGATCAGCCGCCACTGACCCGTCGCGAGCGGGCCAACAACGTCAAAAAGCGCAACTACTTCACCAAGTACAACGATACCGCCCAGCAGGTATTAACCCGCCTGCTCGACAAGTATGCCGATCAGGGCGTGACCGAGATTGAGACCAAGGATGCGCTAAAAGTCGCCCCCTTTACCGAGTTGGGGCGCCCGCTGGAGTTGGCCAAGAAGGGTTTTGGTGGCGCCAAACAGTTCGAGCAGGCCATCACCGAACTGGAACAAGAAATTTACCGCGAGCAGCAGAGCGCCTGACGACCTGACTGCTTCTGAACTACCATGCGGCCATTCCAATGATGGCCGCTTGTTTTATCGATACTCCTGACGCATTCGCCCCTGTATTCGTCACCATTTTTGTAAAAAGCAGAGAATCCCATGTCATCCATCAGCTCAGTCATCAAATCCATTCAGGACATAATGCGCAAGGACGCCGGTATCGACGGTGATGCCCAGCGCCTCGGCCAGCTCTCCTGGCTGCTGTTTTTGAAAGTGTTCGACGCCCAGGAAGAGGAGCTGGAGTTTGAGCAGGATAACTACCGCTGCCCCATCCCCGAACGCTTCTTGTGGCGCCACTGGGCGGCTGATAGCGAAGGGCTGACCGGTGATGCCCTGCTCGATTTCGTCAACAACGATCTGTTCGACAGTCTGAAAAACCAGCCTGCCAATATCGATCTCAACCCCCGTGGCTATGTGGTGAAAGAGGCGTTCAGCGATGCCTTCAACTACATGAAGAACGGCACCCTGCTCAAGCAGGTGATCAACAAACTCAACGAGATCGACTTTACCGACAGCAGCGAACGCCACCTGTTTGGCGACATCTACGAGCAGATCCTGCGTGACCTGCAAAGCGCCGGTAACGCGGGCGAGTTCTACACCCCCCGCGCCGTCACCCGCTTTATGGTGAACCGCATCGACCCCAAACTCGGCGAGCGGATTATGGACCCGGCCTGCGGTACCGGCGGCTTTCTCGCCTGCGCCTTCGACCATGTCAAAGAGCACTATGTCGAGACCTCAGCCGACCATCAGACCCTGCAGCAGCAGATCCTGGGGGTCGAGAAGAAGCAACTGCCACACCTGCTCTGTACCACCAATATGCTGCTGCACGGCATCGAGGTGCCGGTGCAGATCCGCCACGGCAACACCCTCGATAAACCGCTGTCAAGCTGGGATAGCGATATCGATGTGATCCTCACCAACCCGCCCTTTGGCGGCACCGAAGAGGATGGCATCGAGCAGAACTTCCCCGCCGATCTGCGCACCCGCGAAACCGCCGACCTGTTCCTGCAGCTCATCATCGAAGTCCTTGCCCCGGCAACAAATGGCAAGGGCGGTCGCGCCGCAGTGGTACTGCCCGATGGCACCCTGTTTGGCGAAGGGGTCAAAACCAAGATAAAGCAACTGCTCACTGCTGAGTGCAACCTGCACACCATAGTGCGGCTGCCCAACGGCGTGTTTGCCCCCTATACCGGCATCAAGACCAATATCCTCTTCTTCACCAAGGGCCAGCCCACCAAGGATGTCTGGTTCTACGAGCACCCCTATCCGGCTGGGGTGAAGAGCTACAGCAAGACCAAGCCGATGAAGTTCGAGGAGTTTGAAGCCGAGATTGCCTGGTGGGGCGATGAGGCGGACGGCTTTGCTGCCCGGGTTGAGAACGAACAGGCCTGGAAGGTCAGTATCGAGACCATTATCGAGCGCAACTTTAACCTCGATATCAAGAACCCCCATGTCGGCGAGCAGATAAGTCACGACCCTGACGAGCTGCTGGCGCGCTATGCCACAGAGCAGGCTGAAATCCAGAGCCTGCGTGACCAGCTAAAAGCCATTCTGGGCGACGCCTTGGGCAAAGGTGCGGCCAAGCAAGGGGAGCAGGCATAATGGCGGCGCTGAAAATAGAAAATCTGATTACCGACCACCTGGATCTCTGGACGGCGGCAGTGCGCCCCAAAAGCAGTGCCGGGCGCGGCAGCAACAGCAAGCTGGAACTCACCGGCATCAAAAAGCTGCGAGAGCTGATCCTGGAGTTGGCCGTGCGCGGCAAACTGGTTCCGCAAGACCCCAGCGATGAACCCGCCTCCGTGCTGCTGGAACGGATTGCCACCGAAAAAACTCGGCTGGTCAAAGAGAAGAAAATTAAAAAGTCTAAAGCCTTGCCGGAAATAGGTGAGAAAGAGAAGCTGTTTGAATTACCTGATGGGTGGGAGTGGTGTCGGCTATCAGATATAGCATTTCCACAAGCAGGTTTTGCATTCAAATCAAATGGTTTTAATGAGCATGGGGAAGGCATTCCGCTAATCAGAATTAGAGATGTTGGGCAGGTCTTTTCTGGTACTTATTACAATGGTGAGTACAAGCCAGAGTTTGTTGTGATGAGAGGTGAATATCTTGTCAGCATGGATGGCAACTTTCGTGTTGCTCCTTGGTCCGGCTCAGAAGCATTATTAAATCAACGAGTAACACGGTTAATTTTCTTCTTTGAAAAAACTGCAAAAAGATTCATAGCTGAATCATTACAATTGCGACTGATATCTCTTCAAGGGGTAAAAGCATATACCACTGTAGATCACTTATCTGGAGGGCAAATTGCAGAATCTGTAATTGCTATCCCCCCGCTTGCAGAACAACACCGCATCGTTGCCAAAGTGGATGATCTTATGGCCCTCTGCGACCAGCTGGAGCTGCGCAGCGAGTCGCAGTTGGCAGCCCATCAGATGCTGGTGGAGACCCTGCTCGCCACGCTGACAGACTCCTGCGATGCCGATGAACTGGCGCAGAACTGGGCACGGTTAAGCACTCACTTCGATACCCTCTTTACCACCGAGGCCAGCATCGACGCCCTGAAGCAGAGCATCCTGCAACTGGCGGTGATGGGCAAACTGGTATCGCAAGACCCCAGCGATGAACCTGCCTCCGCCCTGCTGGCGCGCATCGCCGCCGAAAAAGCCCAGCTGGTCAAAGAGAAGAAAATTAAAAAAGAGAAACCGCTGCCTGCGATCAGCGAAGACGAAAAGCCGTTTGAGCTACCACAGGGGTGGGCGTGGGCTCGAGGCGAAGATATTGCAGATTTTGTTGATCCACAACCTAGTCATCGCACTCCACCAGAAGTAGAAGACGGTGTTCCATACATTGGTTATACGGATATTGATCATGAGCGCGGCATTAACTTTGATAACGCTAGAAAAGTATCTGAAGTTATATTGCAAGAGCATAAAGAACGTTATCAAATTAAAGATGGCGATTTTGTATTTGGAAAAGTTGGAACGTTAGGTAAGCCATTTTTCTTGCAAGCACCGTTTAACTATTGCTTGTCCGCAAATCTTATTTTAATTCAGCCAAGAATAGGTTGTACTCATCCTGTTTATTTAGCTACTTACCTAAATAGTCCAACTTTATACCAAACCTTGGACACACAAAAAACCAATAGCACTCATGCTGTATTCGGGATCAAGAAAGCAAGGTTGCTAGTGGTTCCTTTTCCTCCCATCTCAGAGCAACATAGAATAGTTACTAAGGTTGATGAATTAATGACCCTCTGCGATCAACTGAAATCCCGCCTACAAACCAGCCAGCAGACCCAGCTTGCCTTGGCCGAGTCGTTGGTGGAAGGAGCCCTTGCCTGATGAGCCGCATATTTAATGTCTATTGCGATGAGTCCTGCCATCTGGAGAACGATGGTCAATCGGCCATGGTGCTCGGGGCTGTGTGGTGTCCGCTGGATAAGCGCCACGAGATTGTGCGTCGCTTGCGGGAGATCAAACAAAAGCACGGGCTGGCGCCGGATTTCGAGGTGAAGTGGACCAAGGTTAGTCAGTCGAAACTCGCCTTTTATCGTGATCTGCTGGATTACTTTTTCGATGATGATGACCTTCACTTTCGTGGTCTGGTTATCCCGGATAAGTCACAGCTAAATCATGAAGCGTTTGGGCAGAGTCATGACGACTGGTACTACAAAATGTATTTCGTCATGTTGAAGACGATCTTTGAGCCGCAGAATGGCTATCGAGTCTATATCGATATCAAGGATACCTTGGGGCATGAGAAGATCAGTAAGTTGCATGATGTTTTGTGCAACAACACGTATGACTATTCGAAGAAAATCATTCATCGGGTGCAGCGGATCCACTCTCATGAAGCCGAGTTGCTGCAAGTTGCGGATCTTTTGATCGGAGCCCTGAGCTATCTGCATCGAGGGTTGACCAGCAGCCAAGCCAAGCTGGCGTTGATTGAAAGAATACGGCAACGAAGTGGTTACAAGCTGACGCACAATACCCTTCTGCGAGAGAGCAAGTTCAATCTGATGGTCTGGTGCAGCAGGGGGGGATGGTGATGCAACCTGTATGGCTACCTGACCTCATTCTGATGACCGCCTCTGGCGGTGATTGGGGGCGTTTTTTCTCTGCTGTTTATGCGGCCTTCGAACAAGACTTTGTACTCAACAAACCCGAGTTCAGAGGCAAGCGTCTTGGTCTGAAACGTCATCCTGAATATGCCGGGAAATCAGCGACCTTCTGGCACATGATTTCAACTGGAGAAGTTGAAGCAGAGCGAGAACCCGATTTACGTCGATGCGAACGCATCCGCTGGCCCAAGCCCATCATCGAGAATGATAGCGATCCTGAGCTGAAGGTGTGGGCTGAGCCTCGTGGCAAGCTGCAACGCATCCATATCTGGTTTGAAGCAGAAGGCTACCTCGTCGTGCTGGATGATCGCGGAGAATATATCCTGCCGTGGACGGCATTTTTCATCGAATATGAACACGAACGGCGCAAGTACAACAAGCGCTGGAAACGGTATGGGAGTTATTAACTGCTAGGGGAGGAAATTAAGCTGGCCGCGCCCTCCGGAGAGGACGGGGCCGTAACTCCTTCTACGCTGACGCCAAAGGCTGGTAGATGAGATGCGCAAAGTGTAACGGTTACCCCGATGATTAGCAACCGACTGGCTGTATGGCGAAGTAATAAGGCGTGTATGCCGACACAAAGACAGATTCAAAAAAACAACCCCGGCGTAAGTTGCAACGCAACCAAGCGGCCGGGGTCATGTTGCTGGCAACCTTAAAGATACGCCCTCTTTCAGTCAATCATTTTTACCCCATTTTGTGACGGATCTGGTGGAGCCTGATGACTTTACTGGCGGTTTCTCGCCAAAATTTCACATGTGAAAATTTTCCAGAAAACGCTGTAAGTGCCCATTTTGGGCACTTACAGCGCTCTGGATTTCGTTAGGTCCTCGGTACGCTCTTGCATGTTGATGTTTGTTACAGGGAGATCATCTGCATGCGTGAGCAAAATCCGGCTATTTACAGCGATCCTACGGGTTCGATTCTGCGTGAACTCCATGAGTTGAAACATCTAGTTCGCCAACAGGGGTTAGCACAGAGAGAGGTTCTCTCGGCTGAGGAGTGCGCCGAACTGCTGGGGGTATCGGTCAGCTATGTGTACCGGTTGACCAGCGAGAGGCGCTTACCGCACTACAAGCCGCAAGGGAAAAAAATTTATTTCAGGAGGGATGAGCTGCTGGACTGGCTGCTCTCCCATCGCATCTCGCCAGATGTTGAGCTGGCTGATCATGTGAACACGAGGGTTCGACGAGCCCGCCATGGGGGGCGGTGAGGTATGGGGATGGAAAAAGATCTGACCACAACCTATTGGCCCCTAGATCTCCAGGTCGCATTTTCTGAGTCCCCTAGCCCAATCGATTTTGTCCTACCAGGGCTCCCGGTTGGCTGTGTTGGGGCCTTGGTGTCACCGGGTGGTGCGGGTAAATCCATGCTGGCATTGCAGTTGGCAATCCAGATAGCCGGTGGGCCGGATTGGTTAGAACTCGGCAAGTTGGAGAGAGGCTCTGTGCTCTACCTGCCAGCCGAAGACCCTCGGCCCGTGTTACATCACCGGTTGTTTACCCTTGGCCAATATATTGATACACGGCAGCGTGTTTCACTGGAGCGCGACCTTCGATTGATACCGCTTCAGGGGGCCAGTCCGAATGTGTTGAATAGCCACTGGTGGGAAGCGATTGCCATTTGGGCTGAGGGGGTCAGGTTGGTGGTTATCGATACACTGAGACGCTTTCACGATGCCGACGAGAATGCAGCCTGTGCTATGACGCAGGTGCTGGGTCAGTTGGAGCGGCTGGCCATGGGGCAGGGATGTAGCGTGCTATTTGTACACCACACCAGCAAATCCGCAGCATTCCAAGAAGCTGGCGATCTGCAGCAGGCCAGCCGAGGTTCGTCGGTACTAGTGGACAACGTCCGCTGGCAGGCCTATCTCGCTACTATGACCAAGAAAGAGGCGCAGCAGCTGGGCGTATCGGCAGAGCAGAGCCAGCGCTACGTGCGGTTTGGGGTAAGCAAAAGTAATTATGGGCAGCCACTACCAGAGCGCTGGTTGGTGCGGGGGGAAGGTGGCGTATTGTACCCCGCCAAATTGGACGAAACGCGCCGAGAGAGAGGTAAACGTGCCTTGCTTTGAATTGACCCATGCTCGGCATGACCATATGCACTGCCTGGCACCAGGATTGTTCAGAGCCATCGCTCCAGGTCAGCGCCGCCGAGACAAGCTGGATGCGGTGTATCGATTCGGTGGGGGCAATCAGATTGAGTTTTCCGGGCCAGAGCCGCTGGGTGCCGATGACCTTCGTGTGCTTCAGGGACTGGTTGCCCTGGCTGGTGTTGAGGAATATAGCGCCATCATTGAGCCCATTGCAGCTACCGGGGAGGGCAACAGCTTGCGTACCCTGCTAGAGCCTCGCTGGGCAGCCAATCAGCAACGAGTCTTGGTGGTCAAAAGCAGCCTGCACAAACTGGCCAAGGAGATTGGCTACGCCAACCCTCGTGACACCAATACGGTGCGCCGTTGTGTCGAGCGGTTATGGAAGGTGTCGGTAATAGCGCAGGTAGCAGGCCAGCGCAGCGGTTTTCGTCTGCTTGCGAACTATTCCAGCGATGCCCTGACCGACGGGCTCTTTGTAGCGCTCAATCCTTTGCTGACCTCCGCCATTATGGGCTCTGGCCGCCATGTTCGTATCGACATGACAGAGGTGCGGCGCCTGAGTGGCTGTATCACCAGACTGTTGCATCAGCGGTTATGTGCCTGGGTCGATGTTGGCCAGAGTCGGACGGTACAGCTAGACACCTTGGTTGCTTATGTTTTTCCTGAGGAAGCCAGCATGGCCACTCACCGCAAGCGGCAATCGCGAGTCCGCAAGGCATTGAATGAACTGGCTGAACTGGGTTGGTCAATCAGTGAACATGCCAAGGGGCGGTTCACCATAGGTCGGCCTGCGCTATCACGATAATGGTCACGGACTATCACGAAAGTGGTCACAAAGTTCACGATATTGGTCACAGGCCTAATCAGTTAAGCCCAAGTGCGACTTGGGCTGCAGGGCGATCCTGAGATCCGATCTATATTATCTAAGATAATCTAGGCCAGCGTATGGTTGCGCTGGCCTGTTTGTTGGCTCTTCCCTAACTGGCTAAGCTGTTTCGATCAATTCAGGTCAAGATCTCGTCGAGGCTTTGTCTCATCATGATCACAACAATACGTTGGGAAAATCGAGCATGGCGTCCCTGCGTCGTGATTCAAGGATGTCGGCGTAGATCTCGGTGGTTCTCAGCTCACTGTGGCCCAACAAGCGGGAGAGCGCATAGATATCGACGCCACGGTTAAGCTGGATGACTGCGAAGGTATGGCGTGCGCTGTGGAAGGTGACCTTCTTGGTTATACCCGCCTGCAACGCCCAGCGGGTGAGTTCCATGTTGTGCCAGGCAGAGTATTTCAGCCCCTTGAAGATCCGCTCTGATGTCTTGCCTGGGCGCCCCATCAGCTGCATCGCCATGTCATTCAAATCCAGGTATTGCAGACCGCTGGTTTTCTTCTGGGTGAAGACGATTCTGTAATGGCCGTAGAAGGGCTCAAGCTCTGCCCAAGTCAACTTGTGAATGTCGGACCAGCGCAAGCCAGTGCAGCAGGAGAATAGAAAGGCGCGCTTAAGAACGTCGTAGCGGCACTCGGCATGGGCCAGGGCTCGAACTTCGTCTTCGGTCAGGTAAACGCGCTTGTTCTTCTCCCCCTGGATAGCTTTGACACGTCGTACCGGATTATCCGGTAGCAGCCGCTCCTGCTCTGCCTGGTTCAGGGCTGCCCTTAACTTGTTGAAATAGGCACTCTGGGTATTGCGGCTCAGTGGCGTGCCGCTTTTGGTGCGGGCCTTGTGCATCAGGTAATGCCGAAACCCCTCCAGGAACAGCTGATCTACTTCCTCGAAAGTCAGCTCCGGCTGTTTATGGTACTGGCGCAAATGCTTGAGGGCTGATATCCAGATGGAGTGGTTGCTCTTGCTACCTGCCGCTTTTTGGTCCGTAACCTCTTGGAAGTACTCGAAGAAGCTGGCCTTGTAGGCATTCGAGAAATCCAGATGGTGTTTACCTGTCTCATGCTCGAAGAGCCGCTTGGCACGGATGGCTTCGGCTGCTCGCTGGGTTTCTTTGTTGTGGAGCCGCTGTGCTGGGGTACGCGGCTTGTCGTACAAGAAGAGATCCAGGGTCTCTCTGCTGCGTTTGTGCTTGCGGATGCCCGTGGTTGGGTCAAGGTAGGAGCCGGCGTAGTAGGTTAAGCGCAGAGCGCGCTTGCCTTCGGCGTCCGGTGCGCGGTATTCGATGCTGATCTTCATAAGTGTCCCCCAAAAGTACCCCAAGAGGTTACTTCGGGGTACTCTCGGGGTAAATTCTCACGAAACAAGATCAGGCAAGAATAGCCAGTAAAAACAAAGTCCAATATTTACAATGTCTTATGTTCTCACTGGCTGCTTTTTATTGCTGATTTTTCACCACATTACTTGCCGATGCAGAAGCTGGAGAAGATGCGGCCCAGCAGATCGTCTGAGCTGAATTCGCCGGTGATCTCGGAGAGAGACTCCTGCGCCAGGCGCAACTCTTCGGCTACCAGCTCGCCGGCCACGAACACTTCCAGCTGCTCCTTGGCCACCAGCAGGCGCTCGGCGGCGCGCTCCAGCGCATCCAGATGGCGGCGGCGGGCCATAAAGCCCCCTTCGGTGTTGCCCTGGAAGCCCATGCAGGCTTTCAGGTGCTCGCGCAGGGCAGGCAGCCCCAGCTCGGTCTTGGCGGAGATGCGGTAGACGGCGTGGCCTTGCTCCTGGCTCGGTGCCAGATCCTCGCCGGTCAGGTCGGCCTTGTTGCGAATGACGGTGAGGCCGATGTTTTTTGGCAACCGATCAACAAATTCCGGCCAAATTTCCCGCGGGTCGACCGCGTCTGTGGTGGTGCCATCCACCATAAACAGCACCCGATCGGCCTGTTCGATCTCTGCCCAGGCGCGTTCGATACCGATTTGTTCCACCTTATCCTGGGTGTCGCGCAGACCGGCGGTATCGATGATGTGCAGCGGCATGCCATCGAGATGGATATGCTCGCGCAGCACATCGCGGGTGGTACCGGCAATCTCGGTGACGATGGCGGACTCGCGCCCTGCCAGGGCGTTGAGCAGGCTCGATTTGCCGGCGTTGGGACGACCGGCGATCACCACCTTCATCCCTTCCCGCAGCAGGGCGCCCTGTTTGGCTTCCCCGCGCACGTCGTCCAGCTCGGACATGATGGCGTAGAGGTCGCCCGCCACCTTGCCGTCGGAGAGGAAGTCGATCTCCTCGTCCGGGAAGTCGATGGCCGCTTCCACATAGATGCGCAGCCGGATCAGGCTTTCCACCAGTTGCTGGATTTTGCTGGAGAACTGCCCCTGCAGGGAGTGCATGGCGCTGCGGGCGGCCTGTTCGCTGGAGGCTTCAATAAGGTCAGCGATAGCTTCGGCCTGGGCCAGATCCAGCTTGTCGTTGATGAAGGCGCGCTCGCTGAACTCGCCGGGGCGGGCAGGGCGGATGCCGTCGATTTTCAGAATGCGGCGGATCAGCATGTCCATGATGACGGGGCCGCCGTGGCCCTGCAGCTCCAGCACATCCTCGCCGGTGAAGCTGTTGGGAGCTTTGAACAGCAGGGCGATGCCCTGATCCAGTACCTGGCCTTGCTCATCCTTGAACGGCAGATATTCGGCGTAGCGCACCCGCGGGAGCTTGCCGAGCACTATCCCGGCGACCTGTTCGGCGGCGGGGCCGGAGACCCGGACTATGCCGACGCCACCACGGCCTGGCGCGGTGGCCTGGGCCACGATCGTATCTGTTGTCATCTTGCTTGGCTCGTTTGTTCGCTGATAGGAAAACGTAGTGGGAGACATTGTAATAAAAAAGGCGGCCCGAAGGCCGCCTCTTTTGTCATCACGGGAAGATTAGCTGCGTGAATGCAGTCCTTTCTTCTCCAGCTGACGATAGATGATGGTCTGCTGGATGATGGAGATGACGTTGCTCACCAGCCAGTAGAGAGTCAGACCAGCCGGGAACCAGAGGAACATGAAAGTGAAGATGATCGGCATGAACTGCATCACTTTCTGCTGCATCGGGTCGGTCACTGTGGTCGGGCTCATCTTCTGCAGATACCACATGGAGGCACCCATGAGGATTGGCAGCACGAAGAAGGGGTCCTTCACTGACAGGTCAGTGATCCACAGCGCAAACGGCGCGTGACGCAGTTCGACGGACTCCATCAGTGCCCAGTAGAGGGCGATGAAGATCGGCATCTGAACCAGGATCGGCAGGCAGCCACCCAGCGGGTTGACCTTCTCCTTCTTGTACAGCTCCATCATGCCCTGAGACATCTTCTGGCGGTCATCGCCGAAGCGCTCGCGCAGGGCCGCAATCTTGGGTTGCAGCATGCGCATCTTGGCCATGGAGGTGTACTGGGCCTTGGTCAGCGGGAACATGATGCCGCGCACCAGCAGGGTCAGCATGATGATGGCCAGACCCCAGTTCTGGACGAAACCGTGGAATACGGTCAGCAGCCAGTGCAGCGGTTGGGCGATGAACCACAGCCAGCCGTAGTCGACAGTCAGGTCGAGGTGGTTAGCCACCTTGGCCATCTGGTCTTGCAGCTTGGGACCGACCCACAGCTTGCTGGTCACTTCAGCCTGTTGGCCGGCAGCCACGTCAACCAGCGGCGCCTTGTAACCGATGATGGCCTGGCCTTTACCCGGGATCACACGGCTGTAGAAGCTGTTGGTATCGTCGGCATTTGGTGCCCAGGCAGAGACGAAGTAGTGTTGCAGCATGGCGACCCAACCACCCTTGGTGGTCTTGTTCAGGTCGGCATCCTTCATCTCGTCGAAGGTGTACTTCTTGTAGCGGGTATCTTCAGTGGAGAAGGCACCACCACGGTAAGCGCTGGCTACCATGGCATGACCTTCCTGATCCTTCGGTGTGGCTACGGTCTGCTTCAGCTGACCATAGAACTGCACCTGAACCGGCTCGGCAGATTTGTTGTCGATCTTGTAATCAACGCCAACGGCATAGTCGCCACGCTTGAGGATGAACTCCTTGGTGAAGACCACGCCCTTGCTGTCGGTCCAGGTCATCGGAACGACGACTTGATCCTGACCATCGGCCAGCTGATAGCTGGTCTGGGCGGCTTCATAGGTAGGACGACCTTCGGCCTGACTGTCCGGACCGTTGCGACCCACCAGACCGCTCTGGGCGATATAGAGGTGCTCAGGCTTGCTGGTCAGCAGCACGAACGGTTGGTCCTTGCCCTCTTCCAGTTTGTGAGACAGCAGTTCGGCAGACACGACGTCACCACCCTGGGTATCCAGGGTCAGCTTGAGCACGTCAGAGGAGACGGTGATCAGCTTGCGTGCGGCAGTCGCGTTGGCTTGCTCGGAAACCTGAGGAATATCACCGGTCTGACCGGCTTCAGGTACGAAATGTTCGGTTTGGGCCACGGTAGTCGGGGCCGGCTTCGGAGCCTTGTCGGACTCCCACTGTTGCCAGAGCAGAAAGCTCACGAACAGCAAACCGATCAGGAGTAGATTGCGTTGTGATTCCATAGTCTTCAGTTTCTTCGCTTTGGTTGCGGAACCGGGTCATAACCACCCTCGGATAAGGGATGGCATTTTAATAGACGTTTGCTAGCTAACCAAACGCCTTTTATGAAACCGTGAAGTCGGATGGCTTCTATCGCAAATTGGGAACAAGTTGGAGTAAAACGGCAGCGCGGCCCGAGCAGAGGGCTAATGATTAGCTGATACAGGCGTATCAGTTTGATAGCTACCCATTGCAACGGCGTGACAGAGTGCGCCATAGCTTTTCCAGTAACTTGAACAGTTCCTCGTTATCCATCTCTTTCACACCGGCCTTGGCGATCACCACGATGTCGATAGCGGGCAGCTGATGTTGTTTGAGGCGGAAACTTTCCCGGACCACCCGTTTGACACGGTTACGCCAGACGGCACGCTTGAGTGCTTTTTTGGGCACAGCGAGACCAAGACGAGAGTGTTCGAGTGAATTGGGGCAGGCGAGAAGCGTAATTTGCGGGGAAGCAGCCCGGACAGGCTCGGCGAAAACGCGTTTGAAGTGTTCGGGAGTTAACAGACGTAACTCCCGAGAGAAGGTGTGCTGGGTAGGCATTAAACTACCAGACGGGCACGACCCTTGGCACGACGAGCGGCCAGAACTTTACGACCGTTGGCAGTTGCCATGCGGGCGCGGAAACCGTGAGAGCGCTTGCGCTTCAGGTTGGACGGTTGAAAAGTACGTTTCATGATTCGATTCCGTATTTCTGTACAGTTTTGATTGTCACACTTAGCCGACGCGCCAGCTATAGCGTGTGACGACTAGCAAAAGAGGCCGAATTCTAAACAGAGTTCGGCTTTTAGTCAATCCGCCGTTCCCTCTCATCCTGCCATGGTCTTGAAAAGGCCACTGCCGAGCGTGAGGATCCAGAGGATCAAGGGCTCCGGATTATACTGGCAACCCGGGGTTAAACAAGGGATCCCTCAATAAAAAAGGCGGCCAGGCCGCCAAAGAGAGAGCTATTTAAGGACTTTCCGCAAGAACTCCCGGGTACGGGGATCCTTGGGATCGACCAATATCTGATCCGGCGGGCCCTGCTCGACGATCCGCCCCCCTTCCATGAAGATCACCCGATCGGCAACATCACGAGCAAATTCAATCTCATGAGTCACCACCACCATGGTCTGGTGCTGACGGGCCAACTCTTTCATCAGTCCCAAAACCTCGTCGACCCACTCGGGATCGAGGGCTGAGGTGGGCTCGTCAAACAGGATCACCTTGGAGTGAGCCGCCATGGCGCGGCCAATGCCGACCCGCTGCTGCTGGCCGCCGGAGAGGGAGGCCGGATAGGCATCCTGCTTGTCGGCAAGACCAATGTCCTTGAGGATGCCGAGCGCTGTGGCGCGGGCCTCCGCTTTTGGCTGCTTCCAGACGGTGATCAGCCCTTCGGCGATGTTGTCGAGCGCTGTTTTGTTGGCAAACAGGGCGTAGTTCTGGAACACGAAGGAGGCCCGCTTGCGCAGCTCGATCGCCTGCTGTTCGCTGGCCTTGGCCAGATTGAGCTCGAGATCGTCGATGGCCAGGGTGCCCGCATCCGGGGTCTCCAGCAGGTTCAGGCAGCGCAACAGAGTCGACTTGCCGGTGCCGGAGGGGCCGATGATGACGACAATTTCCCCCTTTTTGACCTCCAGATCGATGCCGTTGAGCACCTGATTGCCGTGATATGCCTTGGAGAGGCCGGTTAGCTTGATCATGAGAGCCCTCCTTTAATAGGCACGGTTAAGACGGACTTCCAGCAGATGCTGCAAGCGGGTAAAGAAGATCACCACTACCCAGTAGATCAGCGCCACCGCCATAAAGCTCTCGAAGAACTTGAAGGAGGAGGAGGCTTCCATCTGCGCCTTGCCCATGATCTCGGCCACTCCCAGCGTGAAGGCCAGCGAGGTGCTCTTGATCATGTCGATGAAGTAGTTCATCAGCGACGGGGTGGCGATACGGGCCGCCTGCGGCAGGATGATCCGCTGCATCGCCTGATAACGGCTCATGCCGATACTGAGCGCCGCTTCCATCTGGCTTTTGTGAATGCCGAGGATGGCTGCGCGGATCGACTCGGCCATGTAGGCGGCGAAGTGCAGGGTCAGACCGACGATGGCGGCAGTAAAGGCATCCATCCCCACGAAGATCGGGAACAGTTGCGGCAATCCGTAGTAGAGCAGGAACAGCTGAACGAGTAGCGGTGTACCCCGAAAGAACGAGATATAGAGCATCGCCAGCCAGTGAATCGCGGGGACGCGAAACACCCGTACTATCGCCAGGGCCAGCGAGAGTACGAGTGCCAGCACGAATCCCCACAGGGCCATCTCCATCGTGGTGCCCAGATAGTTGAGCAGGATGGGAAACAGCCCCAGCGTGTAATCGAGGTCAAATTCCATCATTTATTTGTCGGTGATGTCGGAAGCGAACCATTTCTCGGAAATCTGACGCAGGGAGCCATCCTTGCGCATGGCGGTCAGGGCCTCGTCGACTTTCTTCAGCCGCGCCTGTTTCTCCGGGGTCTTCAAGAAGGGCAGGGCGTTCTCGATAGTCTCGAACGGTGCGCCAGCCTGTTGCAGCGGCAGCTTGGACTCTTTGATCAGCTGGGCGGTGGAGACGCGGTCCATCACGAAGGCATCGATGCGACCCAGGGCGACATCCTGCTCGAAGGCGGAGTCATAGGTGCGGATATCGATCTTCTTGTTCGGGTCGTTCTTGCGCAGCAGCTCTTCAAAGTTGGACCCCAGGTTCACGGCCACCTTCTTGCCTTCCAGATCCTTGATGCCATGAATGGTGCTGTTGCCCTTGCGTACCACAATCTGGGCGCCGTCATAGACGTAAGGCTGGGAGAAGTCGTACTTCGCCTTGCGTTCGTCGGTGATGGTGATCTGGTTGGAGATGGTGTCGATGCGGCCGGTTTCCAGCATGCCGAACAGACCGGAGAAGCTGGCAGTCACGAATTCGACCTTGTAGCCGGTGCGCTCGCCGATCTGGTTCCACATATCCACTTCAAAGCCCTGCAGCTTGTCCTGTTTAACGAAGGTGAACGGGAAATATTTGCCAGACATGCCGACCTTGATGGTCTCCTGGGCGATGGCCTGACCGGACAGGGTGGCGAGCAGGATGGCTGCGCCGGAAATCAGTTTGATGGATGTTTTCATGGTGTTTCTCTCTCTCAATGTCTTGTATTTGTAGTTGTAATAACTGGTTTGGCCCTGATGTTATTGGAATAAAATTTAAAAAATAAATGACATTTGGTTATATGAAATAACAGGAGAGAAGCACGGGATCGACCAATCAGGACGGTGGATCAAGCTGTGGGTAACTTTGGGGATGAAATCTGATCCAAAGGCGCTGGATCCTTGAAAGTCAAGGATCTTATTTGCTGGATCCACCGGGCGATGGCTGGAGATCCGGCGGCTAAAAACGTAGAATAGCCGGTCTTTAGTTAATCAATCGACAGGAGTTTAGAGTGACTGCTTCGCTATGGCAGCAGTGCCTTAACCGGCTGCAAGATGAGTTGCCCTCGGCAGAATTCAGCATGTGGATCCGGCCGCTTCAAGCGGAGTTGAGTGACAATACTCTGACCCTGTATGCACCGAATCGCTTTGTTCTGGACTGGGTACGAGACAAGTATCTCATCCGGGTTAACGGCATCATCAACGAACTCTGCGGGGTCGACGGCCCCGCCCTGCGTTTTGATATAGGCAATCGTCCCCATCCTGTTGCTGTCGCCAGAGCGCCGGTACAGGGTGCCGCGCCTGTGAATAACTTGCAGAAGAGCTGGGAAAGCAAGGCTGAAGCCAAGCCCGAGCCGAACCACAAGAGCAACACCAACGTGAACTATACCTTCGAGAATTTCGTCGAGGGTAAGTCCAACCAGTTGGCGCGTGCGGCTGCCCGTCAGGTAGCGGACAATCCGGGTGGTGCTTACAACCCGCTGTTCCTCTATGGCGGCACTGGCCTGGGTAAAACCCACCTGCTGCACGCCGTTGGCAATGCCATCAAGGAGAGTAAAAAAGATGCCAAAGTCATCTATATGCACTCCGAGCGGTTTGTTCAGGACATGGTGAAAGCGCTGCAAAACAACGCCATTGAAGAGTTCAAGCGTTACTACCGCAGCGTCGATGCCCTGCTCATCGATGACATCCAGTTCTTCGCCAACAAGGAGCGCTCCCAGGAGGAGTTCTTCCATACCTTCAATGCCTTGCTGGAAGGTAATCAGCAGATCATCCTGACCTCGGATCGCTATCCGAAGGAGATCAACGGTGTCGAGGATCGCCTCAAGTCCCGCTTCGGCTGGGGCCTGACCGTGGCGATCGAACCGCCGGAGCTGGAGACCCGCGTCGCGATCCTGATGCGCAAGGCAGACGAGAACCAGATCCATCTGCCGGACGAAGTGGCCTTCTTCATTGCCAAACGTCTGCGATCCAACGTCCGTGAACTGGAAGGCGCCCTCAACCGGGTTATCGCCAACGCCAACTTCACCGGCCGTGCCATCAACATCGATTTCGTGCGCGAAGCGCTGCGCGACCTGTTGGCACTGCAGGAGAAGCTGGTCACCATCGACAATATCCAGAAGACGGTGGCGGAGTACTACAAGATCAAGCTGGCGGATCTGCTCTCCAAGCGTCGTTCCCGCTCCGTTGCCCGTCCGCGCCAGCTGGCGATGGCACTGGCCAAGGAGCTGACCAACCACAGTTTGCCGGAGATAGGTGATGCCTTTGGTGGCCGTGACCACACTACCGTTCTTCATGCCTGCCGCAAGATCGAGCAGCTGAAGGAGGAGAGTCACGACATCAAGGAGGACTATTCCAACCTGATCCGTACCCTTTCTTCCTGATAACGGAATCGAGTGGACAGATGCAGCGCGAATATTCCAACCTGATCCGAATCTTTTCCTCCTAATCACAACGGAGAGCACAGATGCAGCTCGAAATTAGCCGTGAGGCCCTGTTACGTCCTCTGCAACTGGTGTCCGGCGCCCTCGGCGGCCGACCGACCCTGCCGATCCTCGGCAACGTGCTGCTTGATGTCAGCAACGGTCTGCTGTCACTGACCGGTACCGATCTCGAAGTAGAGATGATCGGTCAGGTCTATCTGAACGGGGCCAGCGAAGATGGCCGCACCACAGTACCGGCGCGCAAGCTGCTGGATATCTGCCGTGGTCTGCCGGAAGGCGCCGAGATCCGTCTCAATACCGAAGGCGAGCGCCTGATCATCCGGTCCGGTCGCTCCCGCTTCAACCTCTCGACCCTGCCGGCGACCGAGTATCCGAACATCGAGGATTGGGAATCCGTGCTCGAGTTCGATATCAGCCAGCTGGAGCTGAAGAAGCTGATCGATGCGACCCAGTTCTCCATGGCCAGCCAGGACGTGCGTTACTACCTGAACGGCATGCTGTTCGAGAGCGAAGGTCACGGTCTGCGCACCGTGGCGACCGACGGCCACCGTCTGGCTACCTGCCGCCGCGAGGTAGTAGGGGAATCGCTGCCCGATCATCAGGTTATCCTGCCGCGTAAAGGGGTACTGGAGCTGGTGCGTCTGCTGGAAGCGGAAGACAAGCCGGTACGTCTGCAGATCGGTCGCAGCAACCTGCGGGCTGCGCTGGACGGCTTCATCTTCACCTCCAAGCTGGTGGATGGCCGCTTCCCGGACTGGCGCCGCGTCATTCCGCGCAACAGCGACAAGGCCCTGATCGCCGGCCGTGAGGATCTGCGTCAGGCGTTTGCCCGCGCCGCCATCCTCTCCAACGAGAAATTCCGTGGGGTGCGTCTCAATCTGCAGGAAAACCTGCTGCGCATCACCGCCAACAACCCAGAACAGGAAGAAGCCGAAGAGCTGCTTGACGTACAATATGCCGCTGGCGAGATGGAGATCGGCTTTAACGTCTCTTATGTGCTGGACGTGCTGAATACGTTAAAATGTGACCAAATTCGGATTAGCCTGAGCGATTCCATCAGCAGTGCCATTATTGAGGATTTTGAACATCAGGATGCTCAGTACGTGGTGATGCCGATGCGGATCTAGTCGTGTCCCTGGTCAAACTCCAGCTCAGCGACTTTCGCAATATCCAGCAAGCCAGTCTCAAGCTGTCGCCCGGCCTCAACATTCTGGTCGGGTGCAATGGCAGCGGCAAGACCAGCGTGCTGGAAGCCATTCACTACCTTGGTCTGGGGCGCTCCTTTCGCACTCATTTGACCGGGCGGGTCATCCGCCAGGGGGAGAGGGCATTTACCCTGTTTGCCCAGTGCGAGCTGGAGGGGCGTCAGGTACCGATCGGTCTTGCCAAAGACAAGAGTGGCGAGACCCAGCTCAAGATTGCCGGGGCACAGGCCCAGCGGCTGGCCGATTTGGCGGAGCTGTTGCCGGTGCAGTTGATCCATCCCGATGGCTTCAACCTGCTGACGGGCGGGCCTCAGGCTCGCCGTGCCTGGCTCGATTGGGGGGGCTTCCATCAGGAGCCGACCTTCTTTGCCCTGTGGGGGCGAGTGCGGCGGCTGCTGAAACAGCGCAATGCGCTGCTGCGCCAGAGCACCCAGTACCGCCAGCTGGCGTTCTGGGATCAGGAGTTGGTACGGCTGGGTGGTGAGCTGGCCGAGTTTCGCGCCAGTTATTGTCAGGCCATTACGCCCCTGATCAAGGAGATGACGGCGGATTTTCTGCCGGAATTCGATATCAGTCTCGGCTTTTACCGGGGCTGGGAGAAAGATACTCCCCTCAGCGATTTGCTGGAGGCGGGGTTTGAGCGGGATCGGGCGCTGGGCTATACCGGTGTCGGTCCACAGAAAGCCGATGTGCGCCTCAAGGCGAACGGGGTACCCGCTCAGGATATTTTGTCCCGGGGTCAGCTGAAGTTGCTGGTCTGCGCCATGCGACTGGCCCAAGGGCTCTATTTGAATCAACATAGCAGCCGTGGCTGTATTTTTTTAATTGACGATTTTGCCTCTGAACTGGATGTCGACAAGCGCCGCTTGCTGGCCGCAAGGCTGAAGCAGTGTGCGTCCCAGGTGTTTATCACTGCCATCGACACCGGTCAGCTCGCAGACATGATGGATGCGAATGACTGCAAGTTGTTCCACGTGGAACAAGGTAAAATCTCCGAAACGTTAGAGAAGGCAGAGAGTAAGCTATGAGTGAAAATACTTACGACTCCTCGAATATCAAGGTGCTGAAGGGCCTGGATGCGGTCCGCAAGCGCCCGGGGATGTATATCGGCGATACGGATGATGGCTCGGGTCTGCACCACATGGTGTTCGAGGTCGTCGATAACTCCATTGACGAGGCGCTCGCTGGCTACTGCTCCGATATTCTGGTCAAGATCCATTCCGACGGTTCTGTCTCTGTGCGTGACAATGGCCGGGGTATCCCGGTAGACATGCACGAGGAGGAGGGCCGCTCCGCCGCAGAGGTCATCATGACCGTGCTGCACGCAGGCGGCAAGTTTGATGACAACTCCTACAAGGTATCCGGCGGCCTGCACGGTGTGGGTGTCTCGGTAGTTAACGCCCTCTCTGACAAGCTGTTGCTGACCATTCGTCGTAACGGCCACGTCTACGAGCAGACCTATCATCTGGGTGAGCCACAGGCGCCGCTCAAGCAGATTGGCGACAGCACCGGCACCGGTACCGAAGTGCGCTTCTGGCCGAGCCCTGCCATTTTCAGCGATACCCTGTTCCACTACGAGATCCTGGCCAAGCGCCTGCGCGAGCTCTCCTTCCTCAACTCCGGTGTCTCCATCCGTCTGCAAGACGAGCGTGATGGCCGCGAGGCGCATTTCTGCTACGAGGGTGGCATCAAGGCGTTCGTTGAATACCTGAACCAGAACAAGACCCCGATCCACCCGAAGGTGTTCCATTTCACCACCGAGCAGGATGGTATCGGCGTTGAAGTGGCGATGCAGTGGAACGACGCCTATCAGGAAGGGGTCTACTGCTTCACCAACAACATCCCGCAGCGGGATGGTGGTACTCACCTCGTTGGCTTCCGTACCGCGCTGACCCGTACTCTGAACTCCTATATGGACAAAGAGGACTACAGCAAGAAGGCCAAGTCTGCCGCCAGTGGCGACGACGTACGTGAAGGTCTGATTGCCGTTATCTCCGTCAAGGTGCCGGATCCCAAGTTCTCATCTCAGACCAAAGACAAGCTGGTCTCTTCCGAAGTGAAGACCGCAGTTGAGCAGGCGATGGGTGAGAAGCTGGCGGACTTCCTGCTGGAAAACCCGGGCGATGCCAAGATCGTGGTCAACAAGATCATCGATGCGGCCCGTGCCCGTGAAGCGGCCCGCAAAGCCCGCGAACTGACCCGCCGTAAAGGCGCGCTGGATATCGCCGGTCTGCCCGGCAAGCTGGCTGACTGTCAGGAAAAAGACCCGGCTCTCTCCGAACTCTACATAGTGGAAGGGGACTCTGCTGGCGGTTCCGCCAAGCAGGGTCGCAACCGTAAGAACCAGGCCATCCTGCCGCTCAAGGGCAAGATCCTGAACGTAGAGAAGGCCCGTTTCGACAAGATGATCTCCTCGCAAGAGGTGGGCACCCTGATCACCGCACTGGGTTGCGGTATCGGTCGCGACGAGTACAACCCGGACAAGCTGCGTTATCACAACATCATCATCATGACCGATGCGGACGTCGATGGTGCGCACATCCGAACCCTGCTGCTGACCTTCTTCTATCGTCAGATGCCGGAAATCATCGAACGTGGCTACGTCTACATCGCCCAGCCGCCGCTCTACAAAGTGAAGAAGGGCAAGCAGGAGCAGTATCTGAAAGACGAAGACGCGCTGCTGCAGTACCAGACCGCCATGGCGCTGGATGGTGCCACTCTGCACGTTAACGAGTCTGCCCCGGCTATCGGTGGCGAGGCACTGGAGCGCCTGGTCAACCAGCACCGCTCGGTGACTCACCTGATCACCCGCATGTCTCGTCGTGCGCCGGAAGCGGTACTGACCCAGCTGATCTATCAGCCGGAGCTGAACGAAGTGCTGCTGAACAGCGAGAGCGATCTGCTGGCCTGGTGTCAGGGTATGGAAGCCGTGCTCAACGAGAGCAACCACGGTATCCAGTACCAGATCCAGGTTCGTCGTGACGAAGAGCGCAGCCTGTACGTGCCGCACGCCGTGGTACGTCAGCACGGTGTCGATCGCGAATATCCGCTCAGCTACGACTTCCTGCAGTCCGGTGAGTACCGTCAGTTGGTTTCGCTGGGCAAGGAGATCGCCAACCTGATCGAGGAAGGTGGTTTCATCAAGCGTGGCGAGAAGGTCAAACCGGTTGCCAACTTCGTGGAAGCCGTCGAGTGGCTGATGGGCGAAGGCAAGCGCGGCATCTACATCCAGCGCTATAAAGGGCTGGGTGAGATGAACCCGGACCAGCTGTGGGAAACCACCATGGATCCAGAAGCCCGCCGCATGCTGCGCGTCACCATCGACGACGCCGTCGGCGCTGACCAGCTCTTCTCCACCCTGATGGGTGATGCCGTTGAGCCCCGTCGTGACTTTATCGAGACCAACGCCCTGCGCGTGGCCAACCTCGACGTCTAATCGACACTGTCAGCTCGATATAAAAAAGCCGCTCCTTGTGAGCGGCTTTTTTTTATTTTCAGGGGCGGGGAAATGGCACGTTCCACGTGAAACATGAAACTGCTTGGTGTTGATGGTTATAACTCAGCTCAGTTCTGGTGCCAGGCAGTAGAGTCGCAGGCGATGGCCATCGGGATCAACAGCCATGCCGGTATAGCCAAACTCCATCCGGGTTGGTTGCTGGATGATGGTCAGGCCACGAGCTTGCCACTCTGACAAGCCAGAATCGACACTGGTTTCATCAGGCAGCGAGAAGGCCAGTTCCATGGCGCCAGCACTTTGGGTAACGGCTGGCTCGACGGTGGTACTGGACCAGAGCGCCAGTCTGGCGCCTGACTCGAATACGAACATGGCAAAGGTAGGTGACTCCTCCACCGGTTCACGCCCGAACAACTCGCGGTAGAAGAGCGCGCTGCGGGTCGGATTGGTAACGTAGAGGATGGTGAACTGGGGGACTAACATGGTGATGCTCCTTGCTGATGAGATGGCGCATCGGCGCCGACCCCGTCAGCATGGCGCTACCTGCTGTCAGTTTCTGTCAGCAATGAATTTCGGCTGCGGGATCTGCTGGGTGGCGCGCCACTCCTTCAGCAGGCTCTCTCTGCTTTTTGGATAGCGGCAATCTTGCGGCTGCATCCGGGTAATGCGATCGACCCGAAAGTGGCGAAAGCCCTGACGCAGTTCGCACCAGGCCACCAGTACCCGTACCTGTTCGAAGTAGCCGAGGGCAAAGGGCCAGACGGTGCGCTCAGAGGCCTCATCCTTGAGATCGCGATAGCCCTGGATCACCTTGCGTTGCTTGCGGATGGCGCTGCGCAGCGGGGCTTCATCTGTGTGGTTGTCGCTGCGGGAGGTGCCGATCAGCAGGGCATTGCTCTGGAGCTGCTGGCGATAGTCGGCGGGCAGCACGGCTTCTATCTTGGCCAGCGCACTGCTGGCCGATGCACTCAAGGCTTCGTCACCGTGGGCGACGACCCAACGCGACCCCAGCACCAGTGCATCCAGCTCCTCTTCACTGAACATCAATGGCGGCAGCATGAAGCCGGGACGCAGCACATAGCCGATCCCTGGTTCACCCTCGATATGGGCACCTTGCGCCTGCAGGGTGGCGATATCCCGATAGAGGGTGCGCAGGCTGATACCAAGCTGGCTGGCCAGTTCTGTGCCAGTGATGGCGTAAAGGTGGCCGCGCAGCAGCTGGAGCAGGGCCAGCAGGCGTTCGGAACGGGACATGGGATGACTCCTCGGGATTTCTGGTTAGCCTGCCATAGCGGAGTGAGCGGGTATAGAGGATGTCATCAGACATTGTTGCCACGAAAAGAGCGTCGCCACTCGCTAGGGGAGATGGCAAAGCGGGCGCGGAAGTGATTGCGCAGGGAGGTGGCACTCTTGAAGCCGACCAGCTCGGCGATGCGATCGATGGAATGACCGCTCACTTCCAGTAACTCCTGACTGCGCCTGAGCCGCTCCGCCAGCAGCCATCCACCCACTGAAAGGCCGGTTGCCTGATGAAAACGGCGGGTAAAGGTGCGTCGGCTCATCAGGGTATGGGCCGCCAGAGAGTCCAGGGTATGAGGCTCGGCCAGATGGGCACGCAGGTGATCGAGCAACTGGTTCATCCGGACATCGCGGGTGGAGGCGGGCACCGGCTGTTCGATAAACTGGGCTTGGCCCCCTTCCCGGTGAGGCGGGATCACCAGCCGCCGCGCCACCTTGTTGGCGATGGCCGAGCCGTGGTACTGGCGCACCAGATAGAGGCAGCAGTCCAGCCCGGCGGCAGTGCCTGCCGAGGTGACCAGCCCATCGTCATCCACATAGAGGGCGTTGGTATCGAGCTGCACGCAGGGAAAGCGGTGGCAGAAATCCTGCTCATACTCCCAGTGGGTCGATGCCTTGTGACCATTGAGTAACCCGGCGTATGCGAGCACATAGGTGCCAAGACAGAGCCCGACCAGTCGGGCGCCTCTGGCTCTGGCGGCAATCAGGGCATCGAGCAACGCAGCGGGTGGCCGTGCTGCCGGGTCGTGCCAGAAGGGGATAACGATGATCTCCGCCTTGGCCAGCACCTCCAGCCCATGGGGCGCCTGAATGGTGAAGCCTTGCGCCGAGTGTGCGTGGCGGTTGCCATCACCGCAGCAGATCTTGAGCTCGAACAGCGGCTGGCCCGGCAGGATATCGCCGAAGATGAGGCAGGGAACGGCGCAGTGAAAAGGGCTGAAGTGATCGAAGGTCACCACGGCAACGATCGGGGTGGGCATTATGTTGGCTCCTCTCTGCGCGCAGACCTCTCATCATAAGCGTTCGGCAGTGAAAGCCGAAGGGCCATGCGCGCTGTTCGGCATGGCCCAGTTAGTTACAGCGAGAGAGCCTCGCCATCTTCTGGCACCCGTACCCGATCCGTCATGCCCCGTACCGCCAGATAGTCGCGCAGCTCCTGGCGTGACAGCACGGCGTGGTTGACCGCCTCCATATGGCTGGCGATCAGCGTGGCTTGCGGTGCGGCCTGATAAACGGCGGCGACATCCTCCTTGCCCATGATGATGGAACCGAGCCCGGGCACCTGTGCATCGCCGCAGTTGAGGATAATGACCTCGGGTTGATGCTGTTGCAGGGCTTGCTTGACCCGGGGATGCCAGATGGTATCACCGGCCAGATAGAGGCACTGTTCATCGGGGTGGGAGAAGACCACGCCGCACACTTCTCCCATGCGCTCGCCCAGTACCGCCATCAACTGGTCGCTGCCGTGCTGGCCACCGGTCTGTTGCAGGCGAATGCCGGCAAACTCGGGCTGGTCGTTCAGCAGCCGCACATCCTCAAAGCCACTGGCACGAATGGCATCGGCATCTTTCTGATGTTGCACCAAGAGCGGCAGATGTTTGGGGAGCAGGGCTCTGGCGGCGTCATCCCAGTGGTCGGGGTGGTCGTGAGTGACGATCACGGCGTCCACATCGACCAGCTCATCGAGCGGTAGCGGCAGCTCGACCAGCGGATTGCGCAGCTGGCTGTTGGCGGTGCCCTCAAAGCCGGGGAAGGCTCCCTTGGCCGAGAGCATGGGGTCGATCAGAAAGCGGGTGCCGGCATAGTCGAGCAGCAAGGTGGCGTTGCGAACCTGGGTAATCTTCATGGGATGGCTCCATGTTGGCTGGTGGATATGCAACCAATTATGGGGGGCGGAGCGAGTTGCCATCAGTGGCCCATGGGTCGATTATCATCACTATCGGGCCAACTGGTTGATGTTCTACAGGTCGGCGCGGCCATTTAAAAAATTTGAAAAAATCCCCTTGAAAGGAAAAAGTGAGCCCCTATATAGGTAACAAGGCCGGAACGCTCGACAGAGGTTTCGACCAGGCGCCCGTCCATTAGGAGGGCAAATAATACGTTATCGCTCACAAGAGGGTAATATTATGCGTTCTATCGACTTTTCTCCGCTCTATCGTTCTGCCATCGGTTTCGATCGTCTGGCCAATCTCATCGAATCTGCAGCCAGCAATGGCAATGCCGGTTATCCCCCCTACAACATCGAGCAGCTGGGTGACAACGACTACCGCATCAGCATGGCGGTGGCGGGCTTTACCCAGGAAGAGCTGGAGCTGAGCTTCCAGGAAAATCTGTTGACGGTGAAGGGCAACAAGCAGGCCGACACCGGGCGCAACTATCTCTATCAGGGGATCGCCGAACGTGGTTTCGAGCGCCGCTTCCAGCTGGCCGACTATGTGCGGGTGAAAGGGGCCGACCTGAAAAACGGCTTGCTGCACATCGAGCTGGTGCGTGAGGTGCCCGAGGCGATGAAGCCGCGCAAGATCGAGATCAACGGCTGATAGCCTGAATTCACTGAAATTTTAAAATTTCCCGGGTGCCGATAACGGGCCTGTGGAGAGTTGAACCTGTTGCTTATTAGAAGGATAGGATTATGCGTAACCTCGATTTTTCTCATCTCTATTCCAACGCCGTCGGCTTCGAGCGGATGGCCCGTGAGCTGGAAGGTCTGTTCGAGCAGAAGACCGCAGCTTACCCCCCGTACAACATTGAAAAGCGCGATCAGGATGGCTATCGCATCACGGTCGCCGTAGCTGGCTTCGAGCGCGAAGAGCTGGAGCTGGAGACCGAAAACGGCACCCTCAAGGTGAAGGGGCGCAAAGGAGCTGCTGCCGGTGAGCGTCAGTTCCTCCATCAGGGGATTGCCGAGCGCGACTTCGAGCTCGCCTTCAAGCTGAGCCAACACGTGGAAGTGCAGGGTGCCAAGCTGGAGCATGGTCTGCTAACCATCGATCTGGCTCGCGAGCTGCCGGAGGCGCTCAAGCCCCGTGCCATCCCCATCGGCAAACCCGAGCAGCTGGCGTTGCCCGGTTAAGCAAACCGGATCGCGATAAACAACAAAGGCCTGCATCTGCAGGCCTTTGTTGTTTTTGTATCGCTGGGTTGGATTAACCAGCGTAGAGGGTGTTGATCTCGTCCGCCAGAATGGCGATGCCGCGGCGAACCAGCTCCTCGCTTTGGGAGTAGTTGAGGCGGATGCACTCCTGGCTGTGGCGCCACTCTGGGTCGTCGATGCCGGGGAAGAAGTAGTGACCCGGCACGATCAGCAGGTTTTTCGCCTTCAGTCGCTCATAGAGCTCCTGACAGTGGATCGGCAAGCCTTCAAACCAGAGCCAGAGGAAGAGGGCCCCTTCCGGTTTATGAATGTGGAAGCGCGGGTCGGGGATCGCTTCGCGCAGCAGCTGCACCGCCAGCTCCGCCTTTTGCTGATAGAAGGGCTTCACCACCTGTTCGCTGAGGGCGATGATATCGCCGCTCTCGATCATCGGGATGGTGATGGCGGGCCCCAGACTGCCCGGCGCCAGATTGATGATGCCGCTCAGGTTGGTGATGGCCTGGATGATCTTCTCGTCGGCGATGACGATGCCGCAGCGGGTGCCTGGCAGGCCGAGCTTGGAGAGGCTCATGCAGAGGATGGTGTTGGCGTTCCAGAATGGCTTGGCTTCGCTGAAGATGATGCCCGGGAAGGGGACGCCGTAGGCGTTGTCGATCAGCAGCGGAATCCCCTTGTCGCGGGCAATCTGATCGAGGTGTTCGATCTCTTCGTCGGTCAGCACATTGCCGGTGGGGTTGGTTGGGCGGGAGACGCAGATCACCCCGATGTCGTCACCTACCTGCAGGCTCTCGAAATCCACGTGGTATTTGAACTGGCCATCGGGCAGCTTCTCGATGGTGGGCTTGTAGGCCACGAAGTAGTCGTCGGCCAGCGCCGAGTCGGCATAGCCGATGTATTCGGGGGCAAGCGGGAACAGCACCTTCTTCTTGCGGCCATCGGCAAATTCGCCGGCCAGCAGGTTAAACAGGTAGAAGAAGGCATTCTGGCTGCCGTTGGTCAGGGCGATATTGCGGGCCGAGATATCCCATCCCAGCTCCTTGCTGAGCAGGGCGGCCAGCGCTTTGGTGAACCTGTCTTTGCCTTGCGGGCCGTCGTAGTTGGCCATCGCTTTGACCAGCTCGCCGTTGTCGAGCAGGCTCTTGGCCTCGGCCTGAAAGCGTTCCAGCATGGCGGGGATCGGGGCCGGATTGCCGCCACCCAGCATGATGGCGTCCGGATTGGTCAGCCCCTGATTGAGGTCATCCATGAGTTGGGTAATACCGGCGTGGCGAGTGAACTTCTCGCCGAACAAGGAAAATTCCATTCAGTGACAGATCCAGATTTGAGTTACGGGGATGTAGCACCATAGCTCAGTTTAAAAGCGGGTGTCGATCAAAAAGATGGGACCGTTCCACGTGGAACATGGTGCAAAAATCAAGCGTGGTTAAAAGCACCAACTGTTGGTTTAAAAATGACCGTGCGGGATGCATTTTGCGACTCAATTTGGTATCGATATATAGTTAATTTAAACAAAATCATAATGTTATGAATTGCGTGAGGATTGGCACAACTATTGGAATAGCTATCTGGTCATCTCAACCATACCGGAGCAAGCCAGATGAAAAGCCTGATCGCTACCCTGATTGTGAGTGTCCTGAGCCTGAACGTGATGGCCAACGAAAACCCGCGGCCCGAGCTGGAGAGTGCCCAGCTGGAGCAAGATGTGCAGAGCGAGTTGCAACAGGCATCTCATGCCGTGGTGCAGGATGCGTTGCACAATCTCAAACCGCTGGCGCTGGATACCCTGGTGGTGGAGGCGAGTCAGGCTGTGGCGACTCACCCCGAGAGCTGAGATAGCGCAGGGGGGTCTGTCCCGTATGTTGTTTGAAGAAGCTGATGAAGGCACTGTCGCTGGAGAACTCCAGCGCAGCAGCAATCCGGCTGATGGGCTCGCTTTCTGCCAGCAGCTCCATTGCGCGCAACAGCCGCCACTGCTGACGCCACGCCTGATAGCTCATGCCGGTCTCCCGCATGAAGATGCGGCTAATGGTCTTGTCACTGGCACCCACCCGTTCGGCCAGCCGGTTGAGCCGATCGGGCAGGACATCCTCCCGCTTCAACTGCTGTAGCCAGTCGCCCAGTCTGGGATCCGTCGGCAGCGGCAACTGCCACGACTCCCGTGGCGCCAGCCTCAATTCTTCCATAAACAGAGCCACCGTCCGTTGTTGCTGCTCTTGCGGTTTGTCCCACGGCCAGAGCGCCATCCGTTCGATCAGTTCGTGCAGCAGCGGATTGACCGCCAGCACTTCGACCGTGCCGGGCAACTCGGGGTGCGGCTGGAAGTAGAGGGATCGGTAGGCGACGACACCGCGCATCAGTACCCGGTGGGCGGTGCCCGCTGGCAGCCAGGCGGCGCGGGTGGGTGGCAGCAGGCAGACCCGACCTTCCAGCTCCATGGTCATGCAGCCGGATTGAGCGAACAGCAGCTGATGGCGCTGATGCTGATGCCGGCCCGAGTCGTGCCAGCCGAGGGCGGAGGCGATGCCGATCACGCTGCCCGTCAGCTGGTCGGGGTTAAAAGGGTGATCGGGAAGAATAAAGGCCATATGTCCGATTTTTGATGTTTATAGTCTTGCTTATTGTAATCAGACAAATGGCATCTCTCTAGAATGGCGACCTCTTGTGAAGGAGGTTTGTCATGAACAACAAGTTGCCACCGCTCTGGCTGGTGGTGGGATTGATGATGTTTCCCCAAATTGTGGAGACCATCTACAGCCCGGTCCTGACCCACATCGCTACCGAGTTTCAGGTGAGCGAAGGGCAGGCATCCCAGACCCTGTCGGTCTATTTTCTGGCGTTTGCGGTGGGCGTGGTCTGCTGGGGGCGGCTCTGCGATCTGATCGGGCGCCGTCCCGCCATGTTGGCCGGGTTGCTCACCTATGGCGTAGGCACCCTGCTGGCGCTGCTGGCTAATCAGTTTGAGACCCTGCTGCAGGCCCGGATCATCTCGGCCTTTGGCGCTGCAGTGGGTTCCGTGGTGACCCAGACCATGCTGCGTGACAGCTATCAGGGCAGCGATCTGGCGCGGGTCTTCTCGGTGATGGGCATTGCGCTCTCACTCAGTCCGGTGCTGGGGCTGCTCAGTGGCGGTCAGCTGGCGAGCGGGTTCGGCTATCTCGGGGTGTTCAGCGGTCTGCTGGTACTGGCAGTAGGTTTGCTTCTGGTTACCTGTTGGCAACTGCCGGAAACCCGTCCGGCCACCATCCGGCAAATCGCACTCTGGCCGCTGGCGTGCCGGATGATGAAGGATGGCGGGCTCTGGCGCAGTGCCATGCTGGTCGCCTTGTTCAACACCATGCTGTTTGGTTACTACAGTCTGGCGCCGTTCCTGTTTGCCGGATTGGGATTGAGCACTGGCGAGTTTGGTTATTCGGGGATCTTGCTGGCGCTGGCGACCCTGCTTGGCAGCCTGCTCAACAAGCATCTGCTGGGGAGGGGGTGGCTGCCGTCCTCTCTGGTCAGACTGGCTTGTGCTCTGGCGCTGGTCGCCGGGCTGCTGGTCTGGGCGAGTCAGTCCAGCCTCTGGTTCCTGTTGCCCATGATGGGTGTGGTGGTGGCCTTCGGGCTGGCTATCCCCAATGTGCTGAGTCAGGCGCTGCTGGCCTATCGCGAAGTAGCGGGCAGCGCTGGCGCCCTGTTCGGGCTTGGCTACTACCTGCTGCTCAGTCTGGGGTTGGCGGTGGCGGCCGGATTGCAGGATCTCGGCCTGTTGCTGAGTGGCTGCGGTCTGCTGGCGCTGATTTGCAGCGGGCGTCGTTCCACGTGAAACGTCAGTTGCCGATAAAGCGGTAGCCGATACCGGATTCGGTCTCGATAAGCGTCGGTTGCTGGGGGTTATCCCCCAGCTTTTTGCGCAGGCTGGCGATGACGATGCGCAGGTAGTGGGTGTCCTCCTTGTGGCTCGGCCCCCAGATGTCGTTGAGTAGCTGGGTCTGCATCACCAGCTTGCCGGGGTGGCACACCAGCGCCTGCAACAGGGCGAACTCCTTGCGGGAGAGAGGGATCTCCTCGTCTTTCATGGTTACCTTGTGGCTGCTGATATCGAGCGTCAGGCCGCATTGGGGGAAGTGGCGCCGTTCGCCACTGCTGACACCAGCCCGCTGGCGCAAGAGCACGCGAATGCGGGCCATCATCTCGCCGATGCCGAACGGCTTGCTCATGTAGTCGTTGGCTCCGGCATCCAGCAAGCGCACCTTCTCCTGCTCCGAATCGCGGGCCGACAGCACCAGCACCGGATTGGGGTGGTGTTCGCGAATGGCCTGCAACACCTGAATGCCATCGCCATCCGGCAGACCGAGATCGAGGATCACCAGATCGGGGTTGAGGTGGCGATACTGCTCCAGCCCTTCATTGACCCCCACCGCCTCACTCACCTGATGCCCCTCGGCAATCAGGCTGATCCGCAGAAAGCGACGGATCGCCGCTTCATCATCTATGACCAGAATGTGCGCCATCAAACCTCCGGTGAATTGAGCTCGAGCGGCAGGGAGATGCGCATGCAGGTTCCGTTGCCATTGGGGCCGGAGAAGGCCCAAATCTTGCCGCCGTGGGCCTCTATCATAGCGCGGGAAATGGCGAGGCCAAGCCCGGTGCCACGGCTGCCGCAATCGCCCACCGGCTGGGTGTAGAAGAGGTTGAAGATCTTCTCCCGATCCGACTCGGCGATACCGACCCCGATATCTATGATATCGATGATGAGATCGGGCTCGGCCACCATCACCTTGAACTCGATGGGGGTGCCAGCCGGCGAGTAGCGGGAGGCGTTGTCGAGGATGTTGACCAGCACCTGTTCGATCAGGGCGCCATGGACATAGAGCTGGGGCACATGCTGATCGAAATGGACCAGCAGCTTGTGCTGGCGCCAGGAGGAGTCGAGCCGCTTGCGGGCGCTCTCCACCAGATCTGCCAGATCGACCCAGTCTCGTTTCAGCTGGAAGTCGGGGGAGCCGATGCGGGTCATATCCAGCAGATTCTGCACATAGCTGTGGAGGCGGCGCGCCTCCTCCTGCACCGAGTGGAGCAGTTCGTCACGGTCTTCGGCGGGGATCCGGTCACCATATTCCAGCAGGGTGCTGCCGGCACCCATGATGGTGGCCAGCGGCGTTTTCAAATCGTGGGAGACCGAGGAGAGCAGGGCCGCGCGCATCCGGTCGGTCTCCGCCTGTAGCTGGCTGTCGGCCAGCCGCTCGTTGAGGTCGATCCGCGCCAGCGCGGCGCGAATGTCGGTGAGCAGCGCCTGCAGCTGGTGTTCGGCAGAGGAGGAGAGCGGATTGGCCAGCGTTATGCCGATCACCAGATCGTCGCTGAGGTGGTGATACTGGGCCTCGGCAGCATTGAGGGTGGCGGTGTGGGCTCCGGCGCTCTGCTTCTGGGCCAGACACCAGTCGATGGCCGCCTTGTCGGTCTGGCCGGGCCTGTGCTTCTCGTTGCCGAGCCTGTCGTTGAACTCCTTGTCGATCACCACGGTCGGCTGGCCGAGCGCCAGCGAAATGGCCTGGGCACCTTGTCTCAAAACCTCCTCCGGGCTGCTGGCGGTGGCCAGCCCCTGACTGAGGGAGAGCAGGGCATTGCCCAACTGCTGGGTCTCGCGCAGACCGATCAGCTGTTGCCGCTGGCGGGAGGCGAGCCGTCCCGCCGTCATGCCGACGATAAGCAGCACAAACAGGGTGAGCAGGTCGCTGTGGTTGGCGACGCTCAGGGAGAAGTAGGGGGCGGTGAAGAGCAGATTGTGGGCGATAAAGCCCAGCACCGCCGCCAGCGTAGCGGGCACCAGACTGGTGGTGAGGGCGGTCGCCAGCACCCCCAGCACGAAGATGAGCGGCAACGCTGCGGGCGGCAGCCAGTAGGAGAGCCCCCATGCGGCGGCCGAGGTGATCCCCATGATCACCACTGCCAGCAGACTGTGGTGAATATCCTTCGGGGTCGGGACGCGCATTCCCACTTCGGGCTTCTGCTTCTCGGTATCGACCAGCGTGATTTCGAGCCCCTGCGCCTGCTTGAGCAGGTGTTGCACCAGCGAGCGGCGCCACGGCGCCTTGTGGGGTTTGCCGAGCAGCAACTGGGAGACCTGCTGCTGTTCGGCGGTCTCCAGCAGGGTGTTGGCGACCGCCGGACTGGAGAGGGTCAGCACCTTGGCACCGAGGTGGGAGGCGAGCGCCAGCGCCTGCTCCACATCGGCCGAGCGGCGGCCATTGCTGTCGACATGCACCACCAGCCACGGGAGCTGACGGCGCTGGGCAAAGCGGTGGCCGTAGCGCACCAGCGCCGAGCCGTGCAGGTCACCGAGGCAAACCATCAGCTTGCCCCGCAGCGGCAAGGTGCTCTTGCCTGCAGCCTGCCACTGCAGTTGCAGATCGCCCTCCACATGGCTGGCGGCGGTCTGCATCGCCAGCTCCCGCAATGCGGTGAGGTTGTTGAGGGAGAAGAAGGATTGCAGCGCCGCCTTGGCCTGATGGGGCACATAGACCTTGCCCTCCTTGAGGCGGCCGAGCAGCTCCTTGGGGGGCAGGTCGATCAGCACCAGACTGTCGGCTTCCAGCAGCACCTGATCGGGCAGGGTCTCTTTCACCCTGACCCCGGTCAGCTGCCACACCAGATCGTTGAGGCTCTCCAGATGCTGCACGTTGAGGGTGGTGTAGACGTCGATCCCGGCGTTGAGTAGCTCCTCCACATCCTGCCAGCGCTTCTCGTGGCGGCTGCCGGGGGCGTTGCTGTGGGCCAGCTCGTCCACCACGGCGATGGCCGGTTTGCGGGCGAGCAGGCCATCGAGATCCATCTCCTCCAGTCGCTGCTGGCGGTGCATGTGGATCTTGCGCGGCATGATGGCGAGCTTGTCGAGCAGAGCCAGGGTCTCCTGACGGCCATGGGTCTCCACCACGCCGATCAGAATGTCGACCCCCTCTTTGGCCTGCTCCCGCACCGCCTGCAGCATGGCGTAGGTCTTGCCCACGCCGGGAGCTGCCCCGAGAAACACCTTCAGCTTGCCCTTGTGCTCCTGTTCCAGGCTCGCCAGCAGGGCGTCGGCCCTTACCTCATCACGCATCACCATGCTCCTGCATCAGACTCGTCAGCAGGGCATCAGCGCTTGCTACATCAGCCATTGTTATCCCTATCGAGCCAACTGCCCGTTGCGAAAATCGAGGTCATCACCAAACCGGAATGGGCACCATCAGGCGCCCTTTTGATGATCCAGTTGTAGATTCAGCTGGAGAATGTTGACCACCTGCGGGCCAAGGATACCAGCTTGTGTGGCCGACTTGACCTGCTCCGTCAGTTGGGCGGGATCCAGTCCACGTTCTTTGGCGACGCGGTCGACCTGAGCCAGCACCGCATCCAGCGGCAGGTGGGGATCGAGGCCGGAGGCGGAGCGGGTCAGCATGGCGGGGGAGCGGGTTCCAGGCTGTGCCTTGGCGGCCTGTTCGGCAAACTCTGCCCGCAGCGGTGAGCTCATCCCCAGATTGCTGGCGCTGCCGCCTATGGTGTTGAAATCGCTGGCGGAGGGACGGGGATGGAAGTAGTCAGCCCGCTCGAATCTCTGCCCCAGCAGGGCGCTACCGATGAGTTGCTGTTTGCTGTCGGTCAGCTGGCTGCCGTTGGCCTGCCAGGGGAACAGCAGTTGGGCCAGCCCGGTCACCGCCAGCGGATAACCCACTCCCAGCAGCAGGGTCAGGGTCAACAGGGTTCTGATTGCTATCATGATTCTCTTGCTCCAAAAGGATGGCTGGGGATGCGGGTCTGACCCGCATCCCGGTTATGTCGTTACACCAGACCCAGGCCGGTAATGACCAGATCGATCAGCTTGATGCCGATAAACGGCACCAGCAGGCCGCCGACACCGTAGATCAGCAGGTTGCGGCGCAGCAGGCTGGCGGCCGAGCCTTTCAGGTCGACACCACGCAGTGCCAGCGGCACCAGCGCCACAATGATCAGGGCGTTGAAGATGATGGCCGACAGGATGGCGCTCTGCGGGCTGCCCAGCTGCATCAGGTTCAGTGCCCCCAGTTGCGGGTAGGCGGCGATGAACAGGGCTGGCAGGATGGCAAAGTACTTGGCGACGTCGTTGGCGATGGAGAAGGTGGTCAGGGCGCCACGGGTCACCAGCAGCTGTTTGCCGACCAGCACCACGTCCAGCAGCTTGGTTGGGTTGGAGTCGAGATCCACCAGATTGCCCGCCTCCTTGGCGGCCTGGGTACCCTCGTTCATGGCCAGCCCCACATCAGCCTGTGCCAGTGCCGGTGCATCGTTGGCACCGTCGCCGCACATGGCAACCAGACGACCATCAGCCTGCTCCTGCCGGATATAGGCCAGCTTCTTCTCCGGTGTCGCTTCGGCGATGAAGTCATCCACCCCGGCTTCGGCGGCGATGGCGGCGGCGGTTTTCGGGTTGTCGCCGGTGATCATCACGGTGCGGATCCCCATGTGGCGCAGGATCTGGAAGCGAGCCTTGATACCGGGCTTGATGATGTCCTTGAGGTAGACCACCCCCAGCAGTTTCTCCTGCGTGCAGACCAGCAGCGGAGTCCCACCCTGACGGGCGATGCTATCGACTGACTTGAGCACCAGCTCCGGCACCACCTTGCGGTCGAGGCTGAGGTAGTTCAACACGGCATCCACCGCACCCTTGCGATATTGATGACCGTTGCGATCCAGTCCGCTCAGGCGGGTTTCGGCGCTGAAGGGGATCACCTTGTCGCTCTCCAGCTGGCTCGGCTTGGCCATGCTCTTGCTGGCCAGAGTCAGGATGGATTTGCCCTCCGGGGTGTTGTCACCCAGCGAGGCCAGCATGGCCGCTTGTGCCAGCAGGGCCGGGTCGACACCCGGTGCCGGGATCAACTCGTCGGCCATCCGGTTACCGAAGGTGATGGTGCCGGTCTTGTCCAACAACAGGGTGCGCACGTCACCGGCCGCTTCCACGGCACGGCCAGACTTGGCGATGACGTTCAGCTTCACCAGTCGATCCATACCGGCAATGCCGATGGCGGAGAGCAGGCCGCCAATGGTGGTCGGGATCAGGGTAATGAAGAGAGCGATCAGGTAGAGACGCGGGACCTGGGTGCCGTTGTAGTCGAGGAACCAGGGCAGGGTGGCGACCACCAACAGGAAGATCAGAGTCAGGCCCACCAGCAGGGCGTCCAGCGCCATCTCGTTGGGGGTCTTCTGGCGCTTGGCCCCTTCCACCAGTGCGATCATCCGATCCAGCGTGCTCTCGCCCGGATTGTTGCTGACGCGCACCCAGATCTCGTCGGAGACGACCGTCGTGTTGCCGGTCACGCCGCTGCGGTCGGTGCCCGACTCGCGGATGACGGGGGCGGATTCGCCGGTGATGGCGGCCTCGTTGACCGAGGCGATACCGGCGATCACTTCACCGTCGGCCGGGATCATCTCGCCGCTGCGTACCAGCACCAGGTCCCCCTTCATCAGGCTGGTGGCGGGTACCCACTCGCCCTGACCATCTTTGGCATTCGCCACCCGACGGGCCTTGAGCTGGCTCATGCCCGCTTTCAGGCTGTCGGCGCGGGCCTTGCCGCGCCCCTCGGCCAGGGTTTCCGCGAAGTTGGCAAACCAGAGGGTCAGCCAGAGCCAGGCGGTCAGCTGCCAGGCCAGTGAGGGAGCAACGCCGGAGAAAGGCTGCCCCAGCAGGGACTCCATGGTCGCCATGACTGCGGCCAGCCAGAGGGTGAACAGGATGGGGCTGCCAAACAGCGCCTTGGGATTGAAGCGATAGAGGGCCTCAACCATTGCCTGGATGATCTGTGATTTCTGTTTTTTGCCCTTCACCAACATGGTGTCGGTGCTCATTGCAGTGGACTTGCTCATTGGAAAGCTCCCAGCATCAGATAGTTGGCGATTGGCATCCGGATGGTGATCGACAGGGTCAGGTTCATCAGAGTGCTCCTCCGATCAGACTCAGATGTTCGGCCACCGGGCCCAGTGCCAGCACCGGCAGGAAGGAGAGGCCACCTATCAGCAGGACGGTGATGATCAGCAGGGTAACGAACAGCGGGCCGCTGATGGGGAAGTCCCCTTCGCTCGTCTCCTGACGGGGCGCACGGGCCAGCTGACCGGCGATGGCCAGTACCGGAATGATGTAGCCGAAGCGACCGAGCAGCATGGCCAGACCGATGGCGATGCACTGCCAGTTGTCACCGGCGGCAAAACCGGCGAAGGCGGAGCCGTTGTTGCCGGCAGCCGAGGCGTAGGCATAGATGAGGCGTGACAGACCGTGCGGGCCATCATGGCCGATGATGGTGCTGGCATCCGGCATCAGCAGGGTGACACCACCGATCACCAAAACACCCACCGGCATGACCAGCATGCTGGCAACCACCCACTTCATCTCGGTGATACCGAGCCGTTTGCCCAGATAGGTCGGGGTGCGACCCACCATCAGACCGCACAGGAACACGGTCAGCAGAACGAACAGCATCATGCCGTAGATACCGGAGCCGACCCCGCCGAAGATGACCTCACCCAGCAGCATGTTGATCATGCCCACCATGCCGCCGAGCGGAGTAAAGCTGTCGTGCATGGCGTTGACGGCACCGTTGGAGGCGGCAGTAGTCGCCACTTCCCAGATGCTGGAGAGCACAGGGCCGAAGCGGCTCTCCTTGCCTTCCCAGTTGCCAGTCATGTTGCTGGCGTCAGTAGTGAGCTGGGCGAGGGCGGGATCCGGTTTCAGCTCCTGGGAGAGGGAGACGAAGAGCCCCAGCACCAGCATGAGGGTCATGGCACCGAGAATGGCGCGACTGTGGGCCATGTCCTTCACATAGCGGCCCAGAGTAAAGACCATGGCTGCGGCGATGGTGAGCAGGGCGACCATCTCCAGCCAGTTGGAGAGGGCGGTCGGGTTCTCGAACGGGTGGGCGGAGTTGATGCCGAAGAAGCCACCGCCGTTGGAGCCGAGCTGCTTGATGGCAATTTGCGAAGCAGCCGGGCCGAGGGGCAGCAGCTGCTCCTGACCTTCCACACCGTGGAACGGCAGATAGGCGGAGAGGCTTTGCGGCACCCCTTGCCATACCAGCACCAGCGCCATGATCAGCGCGATGGGCAGCAGCACATAGAGGCAGAAACGCACCAGATCCTGCCAGAAGTTGCCAAGGTTGATGGTCTGCTGACGAGCGATACCGCGGAACAGGGCAATGGCGACGGCGGCGCCCGTCCCTGCGGAGACGAAGTTCTGGGTGGTCAGGCCTACCATCTGGCTGAAGTAGGAGAGGCTGGCCTCACCGGAATAGGCTTGCCAGTTGGTGTTGGTCATAAAGCTGACCGCGGTGTTGAATGCCAGTTGCCAGCTCAGACCAGGCAGTTGTTGCGGGTTGAGGGGCAGCAACCCCTGCGCCATCAGGATCAGGAACAGCAGACCGAAACCGGCGCCGTTGAAGGCCAGCAGGCTGAGGGCGTAGGACTTCCAGTCCTGCTCCCGTCCATCGGTGCCACAGCAAGCCAGTGTGGCGCGCTCGACCGGTGCCAGCCAGCGGATTTTGCCTTCAAATACCCGGTAGATGTAGTTGCCCAGCAGCGGTGCCGGTAGCAGAACCAGCAGCACGAAGGCCACCGGATAGATTATTTCTTGCCACATGTTCTAGTTCCTCACTCGTGGTCACGGTGCGTCAGGGCACGCATTGGATTGCTCACGAGGCTCGGCAGTTTGCTGGCCACCGGGTAGATAATTTCTTGCTGCATATAGGTAGTCCCTCACTCGTGACTGCGCGTTAGTGCGCGCATCAGATAGGCCATCAAGGCGAGGACGAGCAGCAGATATAGCCAATTCATATCGACTCCATTGAGATAATTAGCTGCGAGAGCCGATGTAAGACCATATCGACTCTGTTGGTGTCATTGACGCTGAAAAGGGTATGTAAAACAGGCGTAAAGGCGCCATAAAGCGCCATGTGGCAGGCGTAAAATCGGCGTAAAGAACGACGGATTTGCGAGAGAAATGGCGAGGAGGGATCAAAAAACCCGGCCTGAGCCGGGTTTGGATGAAGGGATTACATGGCTGTAGAAGCCGGCTGCTCGTGACAGGCCAACTTCAAACGTACCTATCGCATTGTCACGAACTCTTCTGCACTGGTCGGATGGATCGCCACGCAGTTGTCGAAGTCCGCCTTGGTGGCTCCCATCTTCATGGCGACGCCGAAACCTTGCAGGATCTCGTCCATCGCAAAGCCGATGCCATGCAGACCGACCACCTTCTCTTCCGGGCCGACGCAGACCAGCTTCATCCGGGTGGGCTGGCGATGCTGGGTCAGTGCCGAGTACATGGCGGTGAACTGGCTGCGGTAGACCTTCACCTGGTCCTCGCCATATTGGGCGATGGCTTCAGGTTCGGTCAGGCCTATGGTGCCGATGGGCGGGTGGCTGAACACCACGGTCGGCACCAGATCGTAGTTGAGGTGCTCGTTCGGCTTGTTGTTGAACAGCCGTTCGGAGAGGCGACGGCCCGCAGCGACGGCCACCGGGGTGAGCTGGATGCGACCCGTGTTGTCACCCACTGCATAGATGTTGGCGACGGAAGTGTTCTGGAACTTGTCGGTCGGGATAAAGCCCTTCTCGTCCAGCGTGATGCCAGCGGCAGCCAGATTGAGGTTGTCGGTAGCCGGTACCCGGCCGATGGCCCAGATCAGGCAGTCGACGGTGAGATGGCGGCCATCTTCCAGTTGCAGGGTCAGGCTGTTGTCAGCGTTCTTGAGCACGGCTTTGGGAATGGCGTGGGTGTGCAGCTTGGGCCCTTCCTGCGCCATGATTTCGACCAGTGTCTCGTGGATCATGGGGTCGAAGTTGCGCAGCGGCGCGTGCTTGCGCACCACCAGATGGGTCTCTGAGCCGAGCGCTTGCATCACCCCTGCGATCTCGACCGCGATGTAGCCCGCACCCACCACAGCAACCCGCTTGGGTTGGCTTTGCAGGTCAAAGAAACCGTCGGAGTCGATACCCAGCTCGGCACCCGGGATCGCCGGAATTTCCGGGCGGCCACCGGTAGCGATCAGGATATGATCGGCGGTGTAGTGCTCGCCATTGACCTCGATGGTGTTGCTGCTGACGAAGCGGGCGAAGCCCTTGATGACGGTGATCTGGTTCTTGCCCAGCACGTTCTGATAGGACTGGTGAATGCGGCCGATGTAGGCCTGGCGGGACTCGACCAGCTTGGCCCAGTTGAAGTGGTTGAGGGTGGTGTCAAAGCCGTAGTCGGCGCCATATTTCAGGGCATCGGCGATCTGGCCGGCATACCACATGGCCTTCTTCGGTACGCAGCCTACGTTGACGCAGGTTCCACCCAACTCTTTGGCTTCAATCAGGGCAACTTTCTTACCGTACATGGCAGCCCGGTTGGCAGAAGCAATACCGCCGCTGCCGCCGCCGATGGCGATATAGTCAAAATGCTGTGCCATTGCGAGGTTCTCCGCTCATTAAGAATGCAATCACAGCATGATGGGGATAAAGCGGCTGGCTCACAAGAGCCAGCGCTCAGTTATGTTGGATCGGCAGGCGAATATGGAACTGGGCGCCCTGGCCCGGTTCGCTGGCACAGCTGATACGGCCTTTCAGCAGTTGCACCACCAGGTTGTAGATGATGTGTGTGCCCAGACCGCTGCCGCCCTGACCCCGCTTGGAGGTGACGAAGGGATCGAAGATGCGCGGCAAGATTTCTGGCGGGATGCCGCGGCCGTTGTCCGAATAGTCGATAAACAGCTCTTCTCCCTGCTGTTCCACCTTGATGGTGATCTTCTTCGGTTTGTCCCAGCTGTCGAACCCGTGGTTGATGGAGTTGAGGATCAGGTTCGAGTAGATCTGGGTAAAACTGCCCGGGAAGGAGAAGATCGACAGCTTGGGATCGCACTGAATATCCACTTCGCACTGGCTCTTCTTCAGTTTGTGGCCAAGCGAGACCACCACCTGATGGAGGTTGTCGGCGAGGCTGAAGTTGTAGCGTGCTTCCGATGACTGGTCGACAGCCACCTGTTTGAAGCTGGCGATCAGCTCGGAGGCGCGCCGCAGGTTGCTCTGCAGCAGCTGCATCGACTCGTCGAGGTTGACGGTGAACTCGTTGAGATAGGAGCGCGACAGCTGCTTGGAGTCGATATGGGACTTGAAGTCGGCGACCCGCTCCTGCAGGTAGGAGGAGGCGGTCACGCTGATGCCGATCGGAGTGTTGATCTCGTGTGCCACCCCGGCCACCAACGAGCCGAGGGAGGCCATCTTCTCCGACTCCACCAGGGTTTGCTGGGCCTGCTTCAGGTCGTCGTACGCCTTGCCCAGCTGGTTGTTGGCTTCGCTCAGGCTGCGGGTACGCTCCACCACCTTGCCTTCCAGCTGTTCGTTGAGCTGGATAATCTCCCGCTCGACCTTTTTCAGCTGGGTGATGTCGTAGCCGAAGCCGATCTGGTACTTGAGGTTGGGACCATCGTAGAAGGGGACGAAGGTCCATTGCAGTACCAGCTCATGGGCCTGTTGGTCATGCATGATGACCTCTTTGTCGGCCAGTGAACCTTCCGCCGCCAGAATATCGTTCAGCTCTTCCCGTTGCGCCGGGCTGACAAATAGATCCAGCCAGTTGTGCTGCAACAGCTCCTGCTGGTGGTAGCCGGTCAGCAGTATGGCTGCCGGGTTGATGCTGGCGATGGTCAAATCCGGTTCCATGCAGCAGATGACCATGTTGGCGGAGTTGATCAGGGTGGCGGAGAAGTCCCGCTCCTTTTGCAGTTGTTCGACCGCCTGATGGCGAGCAACCAGCTCGTCACGCAGTCGGGTACGCATCTGGTTGAGGGTGGAGACCAGGGTATCCAGCTCATCGGGTTTCTTGCGTGGCTGCGGGCGGCCTTCTAGCTCCAGCGCCATGTCGAGCCGATCGAGGTTGAACTTCTGGGCGTAGTTGGCGATGCGGTTGATGTGCCTGACCACCAGATAGTAAATGATGATCAGGATGCAAAATGAGACCACCAGGGTCTTGATGGTCTGGCTGACCATGATCAGCACCGATTTTTCGATGAGGCGCTGGTAGATCTGCTCGAGAGAGGCGGCAACGAACAGCTTGCCGACGATTTCACCCTGATAGGTGAGGTTGAATTCGCGGGAGATATCATAGCTTTCCCGCTCGACCCCCTGGGTCAGCAGCGGGACTTCGGAGTTGCCGAGCATCTCCTTGACCATCACGAACTGCATGTTGGGCAGGTTCATGATCCCTTCAATTTGCACTTTGACCTGCTCTTCATCCAGGTTCCACAAGCTGGCGGCGATGGGTTGCAGGAACGAGGCCTCGATCTGGCCGATGCTGTCTTCGATGACGGCGACATCCTTGCGGTAATCCCAGGCGAGTTGCAGCGCCGTAATGATCATTGCCAATACGGTACTGCACACCAGAATGTAGGAGAGCAGGCGATATGAGAGCCCGTTGCGGCCTACGGCCCTGGCGGTCTTGGTGAAGAGTCCTGACATGGCGTCCTTGCGGTCTGGATGTGGTGTTTTTTAGTTTAACTGCTTCATGCACTTATGTCGTCTTTCCTGCGAAGCATAAAAAAGGCCCCGATACGGGGCCTTCGCATGTGATTGATGATTAATGTCCGCCGTTTGCTTTGGGCGGAATGGTTTCATCGAATACCGGCAAGGGTTTGTGCTCGGAAGCCAGATAGGTGTATATCACCGGCAGCACAAACAGGGTGAACAGGGTACCGATGGCAAGACCTGCCACGATGACGATACCGATACTGAAACGCTGTGCCGCACCGGCGCCTGCGGCGTAGAGCAGCGGGATCAGACCGGCAATCATGGCGGCCGTGGTCATCAGGATCGGACGCAGACGCACCTTGGCGGCCTGCATCACGGCTTCCATTCGGTTCATGCCGCGCAGCAGCTGCTCTTCCTTAGCTACTTCACAGATCAGGATACCGTGCTTGGTAATCAGACCCACCAGGGTGATGAGGCCCACCTGGGAGTAGATGTTCATGGTCGCCATACCCCATGCAAGGGCAATCAAGGCCCCGCTGATGGCGAGCGGTACAGAGACCATGATGACCAGCGGGTCACGCACCGACTCGAACTGGATTGCCAGCACCAGGAAGATGATGGCCAGAGCCAGCGCGAAGGTGGCATAGAGCGCATTGCCTTCGGTGACGAACTGACGGGCTTCACCCATGAAGTCGTAACGATAGCCTTGCGGCAGCTTCTCGTCAGCGGTGGTCTGGAACCAGTTGATCGCATCACCCATGGCCACGCCCGGAGCCGGAACGGCGCCAATGGTGGCGGAGTTCAGCTGGTTGAAGTGGGGCAGGGCACGGGGCTCGCCAACCACTTCAATGCTGATCAGGCTGCCGAGCGGGATCGACTTGCCATCTGCGGCCCGCACGTAGTAGCCCTTGATGGACTCCGGATTGAGACGGTATTTGCGCTCGACCTGCGGGATCACCTCGTAGGAGCGGCCATCCAGGTCGATACGGTTGACGTAACCGTCCGCCATCATGGTGCCCATGGTGATACCGATATCCTGCATGGTGATGCCGTAGGCACCCGCCTTGTCCTTGTCGATGCGGATCTTCATGGTGGCGGAGTCGTAGTTCAGATCGAGATCCGAATAGACGAACTGACCGTTACTCTGCGCCGCTGCCAGAATTTCACCGGCCACCAGGAACAGGCTTTCGAAGCTGTTCGGGGTGGTGATGACGAACTGGATCGGCAGACCACTCGATGCGCCCGGCAGCTCCGGGAACTGGAAGGTGGTGATGGCCATACCCGGGATGTCTTTCACCAGATTGGCGACCCGATCCAGCACCTCTTTCTGGCTAGCTTCACGCTGACTCCAGGGCACCATGGAGGCGATACCGAACGCCTGGTTGGCGTTGAACACCCCCGAGAAGACCTGGGAGAAGGCGATCTCGGGCTGGTCGTCTAGGATCTTGTTCACATCTGCCATGGTGTTTTCGATGTAGTCCAGGTTGGCGTTGGACGGTGCGGTACCCAGCACGGCCATTACCCCCTTGTCCTCTGATGGTGCCAGTTCGCTCGGGATGAACTTGAACAGCAGCGGCAGGCTGGCGAAGACGATGACGGCGAACACCACGATGACGGGGCGCTTTTTCATCACGGCGTGCAGCATGCTGTCGTAGCGATCGGTCATCCGCTCCAGCAGGTGGTGGACTGTGCTCTCGAATTTGCCCGGTTGTTCGTTGGCCTTGAGCATCTTGGAACACATCATCGGTGACAGAGTCAGGGCGATGATGCCCGAGACGAACACGGCGCCAGCCAGCGTCAGGGCAAACTCCTTGAACAGAGAGCCGGTGATGCCCCCCATCAGGGCGATAGGCGCGTATACCGCCGCCAAGGTGACCGTCATGGCGATAACCGGCACCGCAATTTCACGGGTACCGATAATGGCGGCCCGGAACGGTTCTTCCCCCTCCTTGATATGGCGGTCGACGTTCTCCAGCACCACGATGGCGTCATCCACCACCAGACCGATCGCCAGCACCATCGCCAGCAGGGTCATCAGGTTTATCGAGAAGCCGAACATATCCATCATCATCACCACGCCGATAAGACTGAGCGGAATGGTGATGATCGGGATGATGACCGCGCGGAACGAACCGAGGAACAGGGTGATGACCACCAGAACGATGGCGGCTGCCTCCAGGATGGTCTTGATAACCTCGTGGATGGACTCGTTGATCGCCACTGTTGAGTCATACATCACGTTGAGACGCATGGTGCTCGGCATATTGCGCTCAAGGCTCGGCAGCAACGCCAGCACATCGTGGGCGATGTTGATGGGGTTGGCTGTCGGCGCGGCGTTGACCGCCATGACCACTGCTTCGCGGCCGTTGGCGCTGGCGCGATAGATGTCGTGGCTCTTCTCGAGGGTCACCTTGGCAATGTCGGAAAGGCGGATCACCTTGCCGTCACGGGTAGCAACCACCAGACGCTTCAGCTCGTCGACATCCTTGACCTGGGTCTCGGCGTTGCCGTTGAACAGGGTGAAGTAACCGGTCGCCTGACCTGTCGCGGACTGATAGTTGTTGCTGTTGAGCACCGTCATCACGTCACTGGCAGTCAGGTTGAAGGCCGCCATCTTGGCCGGATCCAGCCATACCCGCAGGGCAAACTCGACACCGCCGTAGAGGTCAACCTTGGAGACCCCGCCCACGGTAAAGAGCTGCGGCTTGATAACCCGCTCCAGATAGTCGGTGATCTGGCTGGAGTTGAGCTCCGGGCTGGTAAAACCGAGGTAGAGCACCGCTGTGGTTGAACCGGTGGAGGAGGTGACCGAGGGGTCTTCCGCCTCTTTCGGCAACTGGGATCGCACCGAGTTCACCTTCGCCAGGATGTCGGACAGCGCGGCGTTGGGGTCGGTGTTGAGCTTCATGTACGCAGTGATGGTGGAGCTACCCAGCTGGCTGGAGGAGGTCATGAAGTCGATGTTGTCGGCTTGCGCGACTGCCTGTTCCAGCGGCTGGGTGATGAACCCCTGGATCAGATCAGAACTGGCGCCATAGTAGCCAGTGCTGACGGTGATCACCGTGTTGGTCACCTCGGGGTATTCCCGTACCTGCATCTTGAAGATGGCCTGAAAGCCCAGCAAGGCGATCAGGAAGCTGAGCGAGATCGCCAGCACAGGCCGTTTTATAAATATGTCAGTAAATCGCATCGCAGATCTCCGCGCTTACAGCATCGGGGTTTGTGCCGGAACGGCCAGGGCATCGTTCTCGACCACATGCACCTTGGTGTCGTTGCTCAGGCGAACCTGACCCGACAGTACGATCTGGTCACCGGCCTGGATGCCGGAGAGCACATGCACATCGTTGCCACGGCGCTCACCCGCCTTGACCACAACCTGCTTGGCTCGCAGCACTTTCACCTTGTTACCCTCTTTGTCGGTCTCTTCGCCCTCTTTGAGCACGTAGACGTTCTGACCATAAAGGGTGAAGGAGATAGCGGTTTGCGGGATCACGATCTGATCTTTCACCGTCGGCAGAATGATGCTGGCGCGGGCGAACATACCGGAACGCAGCTGACCGTCGTTGTTCGGAATGTCTGCTTGTACCTGGATCAGGCCGCTCTGGAAGTTGACCGCAGGCTCGATGGCGGTGATATGACCGTCAAACTGGGTTTGCGGATAGGCATCCACATTGATCTTGATGGTCTGGCCCAGCTTGATTTTGGAGATATCGGTCTGGGGCACGGTGAAGCGCAGGCGCATCACGCTGGTATCTTCCAGGCGCACGATATCTGTGCCCGGCTGCAGATACTGACCGAGGAACACATTGCGCAGGCCGACCACGCCGCTAAAGGGCGCACGGACTTCACGGCGGGCAATGGTCGCCTTCAGACTCTCGATATCCGCTTCCAGCGAGCGATAGGCCGCTTCCGCCTCATCCAGCTGCTCTTTGGAGATGGAGCTGGTCTTGTAGAGGTTCTGGAAACGATCGAACTTGGCTTTTGCCGCCGGCAGCTTGGCCTGGGAGGCCCGCAAATTGGCCCGCTCCACGGTGGAGTCCAGGCTCAGCAGCAGCTGGTCAGCCTTGACCGGTTTGCCCGACTCGAAGGTGATGGCGTCAATGGTACCTGCCAGTTCGGTGGAGAGGGTCACCCCCTGATTCGGCTCGATGAAGCCGATCGCTTCGATGGTCGGTACCCAATCCTGCGCCTTGGTCACCATGGCGGTGACAGGGAACTCGGGCTCCGGCCGGTTGGCCATATATTGGGCAATCATCTTCTGTTTGAACAAATTGAAGCCGATGACGCTGCCAAACAAGGCGATCGCTATCAGCAACATAATGGCCATCCACTTTTTCATGAACAGGCTCCTGAGGTGGAAAGATTGGGGGATAAAATGGCATTCCAGCTGGCCCGGATCGCGGTTTCCAACTGCGATTCGGTCAGCGTGATGTTGTGCACCCTGCACTGCAGGGCCAGATGCATGACACTGTCCAGACTCAACACCTGGAGTGCACGTATCGGTAAATCAATAAACAATCCTTGTTCAACGCCCTGTTCAAAAAATCGGTCCAGAGGCTCCCAGGCGGCCAGAATGACAGGATTGGTCTCCAATTCTGCCCCTAGCGGAGAGCTCTCGTACTGCAATTTGCACCGGATAGCGTTGGGTTCGTTAACAAAAATGGCATGAATATTGAGCCATAATTGGCGAAATTGTTGAAATGAAACTTTATCGATTGCTACATCGGCCATGACCATGGGCACACACTGCAAGATAGTGTGCTGGTGCAGTTGCCGGATCAGATCATCCTTGTCGCCGAAGTAGCGATAGATGGTGCCGGTGGCAACATTGGCCTTCTTGGCGACTTCCGCAATCGACAGACCATGAAAACCCCGTTCACCCAGCACCTCATGGGCCGCGTTGAAGATGCTCTCTTTTTTATCCAGAATCATCAGTGTGACTTTCGATTGAATGAACGTTCATTCATTCTAGATGGGCATCAAATCAAGTCAAGGCAGCAAGGCGATTTGCGACAGCGATCTGCCCCTTTTCGGCTGGCAGCAGGGGAATAGTGGAAGAAAAGTGCGCAATGTGCTTGAAAAAACAACGAACAGTGCTTCGGTGACAGAAAAGTGTAGACAAACCAGCAACCATCATTAATAATGCGCCCCGTTCGACAGCGTAGCGCCCGTAGCTCAGCTGGATAGAGCGCTGCCCTCCGGAGGCAGAGGTCACAGGTTCGAATCCTGTCGGGCGCACCATCAAAAGTGCGTCGGTTAAACGGGCGTTGTTGTGGAACGAAAACAGCTGTGGTGGCTGTAGCTCAGTTGGTAGAGTCCCGGATTGTGATTCCGGTTGTCGTGGGTTCGAGCCCCATCAGCCACCCCATTTTACAGCTTGTCAGGTACGCGAAGGTGGCGGAATTGGTAGACGCGCTAGCTTCAGGTGTTAGTGCCCCCCGGGTGTGAGGGTTCGAGTCCCTCTCTTCGCACCATACTTGCTGTATGACGAGGATGACCATCAGGTCGTCTTTGTTTTTTTGAAGTAAACTATTTTGAAAGAAATAGCCTCGGTGATTAGCGCAGTCCGGTAGCGCATCTGGTTTGGGACCAGAGGGTCAAAGGTTCGAATCCTTTATCACCGACCACATTTAGAAAAACCTCGCTTCGGCGGGGTTTTTTGCTTTCCGGCCTCCGCCGTGCCAGTACTCTCTCCCTGTTACGTCTGTTTACACTCTATTTGGGCAGCGCGCCCCGCCTTTCGGTTATGCTTCAGCCTCGAGTCACTGACAACCGGATGTCATCGGCCCATTTCAGGCATTTTTCCATGAATGACAAAATTTCCTTTGCTTGCTCTCCCGCCCTGCTGGCTGCCTTGCTGCTGGGTGGCTGTACCATCAAGCCGCCATCCACCGATGTGATGATGGGCTCCATTGCATCACAACCGCAGGAGGAGCGCTCTCTCTCCCCCTTGCTGACCAGCGGTGATTTTTGCGTTGCGGTGTCCCAGCAGAAGGTGTTGGCACAACCTTGCAGCGGAAAAGACGATCAACTGTTCGAGTGGGATCTGGGTGAGTTGCGCCTGCAGGATCTCTGTTTGCAAGCCAAAAACGACAGCGAAGTGATGCTGGCACCCTGTGACGGTCAGGCGCAGTGGGAGTGGCAGAAAGACAGGCTGTTCAACAGCAAGGTCTCCCGCTGCCTCGATGTGGCCGGGCGACGCCATACCCCCGGCACGCCGCTGCGGCTGGCTGAATGCTACGGCGGGGCGAACCAGAGCTTCAGCTGGCAGCGGCCCAATCCCTGGCTGGAGACCCTGAAAAAACAAAGCCTCACATGGTGAGGCTTTGCTGACTCGAATGTCGGGATTGAAGAGGATCAGGCTGCGCTGACGCTCTCCAGCTCGAACAGCTTCTCCAGATAGACGGCGACGCCATCTTCATCGGAGGTGAGGGTCTGCTCATACTCTGGCAGCGCCATTTTCAGGCGGTCATGGGCGTTGCCCATAACGATGCCGCGTCCCACCATGGTCAACATCTCGAAGTCGTTCATGCCATCGCCGAAGGCGATCGCCTCCGACATATCGAACCCGTTCTGCTCCAGCACGGCACGCACCGCATTGCCCTTATGCACCCCGGCGTGCATCACTTCGAGGCAGTCCGGCAATGAGAAGGTGACGTTGAGCTGGTCGCCATAGCGCTGGTTGAGGTGTGCCTCGATCTTCAGCAGCTTCTCGTGGTCGCCGATGTAGAACACCTTGTTGATCTGCTCTTTCGGTTCCTGTTTCAGGTCATCGACCAGACGGTAGGTGAACCCTGACTCGTCGTGGAACTGCAGCAGCCAGGGCAGCTCCTCTTCCACCACCCAGTCATCACCCTGATAGACATTGAGGTGGATAGAGGGGTCGCGCTCCAGCGCAATCAGTTCGGCGGCGATCTCAGTCGGCAGCGGCTGGTTGAAAATCAGCTGGTCCTGTTTGTCATGGACCACGGCGCCATTGGAAGTAATGAGGTAGATGTCCATCCCCAGCGCATCGCGGAAGCTGCGTACGTCAACGTGATGACGGCCGGTGGCGACCACGAATTTCACACCTTGTTCTACCAGGCGGTGCAGGGTATCCCGGGTACGGGGAGAGATCTGGTGCTGCTTGTTGAGCAGAGTGCCATCGAGATCGGATACAACTACCTTGAACATCATTACCTCGGCATCGATTGAAAACAGGGGCAGTTTACCTTAGCCCACACTGTCACCCCATTTATTTAGGGTTACAAAAAATAGCCAGCTCAGAAGCGGGCGAAAAAGTCGACCATCGCGGTCAGGGCGGGCTGGCGCTTGTCATCGGATTCGATAAACAGCTCGTGCCAGGCACCCTCGATGCGCAGTGGTTTGCCCCCTTCGCACTTGGCAATGGTGCAGAAGCGATCCTGTGCGGCATTGTCCACCACGCTGTCGTTGCCAGCCTGCAGCACCAGCAGCGGGGTTTTGATGGCGCCCGCATCGGCGATGGCGGCATCGGCACCTGTGATCCCCTGATAAATCCAGTGGGCGGTCGCGCCACCCAGCTTGATCTGCGGGTGCTGTTCGTAGATTTGGCGGAAGGCTTGATAGCGGGGCTGGCTGTGAGTCAGTTCGTTATCGGTAAAACCGTGATCCTGATAGGCTCCCTGACCGGGGCCGTAGGGAGGCTCACCAATCCAACCGCCGACCGTGCCTATGGTGCTCGCCAATCCCTTGGCCAGCCACTTGGGCAGACCGCCGAGATTGATGCCCAGCATGGGGGAGGAGAGTACGGCTGCTTTGATATCATCGGGCCAGCGTTCCAGATAGCGGGCCGAGATGGCGCCGCCCATGGAGTGGGCCAGCAGGAACAGCTTGGCAGGTTGGTCCGCCATGATGATATGGTCGTGAAATTGCTTGAGATCGACCACATAATCGTCGAACTGGTCGACATATCCCTTCTGCGGGTCATTTAGCATCCGGCCAGACATCCCCTGACCGCGATGGTCGATAAGGTAGAGGCTGTAGCCCTGACGCCAGAGATCCCACGCCAGCTCCTGATACTTGAGGTAGCTCTCGACCCGGCCATTGACGATTAGGATGGCACGCTCGACCTTGGCTTGCCGTAGCGCAGCATAGCGGATGGTCACCCCGTCCTTGCCCTTGAACTCCCCTTCAACCGCATGTTGGCGCCAGAAGTCGGGCAGGGTTTGCTGGTAGAGGCTGGGTACATCGGTTTCGCTGGTGAGCTGATAGGTATTGGTCACGGCAAGGGCTCCGGCAGAAAACAGGGTCAGGGCCAACAGGGAAAGAGAGAGGGGTTTCATCAGGCACACTCCTGTTGCCAATGGTGATAAAGGGCGGCGATATCCCCCGAGCAAAGTAGCGCCATGCTGGCTTGCAAGCGGGGCAGGGGCCAGTCCCACCACTGCATCTCTTGCAGCATGGCGATCTGCTCATCGCTGAAGCGGCGGCGGATCGGTTGGGCCGGGTTGCCGCCGACTATGGTGTAAGGGGCCACATCTTTGGTCACCACGGCGCGGGTGGCGATGACGGCGCCATCACCTATGGTGATGCCGGGCATGATCATCACTTCCGAGCCGATCCAGACATCGTTGCCAATCCGGGTGTCCCCCTTGCGCAGAAAGCCGCTGCGGGCCCCTTCGCCAAAGGTGTCGGGGTTGAACGGGAAGGTGGAGACCCAATCCAGCCGGTGGCCCTGATTGCCTGCCAGCATGAAGGTGGCGCCCGAGCCGATGGAGCAGAATTTGCCGATGATCAGCCGATCCACCTCGCCCCAGAGGCCGCTCTCCCAGGTGTCGCGGGTCGAGCCATCGCCGAGCAGGTAACGGACGCAGTGATCCTCGAACGGCTTGCCGTGGTAGTAGCCGGAGTAGTAGCTGTAGTCGCCGGCCTCTATGTTCGGGTTGGTCAGGTGATCCCGGATGATTTGCGATTCCAGCCAGCTGCCAAAAGGGTTCTCCATCACTCCTCCTGCGGATCGTCCTGCTCGCTCTGCTGCGCCCACCCTTTGCGGGTCAGCTGCATCCGTTGCCACCACTCTTCGTCCGCCAGAATTTCACCGGCCGGGCCGAGCTGGGGGTAGGGCATCTCTTTCTCTTTGCAGAGCTGGGCATAGATAGGATAACCCCCCTCGAACAGGATGCTGTTCTGCTCCTCCAGTGTGAGCGGGCAGCCGCGCTGATAGCAACCTGCCAGCTCGCGCTGGCGCTGCGCCTCGTAGAGGATGGCGGCGGCAGCCACCGAGACGTTGAGGGATTGCACCATGCCCACCATGGGGATGACGATATGGTGGTCGGCCAGCGCCAGCGCCTCTTCACCGATGCCGTGTTTCTCCTGACCCACCAGAATGGCGGTCGGTTTGGTGTAGTCGATAGCGCGAAAATCGACGGAGCTGTCGGAGAGGTGGGTTGCCAGGATCTGCATGCCTGAAGCTTTCAGCTCGGCAACGGCTGTGCCGATATCCGGGTGCAGTTTTACATCCACCCAGTTCTGGCTGCCGCGGGCGGTGCCCTTGCGCTTGTGGATCCAGGTTTTGGGCCAGACGGCGTGTACCCGGTGGATGCCGATGGCATCGGCGGTACGCACGATAGCGGCCAGATTGTGAGGTTTGTGGACCTCTTCCATACAGACGGTCAAATCGAGCTGACGCTGGGCCAGCATGTCGGTGATGCGCTTGAAGCGTTCGGGGGTCATGACTTGTCTCTATAAAAGCAGCAGGCGGCTTGCGCCGCCTGTGTTCAGTTCTTCTGTCGGCTCACCTTGAGCACGTTGGGCATCACGCGGATCTTGCGCATGATGTTGGCCAGGTGGATGCGGCTCTTGGTGGTGATGAGCAGGCTGACCTGATAGACCCGGCCATCCTTCTCTTCGGTGCTGATGGCGTGAATATTGGCGCCGGTGGCGGCAATCACGTTGGCCAGCTCGGCCAGCGCACCCTGATGGTTGACGATCTCGATACTGATGCCGGTGCGGAACTCCTGTTCCTGCTCCTTGTCCACTTCCCACTGCACCGGAAGGTACTTGTCCGGCTCCTTGCTGTAGCCCTTGATGTTGCGACAGGCTTCCTGGTGGATCACCAGACCCTTGCCCGGGCTGATGTGGGCGATAATGGCATCCCCCGGGATCGGACGGCAGCAGTTGGCGAAGGTGACCAGCATGCCGTCGGCACCCTTGATCGGCATCTTCTTGCTGCTGGTTTTGGGCTGCTCTTCCGGCGGCAGTTCATCCCCCAGCATGCGGCGCGCCACCATGACGCTCATGGCGTTGCCGAGGCCCACATCGGCCAGCAGCCCCTGCAGATTTTCGTGCTTGGTATCAGCCAGCACCTGCTTGATGCGTGGCTCGGGGATGTCTTCGATATTCTTGGCGCCCAGCGCATGGTTGAGCAGGCGGCGACCCAGCACCACCGACTCTTCGGTGCGCAGGTTCTTGAGGAACTGGCGGATCTTGGAGCGTGCCTTGGTGGTCACCACGAAGTTGAGCCAGGCCGCGTTGGGGCGAGCCCCCGGTGCCGTGATGATCTCCACCGTCTGACCCGAGTGCAGCGGGCTGCTGAGCGGATAGGGGTGGCGGTCGACCCGCGAACCGACACAGGCGTGGCCGATGTCGGTGTGCACCGTGTAGGCGAAGTCCACCGGCGTGGCGCCAGCGGGCAGCTCCATGATGCGCCCTTCGGGGGTAAATACGTAGATTTCGTCGGGGAAGAGGTCGGTCTTGACCCCTTCGATAAATTCAAAGGAGCTGCCGGCGCTCTGCTGCAATTCCAGCAGGCTCTGCATCCAGCGCTGGGCTCGGATCTGGGCAGTGGTGCCCGAGCTGTCGCCATCCTGCTTGTAGGCCCAGTGGGCGGCAACCCCTTTGTCGGCCATCTGATCCATGAACTCGGTGCGGATCTGTACCTCGACCGGCACTCCGTGCGGCCCCACCAGCGAGGTGTGCAGCGACTGGTAGCCGTTGGTCTTGGGGATGGCGATGTAATCCTTGAAGCGGCCGGGGCGCGGCTTGTAGAGGCTGTGCATCTGTCCCAGCACCCGGTAACAGGTATCTATGTCCTTCACCTTGACCCGAAAGGCGTAGATATCCATTACCTCATGAAATTGCAGCTCTTTTTTCTCCATCTTGTTGTAGATGGAGAAAAGATTCTTCTCGCGGCCACTGACCTGATGCTCGATCCCCGCCTCCTTCAGGCGACCGCTGATTTCGCTCTGGATGGAGTCGATGATCTCGCGGCGATTGCCACGGGCGCGGCGCACCGATTCGCGCAACACGCGGGATCGCATGGGGTAGAGCGCCTCGAAGCCAAGCTCTTCCAGCTCGTTCTTCATGGTGTGAATACCGAGGCGGTTAGCGATGGGAGCGAAGATTTCGAGGGTTTCCCGGGCGATGCGGCGGCGTTTGTCAGGGCGCAGGGAGCCCAGGGTGCGCATGTTGTGGGTGCGGTCGGCCAGCTTGATCAGAATGACCCGGATATCCTGGGTCATCGCCATCACCATCTTGCGGAAGTTCTCGGCCTGCGCCTCTTTGCGATCGCGAAACTTCAGCTTGTCGAGCTTGGAGACCCCGGCCACCAGTTCTGCAACCGCATTGCCGAATTGTTCGGCCAGATCGGCCTTGGTGACAGAGGTGTCTTCGATGACGTCGTGCAGCACGGCGGCCATCAGGGTTTCATGATCGAGGCGCATGTCACCCAGGATCCGGGCAACGGCAACAGGGTGGGTGATGTAGGGTTCGCCACTGGAACGCATCTGGCCCTGGTGGGCATCACGGGCCACCACATAGGCTTGCTTGAGCTTCTCAACCTGCTCTGGCGGCAGGTAGGAACTGGCTATTTCTTTAAGGTTTTCAAATAAATACAAGACAGTCCCCGCAGCGGTAAAACGGCAATTCGTGGAATTGAGGGTATAGCCCTGAGTTTGCGAGGTTTTCGAGCGGTTGTAAATGGGGATGAACAGTCGGCACCCGGGCGGGTGCCAACCGGAGGAATAACTTAACCGCGGCCTTCGGCGATGGCAGCAACGGCAGCCAGCTCGGCGGCTTCCTGCTCTTGCTGTTCGTAGCGGTCCTGGGTGTCCATCACTTGATTGTTCACCAGACCCAGCTCGATCTCACGCAGGGCGATCACAGTCGGCTTGTCGTTCTCTTCGTCGACCAGGGGATCTTTGCCTTGTACCGCGATTTGACGAGCGCGGCGCGCGGCGACCAGCACCAGGTCAAAACGGTTACCTACCTGTTTTACAGCATCTTCTACAGTAACGCGTGCCATGCAGGACTCCAGTGTTTGGGCTTTCTGTATTTAGAAAAGCAGTGTTTAAAAATGACGCAAAAGTTTACTTGTTTTTGGCTTACTCTGCCAGTAGCTGTTGCAGCAAGTTTTTTTGAGCCTGTTGCTGGTGACGCATCTCCAGCCGTTGGCACTCAATAATGGACCTGAGCTGGAACAGCGCCTGCTCGAAGTCTTCATTGATAATGACATAGTCATACTCGTCGTAGTGCACCATTTCGGCAATGGCTTTCGCCATTCGGCCGGCAATCACTTCGGCGCTGTCCTGACCGCGCCCAATCAGGCGGCGTTCCAGCTCTTCGCGGCTGGGGGGCAGGATGAAAATGGATTTGGTCGGCATCTGCTCGCGGATCTGGCGGGCACCTTGCCAGTCGATGTCGAGGAATACGTCGATCCCCTTGGCCAGACAGGCTTCGATGGCGGCGCGTGAGGTGCCGTAGTAGTTGCCGAACACTTCGGCCCACTCCAGAAAATCACCGCGTTCGATCAGTGCCTTGAACTCTTCCACCTGAACGAAGTGGTAGTGTACGCCGTGCTCTTCGCCAGGACGGGTGGCGCGAGTGGTGTGGGAAACCGACAGCTGCATTTTGCCAGCTTGATTGTGGTTGGTCAGCAAGGCATTGAGCAGGCTGGATTTACCCGCGCCGCTCGGAGAAGAGATGATATAGAGAGTGCCTTGTTGCGCCATATTATTACCTTTAATCGAAACCGCTGTTTTGGTTGTAGCAGAGACCGCCGTCTTGTGCCCGAAAGGGAGACAGCCAAACGCAAAACGCGGAAAATTCTTGAATCAGGAGGATGTAAAGGCGGCGAATTTTACCAGAATGCGGCGAATAAAAAAACGGCCGGAATCATATTCCAGCCGATCAAAGTATTCGTAGCTTGCTGCGGGAGCGTAACCCACATCAGCCTGCATTGTGCCTTTGGCTGAGGGCAGAGGCTATCAGGTTATCCCTGCCTGATGGCTCGGAATTCCCGAGGTGCCCTGTCACTACGGCAGCTGACGATCTGCACAGAGCCGATCGAACGCGGCGGTCACCTGCTCGCTGGTGATTTTTCGCATGGCCTCTGGATCCTTGAGGCGGGTGCGCCAGCTCAATTCGGCCAGCGGCTTGCCGGTCTCCTGCTCGACCAGCTCCTGATAGACGCTGACCACGTAGTCGCGGCACAGATATGGGCCGGTGCGAGCGGGATTGTGATGGGCATAGAGGCCGATCACCGGCGTGCCCACTATGGTGGCCATATGGGTGGGGCCGGTATCGGGGGCCAGTACCAGACTCGCCTCGCCAATCAGCGCCAGCAGCTGCTTGAGGTTGGTCTGCCCCACCAGATCGACCGGCTTGCTCTGGCTTAAGCGCTGGATCTCGGCAGCCAGATCCCGCTCCAGCTTGGCCGGCCCGCCACAGAGATACACTTGAAAGCCCTTGTTGGCGGCGTGATCCGCCAGCGCAGCATAGCCTGCGGCCGTCCAGTTCTTGAAGGCCTTGCTGGCGGCAGCGCAGATCAGCAGGGTCGGTTTACCGCCAATCTTCTCCTTTGCCCACGCCTGATGTTCGGCGCTGATGGGCAGTTGCCAGTCCGGGGTCAGATCCTTGATGCCGAGCTCTTTGGCGAAAGCGAGGAAACCGTCCAGCACATGGGGGGAGGCAGGCGAAGGCACCTTGTGGTTGGTGAACAGCCACTGGCCGTCGTTGGCCCGCTCCTTGTCGAAGCCGAGTTTGATGTTCGCCCGGATGCCGAGAGTGGCAATACTGGCGCGCATGGCCGCCTGCAGGTGGAGCAGTGCATCGAATTGGCGCCCCTTGAGGGTCTGCCAGAGATCGCGATAGCCGCGCCACCCCTTGCTCTTGTCGAAGGGGATCACCTCGACCCCGGGCAGATCGGCAAACAGGGTTGCCTCGATTTTGCCGGTGATCCAGGTGATACGGGTCTGTGGCCACTCCCGCTGGATGACGCGCACCAGCGCCAGTGCGTGGCAGCAATCCCCGATGGCGGAGAGCCGCAGGATGCAGATGGAGGAGGGGGGCGTTTGAAATAGCGGCATGTTGTGGCGCACGGCTGGCAAAAAGGGTGGATGGCATTATGCAAACTCCCCTCTGGATTGTAAAATTGCGCACAATCGTCAGCCGGGATAGGCCGGGCCCTGCGCCATGACCTGTTTCTGCACGTCGTTGATTAAAGGCCACTATTGCGGGCATGCCAGAGCGGCAGCCTCATCGCCAATTGAAAAATTGCGATCCATGACCCACCGAGCGGGATCTCCACGATGCGAGTACAGACCGAACACAACCAGATCTGCTGGTATGCCGAAGGGGCCTTTCGCGACCCCTCTCCCCAGTTATTCGATCCTGCCTGGTGGCAGAACAACCGTCAGGTGGTGGGAACCTCCATCGGGCGGGGGGTGACCTGGTTCGTCAAGGATGAGTCCCGCCATCTGGTGCTGCGCCACTACTATCGCGGCGGCATGGTGGGCAAGGTGGTGCGGGATCGCTTCTGGTTCGAAGGGGTCGAGTCGAGCCGTGCCATGGCCGAATACACCCTGCTGGCCAAGCTGTGCGAGCTGGGGCTACCGGTGCCGCGTCCGTTTGGTGCCCGCATGGTCAAACAGGGCCCATTCTATCGTGCCGATATCCTGATTGAGCGAATTCGCGGTGCCAAGGATATGGTGGCACTGCTCAAGCAGGGGCCGGTGGCGACCGAGGTGTGGCACAAGATCGGTCAGACGGTGCGCCAGCTGCACGATGCCGGGGTCTATCACGCCGATCTCAACAGCCACAACCTGCTGCTCGATAAAGAGGGCAAGGTGTGGGTGATCGATTTTGACAAGGGGGCGATCCGCTCCCCCGGCGAATGGCAGAAGGCCAATCTGGAACGCTTGCTCCGTTCATTCAATAAAGAGTCTCAACTGCACACCAGTTTCCACTTCGTACCGGAGAACTGGCAGACCTTGATGAACGGGTATCAGGGAAAAGCGCTCTGACCCTGTTGCTCGGCGTGAACGCCAATGTTACTTATTGAGCAGGTATTCAGATCCTGTTTCGAGGCGCCCCATGGAAATGCTCAAGACACCTTTGGTCGATGTGACTGCCCGGCTTGATCCGGGTCTGCTGTCTGATGCCATGGCGCTGCTGGAGGCGGGGATCTGGAGCTGGTCAGCCCAACATGGACTGCAGCGTGATCCCTCCTGCCTGCGCCTGTTGGGATTGGGAGAGTGCTGGCCGGATGATCTCGGCTGGCTGGATCGGGTGCATCCCGACGATGTTGCCCGGCTGGAAGATGCCCTGCTCGCCTGCCAGAGCGGCCGCAGCAGCGGTCTGCGCCTCGAATACCGCATTCTGCATCATCACGGTCACTACATCCGGCTGGAAGAGCGGATGCGTCGTGATGAGCGGGGTTATCTGCTGGGGGTAGTCCGTCACCTCGATCCCGCTGCCGTGCTGGTGGAGGAGCGACATGGCACCGATCCGCTGACCGGACTGGAGAGCCGTGGCCGTTTCGAGCAACTGCTTGAAGAGCGGCTGGCGACCGAGAGCGGCACTTTCAGTCTGCTGCAGTTTTCGGTCGATCACATGGCCAAAATCCAGCAGTTGTTTGGCGAAGCGGCTTGCGACGCCATGCTGGCCAAGCTGGCGCGTATCGTGCGCCACGAGCTGCGGCGGGAAGATCCCTTCGCCCGCTGGGATGAGGACGGTTTTATCCTGATGCTCTCCCAGACCGAGCGGATGAGTGCGCTGGAGATCGCCGAGCGGCTGCGCCTCGAGATTGCCGATGCCAGCCTGCTGTCACAGCGGCCGGTCACCGTCAGCATCGGGCTGGTGCAGAGTCAGGCTGGCGAGCAGCTCGATCATCTGCTGGCCCGGCTGGCTAGCTGTCACAGTCAGGCCAGACGGGAGCACAACACCGTCGTCGGCTGAGTGTGGTCAGGGTTGGCCGCGCTTGTCACGCTGGCAGACCCAGAGCGAGGCCAGCATCAGCAGGCCGCCGATGGTCAGCCGGGTCAGGTCGGTATCCTTGCCCCAGAGCAGCAGATTGACCAGCAAGCCGGCCGGAATGAGCGCATTGTTCATGATGGCCAGCACCCCGCTGGTGACCAGCGTCGCCCCCTTGTTCCAGAGGAAGTAGCCGAGGCCGGAGGCACCCACCCCCAGCCAGAGGAGAATGCCCCACTGCAACCCTGACGTTGGGTATTGCGGCTTGCCCAGCAGCCACCAGGCGGGCAGTGCGATCACCAGCGCTCCCAGATAGAAGCAGCCGAACACCGCCAGTTGCGGCGGTTGCTCCGCCTCCCGTGCCAGCAGTACCTTGTAGCCCACTTGACCCAGGGCGAAACAGAGGTTGGCCCCCTGCACCACCATAAATCCCAGCACATAGCTTTCGGTCAGGCCGTCGAAGCGGATGACGGCAGCCCCGAGCACCGCCAGCAGGGCACCCCACAGATAAACAGGCTTGAAGCGGCGCTCCAGCAGATCGTGGAGCAGGGTGACGTAGATGGGGGTGAAGATGGTAAAGACCAGCACTTCCGGCACTGTCAGCAGCAGGAAGGAGTGGTAGTAGAAGAGATACATGATGCCGAGCTGGATGGCGCCCAGCGCCATCAGCTTGGCCGCCAGATCGGGGCGCAGCCAGCGGCGGCGCAGGAAGGGCAGAAACACCAGACTGGCGAGGGCGATTCGGGTCAGCACCGAGAAGTAGGCATCCACCTGACCGGCGAGGTAGACCCCGATCAGGCTGAAGGAGAATGACCAGAGCAGGGTGACCCCTATCAAGTAGTTCATGTGTTTGATTTATCGTCAGTTGTCAATTTTAAGGGGGCTATGATGGCCGAGATGGAAGCGGCAATCCAGCGTTTATGGGCGCGATTGCCACAGGTCGGAGCATTTTCCTTTACCGCCAGCAATGGCGAGGGGTCGGCGACCGACTGGAATGGTCGGGGCGAGGGGCGTGTGCAGGTGACCGATCATCAGGGTGGCTGGCTGTTTAACGAGCAGGGCCGTTACATCACGCCTCATGGCAGGGAACTCGCCATGCACAACCGCTTCTGGTGGCAACGCAGCGAGCGGGGGATCCGCCTTTCTCACCTGCGTTATGAAGCGCCGGTTGAACTGTTCGAGCTGCTGCCGCAGGGGGATGGCCGCTGGCTGACCGCCGAGCCCCATCTGTGCGGGGCGGATCACTACAGCGCCGAGTTGACCGAGATAGACGGCGGTTTTCTACTGAGCTGGCAGATCACCGGGCCGCGCAAGAACGAGCGACTCAGCTATCGCTATCTGATCTAACGCTGGCTGGCAGGCATAAAAAAACCGGCGCAGAGCGCCGGTAGCGGGGGACAAATCGGAGGTTTTTTAAAACAGTCCCAAAACAGGAGAGATAGACTCTCGTCACACATTCAGAGATGGACTTCAGGCATTCAGGGCATAGCTCAGCATAGCTTGCAGCTTGCTATCGAAGAACCAGGGCAGCAGTACCATCAGCAGGCCCAGGATCCCGGCCAGTCGCTGGCGATACTGCCAGCCGGCAATCAGTACCAGACCACCGCACAGTGTGGTCAGGATGCCTGACATAGGGAGACCTCGCGCTGCATGCGACGCTGCTGCGCCCACTGGTTCATGGCGACCGAGCCGAGGATCAGGGCCAGAGCAACACCTGTGGTGGGGTGGATCTGCTCGCCGAGGAACAGGGCACCCAGCATCACACCGAACAGCGGCACCAGATAGTTGCTGAAGGAGGCGAACGTCGGGCCGGCCTTCTGGATCAGCGCCATGTAGAGGAAGTAGACCAGACCGGTACAGAGGGTACCCAGCACGGTAATCGCGCTCAGGGCCTGGGTGCTCGGCAGGGTCAGGCTGCCGAGGTCAACCATGAATGGGGCGACCAGCAGCAACTGGATTGCCGAGGAGATCAGGATATTGCGGGCGACCACGACCGGATGGTCCTTGGCGAAGCGCTTGATCATCAGCAGGCCGATGGCGAAGCAGCTGGCACCCAGCAGGATGGCCATGGCACCGAGCAGACCGGCGTTCATGCCCTGGGAGAGTTTCGGCCAGAACAGGGTGAGCACACCGGCAAAGCCGATGATCACGGAAAGCAGACCGGTTTTGGTGATTCTTTCACCAGAAATAAACAGCGGTGCAGCCAGAATAGTCACAAATGGGATACAACCCATGACCACGGCGGCGATGGCGCTATCCACATACTGTTGGCCCCAGGCGACCATGATGAAGGGGATGGTGGCATCCAGCAGGGCGATCAGCATATAGGTGCGCCACGGGGTGTGCTCACTCTTGAGCCGCATGAACAGGCAGAGCAGACCCAGGGTCAGGCTGCCGCACAGGGCACGACCGGCAGCCACCAGAATGGGGGGCAACTCGGCAACGGCCTGGTGCATGAAAATGAACTGGGAACCCCACAGCAGGCCAATGGCCAGCAATAACAGATAGCTACGCATTTGAATCTCCGATGTATTAAGCCAGCGCATTCTAGGCAATCTGTTACTATGGTAAAAATGAATTGTTGGCATTTAACTATGGCTAATATCGATGGATAGCTCGCTCGCCCGTCTCGACCTCAACCTGCTCGCCGTATTCGACATGCTGATGCAGGAGCGCAATGTCACCCGTGCCGCCGAACGGCTGCATCTCTCCCAATCCACCGTCAGTCACGCCTTGGGGCGGCTGCGAGTGGCGCTGGATGATCCGCTGTTCGTGATGAGTCGGCGCGAGATGATGCCGACCGAGCGAGCCAAGGCGCTGGCCGGTCCGGTGCGGCAGGCGCTGGCGATGCTGGAGCAGGGATTGCGGCAGGCCAAGGGGTTTGATCCCGCTACCGCACGGCGGATTTTCCGTATCGCCACCCCGGGCTCGGTGGAGCACGGGCTGGTGCCGGTGCTGGTGGAGAGGCTCCATCGGCAGGCCCCTCACTGTCGGCTTGAGGTGTGCGAGCTGGCCGACAGCGACTACGAGCGGGAGCTTGAGAAGGGGGAGCTGGATCTGGTGATCGGTTTCGCCGGGGCGAATCATCTCTCACCCCGCTTATGGCGGGAGGAGTGGTTCAACAACCCGCTGGTCTGCCTGTCGCCGCTTGGCAGCGAATTGCCCGATGTGCTGACTCCGGTCGAGTTGGTGAGCCGTCCCCACATCCACACCTCCAGCTGGGGTCACAGTCAGGCGATGGTGGAGCTCTGGCTGGCTCGCTTCGGGGTGGAGCGGGAGTTGGGCGTGCGGTTGCCGAGCTTTATGGCGGTGCCGCCGCTGATGGCGACCGGTCGCTATCTGGTGGTGGTGCCCGAGATGATCGGGCGCCACTTTTGCCGCTACTACCCGCTGCGGATGCACCAGCTCGACCCCGCCATCCCCATCGTCTACCTGATGGCGGGGCACCCGCTGACCGCCCATGACGAGGCGATCGGCTGGTTCAAGAGCCTGCTGCACCAGCTGGTGTTCGACCTCTACGGCGACGATGCACTCGGGACTCCCGCTCAGCGGATGCTGGCGAAGTAGTCGAGCCCCATGGCGCTTTTCACCTCCGCCAATACCTCATCTGTGATGATGCGGGCCTGCTCGGTGCCCTGATAGAGCAGCTCCAGCAGCCTCTTCTTGTCGGCGATGGCTGCGGCACGGCGCTCCCGCATCGGGGCGAGCAGGGTTTGCAGGCAGTCATTGAGCACCTGTTTGCAGCGCATGTCCCCCAGTCCGCCTCGTCGGTAGTGGGCCTTCATCTCGGCGACCAGCGCCTTGTCGGGGTGAAAAGCATCGAGATAGGCGAACACCGTATTTCCCTCCACCTGGCCCGGATCGCTCACCTTGAGGTGGTTGGGGTCGGTATACATGGCAAACACCGCCTGTTTGACCTCTTCCGCCGACATGCCGAGTTCTATGGTGTTGCCGAGGGATTTTGACATCTTGGCCTTGCCGTCGATGCCGGGCAGGCGGCCGGTGTCGCTCAGGATCGGCTGGCACTCGGTCAGCACCTCTTTGCCTACCAGAGAGTTGAAGCGGCGGACGATCTCGTTGGTCTGCTCCAGCATCGGCAGCTGATCTTCCCCGACCGGCACATGACTGGCGCGAAAGGCGGTGATGTCGGCGGCCTGACTGACTGGATAAACCAGAAAACCGGCCGGCAGCGTGCGTTCGAACCCTTTTTGCTGGATCTCCGCCTTGACGGTGGGGTTGCGCTCCAGCCGGGCGACGCTGACCAGATTGAGGTAGTAGCAGGTGAGCTCGGCGAGGGCGGGCAGGGCGCTCTGCAGGCAGAAGGTGGTCTTGGCTGGGTCGAGGCCGACCGCCAGATAGTCGGCCATCACCTCCAGCACGTTGTCTGTCACCTTGGCCGGGTTGTGGCCGTTGTCGGTCAGCGCCTGCAAGTCGGCGATCATCACGAACTGGCGGTAATGGTGCTGGGCTTCGACGCGCTGGCGCAGGGAGCCGACATAGTGGCCGATATGCAGTTTGCCGGTGGGACGATCGCCAGTCAGGATTACAGGGTTGTGCATGTCACTCTCTCCAGTTGGGTGAGCCGGGAGGCGACAAAGGGATAAAAACAGTTGACCGCCTCTCGGCGGTCACGGTGTTTTCTTTGGGAAATTTACAATAGAAACGCGGTGCCGCCTGTTTAGGAGCAGCACCACCAGTAGTTGTGATTGAATGCGGTCATATTCATAGCAAATCAAACTACGCCGGTTTCATTACTTCTGCAAGGGGACGACCAGCAGATCGCAGGGCACCGTATTCATCAGCTGACGGGCGCTGGAGGTGAGCAGGCTCCAGAAGCTCTGGCGATGGCCGCACACCAGCAGGTCGATCTCGTACTCCTTGACTGCCTGATTGACCCGCTCGCTCAGATCGCCGCAGATCACCAGCTTCTTCTCGATGGGACAGTCCACCGAGGCCAGAAATGCCTCCAGCTTCTCTTTCGCTTCGGCGATCACCTGATCCTGCACGTTGTCGATGTCGATATCGATCATCTCGGTGTAGAGATCCTTGAGGTCCACATCGACATGGATAACCGACAGCTTGGCGCCGTTGGAGCGGGCTCTGTCCACCGCCTTGTCTATCACCTTGCGGTTGTCTTCAGAGAGGTCGATCGCAGCCAGAATATGCTTGTAATAGGTTGTTCCACTCATGGGGGTTCTCCTTACCGATCCTTCAGCCCACTATACCAATCTCTGCTGAAACTAAAATGGTGCCTCAGGCACAGTTTTGGGATTTAAATGAGTTTAATGACGTGTGACACAGGGTCAGCCACTCAGTTATTAACCACTATTTGCCTATAAATTAAACAGGAGTTTGACGCCGGTCACACCCCTCGGCTTGCCGATCTGGGGGGAGAGGCATAGGATGGGCCCGTGCTTCGCAATGAACACAAAACAACAAAAAGCATCTGAATACCGCTTTGGGGAGCCACGTGCTCCCTTTTGTTTATCCGCCTCATTTCCCGCTGCTTTTCTGACTGATAGCGATCCGGCATCAAGTTAATCTCCTTCGATTTGGTTATGCTGTAGCCAGTTTCTTTGGAGGCCTTCCCATGATCATTCATCCCCATATTCAAGGTTGTGTTGCCCGCAACTGTCACCCCATCGGCTGCCGCGCCGCCGTGCAGCAGCAGATTGAACGCATCAAGACAGCGGGCCCGTTCAACGGCCCCAAGCGGGTGCTGGTGCTGGGTGCCTCCTCCGGGTTTGGGCTGGCGTCGCGCATTGCGCTCGCCTTCGGGGCTGGTGCCGACACCATCGGCATCTCCTTCGAGCGTGGCCCTTCCGACAAAGGATTGGGCAGCGCCGGTTGGTACAACAACATCTGGTTTCGCAAGGAGGCGGAGCAGGAGGGGCGTATCGCCATCAACCTGATCGGTGATGCCTTCTCCGACGGCATGCGCCATCAGGCCATCGACACCATCCGCCAGCAGCTGGGGCAGGTGGATCTGGTGATCTATTCGCTGGCGAGCGGTATCCGGGTGCTGCCAGATGGCACGCAGGTGCGTTCGGTGCTCAAGACTACCGGCCAGCCGTTCAGCGGCTGGGGGCTGGATCTGGAGCGCGATACCCTGGTGCAGCAGTCGCTGGCACCTGCCACGCCGGAGGAGATCCGCGACACCGTCACCGTGATGGGGGGCGAGGATTGGCAGCTCTGGATGCAGGCGTTGCAGCAGGCCGATTGTCTCGCTCCCGGCGCGCAGACCGTCGCCTACTCCTACATCGGCCCCGAATCCACCTATCCCCTCTATCGGGATGGCACCATCGGTTATGCCAAGGAGCATCTGCATGCCACCGCCGAGACCATCAACCTGCAGCTGGCCGAGATTGGCGGCCACGCCTGGGTATCGGTCTGCAAGGCGCTGGTGACCAAGGCGAGCGCCTATATTCCGGTGTTGCCGGTTTATCTGGGCCTGCTGATGGGGGTGATGAAGGAGCGCGGTGTACACGAGGGCTGTATCGAGCAGATGCAGCGGCTGTTTGCCGCCAAGATGTACGGGGCCAATGGGGTGGTGGCCGATGGCAACCGGCTGATCCGGATGGATGAGCACGAGCTGGACCCGGCCATTCAGGCCGCCGTTTCGGCGCTCTGGCCCAAGGTGACGCCGGAGAATTTCCACGGGCTGGGGGACTTTGCCGGGCTGCGGCAGGATTTCATGCAGCTCAACGGCTTCGAGCTGCCGGGCGTCGATTATGCTGCGCCGGTGGATGTCGCCTCCCTTGGGGAGCTGACCCCCTGAGCTGAAAGAAACGGGATCTCCCTCTCGTTGGCGGGTTGATTCGCGGCGGGAGTGTGGCGACAATCGATACCAAATCACTGAGGAGAAACAAGATGCTGGCCCAAGCCATGATCGAGAAGTTGAACGAGCAGATTAACCTGGAGTTCTACTCCTCCAATCTCTATCTGCAGATGAGCGCCTGGTGCGAAGACAAGGGCTTTGAAGGGGCGGCGACCTTCCTGCGTCAGCACGCGGTCGAGGAGCGCCAGCATATGGAGCGTCTGTTCACCTATGTGAGCGAGACCGGCGCCATGCCCAAGCTGGGTGCCATCGATGCCCCTCCCCACGAGTTCAAGTCGCTGGGCGACGTGTTCCGTACCACCCTGGAGCACGAGTACCACATCACCAAGTGTATCAATGGTTTGGCCCACGTAGCCTTCACCACTCAGGACTACTCCACTTTCAACTTCCTGCAGTGGTATGTGGCCGAGCAGCATGAAGAGGAGAAGCTGTTCAAGAGCATCGTGGACCGTCTGGGTCTGGTGGGTGAAGATGGCAAAGGCCTCTACTTCATCGACAAGGAGCTGGCCGAACTGGCCAAAGGCGCCCCGGCCAGCATCATGGACAGCAACGCCTGATAGTCGTGGACACTTAGTGTTCAGCCAGTACAATAACGGCCCTTTTAAGGGCCGTTATTTATTCTGGTGGGCAGCCACTATGGTTGTGTTCCGTCAGAGGTAATCTCGGTTCTGGCCAGGTGCCGTTTCTATTTTGATAAGTGAGTGATGATGAAGCAGGTCGATGTGGTGGTGATCGGGGCCGGTGCGGCCGGATTGATGTGTGCGGCGCAGGCGGGCTACCGTGGCCGCTCCGTGCTGGTGCTCGACAACGCCAAGAAGCCGGGCCGCAAGATCCTCATCAGTGGCGGTGGCCGCTGCAACTTCACCAACCATCAGGCGGGTGCTCACGCCTACCTGTCGGAGAATCCCCACTTCAGCAAGTCGGCGCTGGCCCGCTACACCCAGCAGGACTTTATCGATCTGGTGGACCGCCACGGGGTCAACTATCACGAGCGCACCCTGGGGCAGCTGTTTTGTCTCGAGAGTGCCAAGGATATCGTCGATGTGTTGCTCACCGAGTGTGACTGGGCCGGGGTGACCCTGCAGTTCCAGACCGAAATTCTCACCGTCAGCAAACAGGACGAAGGGTTTGTGTTGACGACCAGCAAGGGGGAGATCGGCTGTCACTCGCTGGTGGTGGCGACCGGCGGTCTCTCCATGCCCAAGCTGGGGGCGACCCCTTATGGCTTCAAGCTGGCGGAGCAGTTCGGCCTCAAGGTGCTGCCGACCCGCGCCGGACTGGTGCCCTTTACCCTCCATCAGGCCGAGAAAGAGGCGTTCGCCGATCTGGCGGGCATCAGCCTGCCGGTGGCGGTGACCGCCGAGGATGGTACCCGCTTCAAGGAGGCGATGCTGTTCACCCATCGCGGCCTCTCCGGCCCCGTCATCCTGCAGATCTCCTCCTACTGGCATGCGGGTGAGAAGATCCACATCAACCTGCTGCCGGAGCTGGATATTCCGGCCGCCCTGCGTGAGTGGGCGCAGGCTCACCCGGCGCAGGAGCTGAAAACCGTGCTGGGGCGCGAGCTGCCAAAGCGCTTCGTCGACAAGCTGGTGGAGCTGGGTCAGCTGGTCAGCAAGCCGATGCGCCAGTACAACGAGCGGGAACTTGAGGCGATCGCCAACCTGCTGGGTGACTGGCAGATCCTGCCCAACGGCACCGAGGGGTATCGCACCGCCGAAGTGACCCTGGGCGGCGTCGATACCAACGAGCTCTCCTCCAAGACCATGGAGGCGCGCAAGGTGCCCGGCCTCTACTTCATCGGTGAAGTGGTGGACGTGACCGGCTGGCTCGGTGGCTACAACTTCCAGTGGGCCTGGTCTTCCGGTTGGGTGGCCGGTCAGTACTGTTGATGTCACAGGGGCTGGTTTATCCGGCCCCGATTTATTGGTCAGGGTTAGGGTGATCGGTCGGGTTGCCGCAAGGGGGCGCAGATGCTTGAGAATCAGATGATGTTGTTGGCGGTGTTCGAACGGGCGGCGCTGATGCTGATGACCCTCTTCTTCCTGACCCGCACCCGGCCGTTCCAGCGGCTGTTCCAGAAGCGGGATCACACCCCCGCAGAGCTGGTGCTGGTGGCCTCCATCTTTGGCCTGTTTGCGGTGTTCAGTACCTACACCGGCATTCCGGTAGAGGGGGCGCTGATCAATGTGCGGATCATTGCCATTATCTCCGGCGGCATTCTGTTCGGCCCCTGGGTCGGCATTCCGGCCGGGGTCATCTCCGGCCTGCACCGCTATCTCATCGACATGGATGGTCACACTTCCATCCCTTGCCTTATCGCCAGCATCATCGCCGGCCTGCTCGCCACCTGGCTGCACCTGCGCTGCCGCAAGTCGCGGCTCTGGCTCTACGGCATTCTGGCGGGGATGCTCTGCGAAGGGCTGACCATGCTGCTGATCTGGCTGCTGACCGAGCCCCACGAAGTCGGGGTGGAGATCGTTAACCATATCGCCTATCCGATGATCGCCGGGGCGCTCTGCATCGGTCTCATCATCAAGCTGGTGCAGGATCTGGATGACGAGAAGGAGCTGATTGCCGCCAAGCAGGCCAAGCTGGCGCTGGATATCGCCAACAAGACGCTGCCCTTCTTCCAGAACATCGACCGCCACTCCCTGAGTCAGGTCTGCGCCATCATTCGCAGCGAGATCAGTGCCGACGCGGTGGCCATTACCGACACCCGTGACGTGCTGGCTTATGTCGGGGTGGGCAAGGACTATTACGAGCTGGATGAGCACCACGCCATCAGCGGCATGACCCAGCAGGCGGTGCTGCTCGACCAGATCATCATCAACAACGATTTGCGCCAGTATCACCTCTCCGATTTCCACTCGGTCATCATTATTCCGCTGCGGGAAAACGGCGCGGTGAGCGGCACCCTCAAGATCTACTACCGTCGTACCCACAGCATCACCAGCTCCCTGCGGGAGATGGCGGTGGGCCTCTCCCAGCTCATCTCCACCCAGATGGAGGTGTCGCGCATCGAGCAACTCAAGGAGATGACCCGCAAGGCGGAGTTCACCGCCCTGCAGAGCAAGATCAATCCGCACTTCCTGTTCAACGCCCTCAACGCCATCTCATCCTTGATCCGCATTCGCCCCCAGCAGGCGCGCCAGCTCATTGCCAATCTGGCGGATTACCTGCGCTACAACCTCAACAAGGGGGATGAACTGATCGACATTCAGGAGGAGCTGCAGCAGGTGCGCGATTACGTGGCCATCGAGCAGGCCCGCTTCGGCGACAAGCTGGAGGTGGTGTTCGAGGTGGACGACGTGCACATTCAGGTGCCGAGCCTGCTGTTGCAGCCGCTGGTGGAAAACGCCATCCTGCACGGCATCCAGCCCCGCAGCGCGCCGGGCCGGGTCACCATCGAGGTAAAACAGCTGGCGGGTGGCATCCGGGTATCGGTGCGGGACACCGGTTACGGCATCAGTCAGGCGGTGATCGACGGGGTGGCTGCCGGGCGGGTGGAGAGCCGCAGCATCGGCCTGATGAACGTGCATCAGCGGGTCAAGCTGCTCTATGGCGACGGCCTGCACCTCAAGCGGCTGGAGCCGGGTACCGAGGTGAGTTTCTATCTGCCGGATCAGGAGTCGATGCCATGCTGAGTGCCATCATGGTTGAGGATAAGTGTGTGCCGCGAGAGGTGTTGTCATGCTGAACGCCATTATTGTCGAAGATGAGTATCTGGCCCGCGAGGAGCTGATCTATCTGGTGAATCAGCACAGCCAGATCGAGATAGTGGCGAGCTTCGAAGATGGGCTGGAGGCGTTCAAATACCTGCAGGATCACGAGGTGGACGTGGTGTTTCTGGATATCCAGATCCCCTCCATCGACGGCCTGCTGCTGGCCAAGAACCTGCACAAGTCGAGCCATCCGCCCCACATCGTCTTCGTCACCGCCTACAAGGAGTTTGCGGTGGAGGCGTTCGAGCTGGAGGCGTTCGACTACATCCTCAAACCCTACAACGAGCCGCGCCTCATCAATCTGCTGCAAAAGCTCGAGCATGCGGGCAAGTCGCAGCCAGCCTCCACGGGGGAGGCGAGCGGTGAGGGGAGCAGCCCGCACAATCGCACCGTCAATCTGGTGAAGGGGGAGCGCATCATCGTCACCCCCTGCGAGCAGATCTACTACGCGGAAGCCGACGAGAAGCTCACTTATGTCTACACCCGCGATGATCGCTACGTGATGACCATGACCATCAGCGAGTTTGTCAGCCGCCTGCCTGCCGAGGGGTTCTTTCGCTGCCACCGCTCCTACTGCGTCAACATCAACAAGATCCGCGAAATTGTCCCCTGGTTTAACAGCACCTATCTCATCCGGCTCCATGATCTGCCGTTCGAGGTGCCGGTCAGTCGCAGCAACATCAAGGCATTCCGTCAGCTGATGCGGCTCTGATTGTCATTCATTCCCGCCGATCTGCATTTCATGCCTTAATCGATCGGCGCGAGCTGCGTCTTGCCTATAGTGGCCTCAATTTCCTTAAGGCCATCGACCGAGACGCATCATGACCAAAGAGATGAACCGCACCCGGTACCTGACACTGATCGGTACCATCATCACCCAGTTTGCACTGGGTTCTGTCTATACCTGGAGCCTGTTCAACGCCCAGCTCTCCGACAAGCTGGACGAGCCGGTGAGTCAGGTCGCTTTCGCCTTCGGCCTGCTCAGCCTCTCGCTGGCGGTCGCCTCCTCCATGGCGGGCAAGCTGCAGGAGCGGTTCGGGGTGCGTAACGTGACCCTGGGCGCTGGCGTGCTGCTCGGCATCGGTTTCTTCCTCACCGCCCACGCCAGCAATCTGGCGATGCTCTACCTCTGCGCGGGCATTCTGGTCGGTTTTGCCGACGGTACCGGCTACCTGATGACCCTCTCCAACTGCGTGAAGTGGTTCCCGGAGCGCAAGGGGCTCATCTCCGCCTGCTCCATCGGTGCCTATGGTCTCGGCAGTCTCGGTTTCAAATATATCAACCTGCTGCTGCTCTCCAGCTCCGGCCTTGAGACCACCTTCCAGCTGTGGGGGCTGATCGCCATGTCCATGGTGCTGGTGGGCGGCATGCTGATGAAGGATGCGCCCAAGCAGGCCGCTTCCGTGCAGCAGAGCGAAAGCCGTGACTTCACTCTGGCCGAGGCGATGCGCAAGCCGCAGTACTGGATGCTGGCGCTGATGTTCCTCACCGCCTGCATGAGCGGCCTCTACGTCATCGGCGTGGCCAAGGATATCGGCGAGAAGATGGTGGGTCTGCCTGCAGTGGTGGCTGCCAATGCCGTCGCCATCATCGCCATGGCCAACCTGGGTGGCCGTCTGGTGCTGGGGATCCTCTCCGACAAGATGTCCCGCATCCGGGTCATCACCATCGCCCAGCTGATTACCCTGGCGGGCATGGCGCTGCTGCTGTTTGTACCGCTCAATGCCAACCTGTTCTTTGTGGCGGTCGCCTGTGTGGCGTTCAGCTTCGGCGGCACCATCACCGTCTACCCCTCGCTGGTGAGCGACTTCTTCGGTCTCAACAACCTGACCAAGAACTACGGCGTCATCTATCTGGGCTTTGGTCTAGGCAGCATCATCGGCTCTATTGTGGCCTCCCTGTTTGGCGGCTTTATGGCGACCTTCCACCTGATCCTGGTATTGCTGGTGGTGGCGCTGGTGCTCTCCCTCACCATTCGCCTGCCGGCACCGGTAGCGGTGGAGCGGGCCTGATAAGTCTCCCTGCCATAGCAAGCAAAAACAGAGACCCGGGCCATGCCCGGGTCTTTGCATTTCCGATGGTCGATCAGCGCGGCGCTAGCCCCAGCAGCTGGCGGGCCTTGCAGCAGGTTTCCTCCACCGTTGACCAGTCGTCACCGGTTACCGTGATATGGCCCATCTTGCGGCCGGGGCGGGGTTCGCCCTTGCCGTAGAGGTGCAGATGCAGGCCGGGCAGCGCCAGCAGGGCGGCCCAGTCTGGCGTGCCGTTTTGCCAGAGATCCCCCAGCAGGTTGATTAACAGGGCGGGGCGCACGGCGATCTGCTCCGGCAGCGGCAGATCGCACAAGGCCCGCACCTGCAACTCGAACTGGCTGCATGCAGCGTTGTCGAGGCTGGGGTGACCCGAGTTGTGGGGACGGGGCGCCAGCTCGTTGACCAATAGCCTCCCCTCCACCAAGAAGAACTCCACCGTCAGCACCCCGACGTAATCGAGGGTCGCGATCAGCCGCTCGGCTATTGCTTTGGCTTCGCTCTCCAGCGCCGGCACATTGGCCGGGGAGCTGGTCTGATCGAGGATGCCGCCGCTGTGCCAGTTCTGCACCAGTGGCTGGGCGCTGATGGCGCCGCTCGGACTGCGGGCCAGGGTCAGGGCGAATTCCCCCTCCAGTGCCAGCCGTTGTTCCAGCACGCAGGGCACGCCACTGGCTGCCAGTGCCGTCGCCAGCTCATCCAGGTCGCTCACTTGCCACTGCCCCTTGCCGTCGTACCCTTCGCGGGCCGTTTTGAGAATGGCGGGCAAGAGTTCGCTGGCCTGTGCGGGGATGGGCGCTTCCGGCAGTAGCGCCAGATAGGGGGCAACCGGGATGTTGGCCCTGCGCAGCAAGGCTTTCTCCTCGCAGCGATCCTGACAGACCCGCACCGCGCTGGCGGCCGGGCGCACCGGCTTTTGTTTTTCGAGCAGGGCGAGGGTGGCGGCGGGCACGTTCTCGAATTCGCAGCTGATGGCCTCGCAGCGGCTGGCCAGCTCGTACAGGGTGGTCTGGTCGTCATAGGGGGCGACAATATGGTGATCTGCGGCGGCACCGGCGATGCTGGCCGGATCGGGATCCAGCACCACCACCTTGTAGCCGAGGCGGTGGGCGGCCATCACGAAGTAGCGGCCAAGCTGGCCGCCCCCCAGCATGCCGAGGGTTGCGGGTGGCAGGATCATGTCGGCTCCTCCAGCGTGAGGGCAAGCACCCGGTCGCGCTCGTGGGTGCGGAAGTCGTCGAGCTGCTGCCGGTAACGGGGGGCGTCGTCATCCCGGGGGACCGAGAGCAGGGAGACCGCGAACAGGGCGGCGTTGGCAGCCCCCGCCTCGCCGATGGCGAAGGTGGCGACCGGCACCCCCTTGGGCATCTGCACGATGGAGAGCAGGGAGTCCATCCCCTTGAGATGACGGGAGGGGATGGGCACCCCCAGCACCGGAAGAGTGGTCTTGGCGGCGACCATGCCCGGCAGATGGGCAGCGCCACCGGCCCCGGCGATGATGGCGCGCAGGCCGCGCTCGCGGGCAGTGGCGGCATACTCGAACAGCAGATCCGGGGTGCGATGGGCCGAGACTACCTGCGCCTCGTAAGGCACGCCGTGCTCCTTGAGGATGCGGGCGGCAGCCTGCAGCACTGGCCAGTCGGAGTCGGAGCCCATTACCAGGCCGATCAGGGGATGTGTGTTCATTTTCTCTGAATCCTTGATGTTAAACGTTTGCTTTTAGTGAACAAAAAGAGCCGGCAAGCCGGCTCAGAATTTCTCGGGGCGCACGATTTCGACCGGTTGCAGAAAGGCGATCATGGCGTAGTCGGGGTAGTAGCGACTCTGCAGGTGGGCCAGCAGCCGCTCCGCCTGCTCCCGACTGCAGATCGCCTCCAGCCGGATGTTGCCGCTCTCGCTCCAGCTGGCGTTGCGTTCGCCATGATCCCCCCGGCCGCGGGCATCTGTGATGGTGTAGCCGCGCAGCCCCTCGCGGGTGAGGGTGCGCAGCAGGGTAGGCTCCAGATTGGCTTCGGTGATGATGGTCAGCAGGGTGCGGGTCTCGGTCTGCATGTGGCTACTCCGTGAAGTGGCGGGCCCAGCTGTGGTAGAGCGGGATCCCCAACATGATGTTGAACGGGAAGGTGACCCCCAGCACGGCGCTGAGGGACAGCCCCGGGTTGGCCTGAGGCACGGCGATGCGCATGGTGGCCGGCACGGCAATATAGGAGGCGCTCGCCGCCAGGGTGGCCAGCAGGGTCAGGCCGCCGAGGGAGAGGCCCATCAGCTGGCCAGCCGCCAGCCCCAGTCCCGCTGAAGCGAGCGGCATCAACAGGGCGAAGCCGAGCAGGAACAGGCCGTGGCGGCGCAGATCCTGACACTGACGGGCGACGATCAGGCCCATCTCCAGCAGGAACAGCGCCAGCGCCCCCTTGAACAGGTCGACAAACAGCGGTTTGAGCGGGGCAATTCCGTCCGGCCCGGCCAGATAGCCGATGGCCATGCCGCCCAGCAGCAGGGTCACCCCTTTGCCGAGGAAGGTCTCGTGGGCCAGCATGCGCCAGCGGGTCTCGCGGCTGATGCCGCGGGCCAGCACTATGCCCACCAGAATGGCGGGGATCTCCATCACCGCCAGGAAGATGGAGAGCTGGGATTCAAAGCTGATGCCCCGTTCGGTGAGCCAGTTCACTCCGACCGCGAAGGTAGCGACGCTGACCGAGCCGTAGTGGGCGGCGGTGGCGGCGGCATCGACCCGGTTCATCTTGAGGCGCAGCACGGCAAAGCCGAGCAGGGTCTGCACCACGCCGAGCAGGATCACCAGCGCCAGTTGTGGCAGCAGAGGTTGCAGGGATTGCTGGGCCAAACCGACGCCGCCCTTGAGGCCGATGGCCAGCAGCAGAAAGAGAGAGAGGGTGTCGTAGAGGGCAGGAGGCAGTTTGAGCTCGGAGCGCACCAGACCGGCCAGCAGACCAAACAGAAAGAAGAGTACAACAACGTCCAGCATGATGGTTCGCAGGGCAGTTCAGATAATGGTTGCATGCTAGAGCCCGCAATGTTTCGATAAAATCAGATTCTCGCTGATGGTTGTTCGGTAAAAACTGATAGGGAACGGCATGCTCAACTACAAACAGCTCTACTACTTCTGGCATGTGGCGCGCAGCGGCAGCGTGACGCAGGCCGCCGAACAGCTGCATCTCACGCCGCAGACCATCAGCGGTCAGGTGGCCGAGCTGGAGCAGTCCCTCGGGGTGGCGCTGTTCAACCGGGTGGGGCGGCGTCTGGTGCTGACCGCCGCCGGACGGCAGGCGCAGGAGCAGGCTGGGGCCATTTTCTCGCTCGGCGCCGAGCTGGAGCACACCCTGCGCCACGCCAGTCAGGAGCTGACCATGCAGGTGGGGATCGCCGATTCGGTACCCCGCACCCTGGCGTTCGAGCTGCTGGCCCCCGCCATGGCGCTGGCGACCCCGCTGCGGCTGGTGTGCCACGAGGAGCGGGCCGAGCAGCTGTTCAGCGAGCTGGCCCGCCACAAACTGGATATGGTGCTGATCGATCGCCCGCTCCCTCCCGACAGCGGCGTGCGCGGCTACAACCACGAGCTGGGGCGCAGCCCGCTGGCGCTGTTTGCCAGCCCCGAGCTGGCGGCGCGGGCGCGGGATGGCTTTCCCGCATCGCTGGAGGGGTTGCCGCTGCTGATCCCCGGAGAGAAGTCTGCCACTCACGATCGGCTGCTGGAGTGGTATCGCCAGCAGGGCATTCATCCCCATCTGGTGGGGCAGTTTGATGACTCCACCCTGATGAAGTCGTTCGGCAAGGCGGGGATGGGGATCTTCCCGGCGCCGCTGGCGATGGCTGACGAGATTGGTCGCCTCTACGGAGTGGAGCGGATTGCGACCCTCACCGACGTTACCCTCTCTTATTATCTGGTCTCGGCAGGGCGCCATCTTTCCCATCCCGGGGTGCAGGCGGTGATGGAGGGGGCCCAACAGAGGCTGGCGGTGCTGGCTGGCAATAAATAGAAATCTGGATGGCTATACATCCAGCTTTGCTCTGCCTATAATCCTCCCGCTTTGGCGCATCATGCTTAATAGGGAATCCGGTGAGAATCCGGAGCTGGCGCGCAGCGGTAAGGGGGAACGAAGCGACATCAGGGCACTGCCGTCAGGCGGGAAGCCGTCGCCGTAGGCTATCAGCCCCCGAGCCCGAAGACCTGCCAGAGTTCGTATTTCGGGCCGAGAGAAACCGGCCACGAAGTAGATACTTACGCGAACTTAAGGATCTCTCATGTCGAAGAAATTTCTGGCGGCTGCCCTGTTGCCGACGGCGGCGTTTGCCCAGCAGCTGACCATTCCCGTCAATCCCACCATGGTGGTGACCGCTACCCGCGTCGCCCAACCTGCCTCCAGCGTGCTTGCCCCGGTCAATGTGGTGACCCGGGACGAGATCGATCGCCTGCAAGCCCAGACCGTGACCGATGTGGTCAAGACCCTGCCCGGTGTGGAAGTGGTCAGCAATGGCGGCCGAGGCCAGCTCAGCTCGCTGCGGGTGCGTGGTGGCACCTCTTCCCAGACGCTGGTGCTGGTGGATGGGGTGCGCAGTGCCTCCCTGACCGCCGGGATGACCGAACTGAACAATCTGCCAATCAATCAGGTGGAGCGCATTGAATACATTCGTGGCCCACGCGCCACCATTTATGGTTCTGATGCCATCGGCGGGGTGATCAACATCATTACCCGTCCCGACAAGGGGACAAATCAGCACAAGTTCAATATCGGTGTTGGTTCCCATCAACAGCGTCAGGCCGCTTTCAGTAGTGCCAGCCAGGTAGGTGAGGCGGGTCAGCTCAAGGTGGCTGGCGGTTTTGATGATGAAGAGGGTTACAACGTACACCCCTTGCCCGGCATCAACGATGGTGACCGTCACGGGCATCAGGGCTACAACGCCATGCTGGACTACCAGCAGGCGCTCGGCAGCAATTGGGATCTGTTCGGTACAACCCGCTGGTTCCGCAATGTCGCCCAGTACGACCGCTCTTCTGCGGCTTCCGCCTGGGGGCCTGCCACCCGTCAGCGCAACGAGACCTGGACTGAAAACCAGAGCTATCAGCTGGGGTCGCGCTATCACGATGATCGCTATCTGAGTGAGTTGCGTGGCGCCTTCTCCAAACAGGATGCGTACGACTATCAGGACAACAGTGGCCGCGATCAGGCCAATACCCGGACCTACACCCGCCAGTACAGCCTGAACTGGGTCAACAGCTTGAAATTGAACGAGAGCTGGACGTTGGGAGGCGGGGCCGATTGGCAGAGTGATCGACTGGATGATCGCTCCCGCTCATCCGGCTCCACGTATCCGGCCGACGCCAAAGAGCGCGACAACACCGGCCTCTATGCCCTTGCCCAGTACGACAACCAAACCTGGCAGGCCGAGCTGAGTGGCCGTAGCGATGACAATGAGCAGTTTGGCCGCCACAACACCTGGCAGACCGGCGCAGGCTGGCGTTTTGTGGAGGATTACCGCCTGAGTGCCCGCTACGGCACCGGTTTCCGTGCCCCCTCCTTTAATGACCTCTACTATCCGGGTTCTGGCAATCCCAACCTTAAGCCGGAAGAGTCGAAGAGCAGTGAGCTGATGCTGGATGGTCAAACCGCGGGTGTCGAGTGGCGCATGACCGGTTATCGCAACGACTTCGAACAGATGATCCAGTGGGCACCCAACAGTCAGGGTATGTGGACACCACAGAACGTTGGCAAGGCGCGGATCGAAGGGATCGAGCTGGAAGGGGAGTTTGATACCGGCTGGTTGAGTCATCGGGTCTCTGCCGAATACAAGGATCCCAAAGACAGGGTGACCGACAAGCAGTTGCAGCTGATCTCCCGCAAAGGGGCCAAGTGGGTAACTCAGGCGCAGTGGCAGCAGTTTGATGGTTCTTTGAGCTGGATCTATCAGGGTGAGCGCTATGGCGATGTGGCCAACACCACCAAACTGGGTGGCTACAGCGTGTGGAATCTGGCTGTCGGCTACAAGGTAACCCCGGCGCTCAAGGTATCTGGCAAGATCAACAACCTGCTGGATAAGGAGTATCAAAGCGCGGTGGGCTATCCGGCCGATGAGCGCGCTTACTACGTGACGATGGATTACGCCCTGTAAATAGCGTCCTCTTGATGGGAAAAACCGAGGCCCTGCCATTGGCAGGGCCTTTTCTATTGGCGGCAGGCGGGAGTATGATCGCCGCCTTGCACCAAAGGGGAGCTCAAGTGGCCAATATTCTCGTGTTTGATTCCGGTATGGGTGGCCTGACCATCTACCGGGAGATCCGCCGCGTTCTGCCGGCACACAACTATTTCTACTGCTTCGACAACGCCAACTTCCCCTATGGTGAATTGAGCGAGCCCGCCCTGATTGCTGCCTGCACCCGATTGGTGACCACCATGGTGGCCCGTCATCATATCGATCTGGTGGTGATTGCCTGCAACACTGCCAGCACCATAGCGCTGCCGGCCCTGCGTGAGGCACTGGATATTCCCGTGGTGGGGGTGGTGCCAGCCATCAAGCCCGCCGCTGCACAGACTCGCAACGGTTGTATCGGTCTGCTTGCTACGCCGGGCACCGTCAGCCGCGACTATACCCATGAACTGATCGCCCAGTTTGCTCCCGGCAAGCAGGTGCTGCTCAAGGGCACCACCGAGCTGGTCATAGAAGCCGAACACAAGCTGGCGGGCCTGCCGGTCAATATGGCGCTACTGCGCGAGGTATTGGCCGATTGGCTGGAGGGGGAAGAAAAGCCGGATACGCTGGTGCTTGGTTGCACTCACTTCCCGCTACTCAATGAAGAGATTGGGCAACTGATGCCGCAATGTCAGCTTATTGACTCGGGCAGTGCCGTTGCCAAACGGGTGGCCTGGTTGCTGAACAATGGCGGGCATGCCATCGTGCAGCCTGTACATATAGAAGAGGTAATTGCCAGGGCTTACTGTACCCGGCTGGATGGGGAGGCCCAAAAACTGACAGCCCCCTTGCAAGCATGGGGGCTGTCATCACTGGAAGAGGTGAAGTACTGACGAGCGGTTAGGCGTCAGTTTCGCTACCTTCTCTTTCCTCTTTATCACGTTTGTCATTCGCTTCACGCACCTTGAGGGTGCGCTGCTGATACTCTTTGTCATTCAAAGCGGCAATCGCCTTGGCGGCATCGGCGGCGGGCATCTCCACGAAACCGAAACCTCTGCGCTTGCCGGTTGCCTTGTCCTTCATCAACCGCACGGAAATGACCTGGCCCTGTTCGGCAAACAACTCGCGCACTGCGATCTCATTGGCGCGATAGGGCAGGTTGCCTACATATAAGGTGCAAGTCTCCTGATTGGCGATCGACTCGGCGACATTAGCCGAGGTTCGCTTCAGGAACAGCGGTACCACGAAACCGCCGATGGCCAGACCTGCTGCAAAAATCACTTCCGCTTTCAAAGAGAACTGCAGGGCCTGGGCAACCAGGTAGCCAACCACTGCCAATACCAGAGCAAGGATTGCAGCCTGCATATATACGGGAAACTTGGATAAATTCATCTTAAAAGACCTTTTGTAAATGAAAGCAAAAAAGGTGCAACACTATATTCACCTCCATGGTAACCAGCTTTCCTGATTGGCGCTACCATGGACCACTCGGGAGAGGTTATCGGCTCCAGTATGGCATTCCCAAGGTCACTGAAGGCGACATAAATGACGCTAAAATGGGAGTGAAATAACCGGATTGTGGATAACATTGTATATATACACTGAACAAGCTGTTTCTAATTGAATAATTTGAAATTTTCGTGATTTTCTTCAAAAAAAGTCTTGTCATCGCAGCGCTGCTCCCTATAATGCGCCCCTACCAGCACGGCGGAACACGCCAACCTGATGAGCCAGCTTCCTTGTGAAGCGGGCGCCGAAAGAAAAGCGAAAACAACCGCTTGACTTTCGAAGTGAGGGGTGTAATATGCGCCTCCTCAACGCGACAAGCGTGACGCTCTTTAACAATTTGAATCAAGCAATCTGTGTGGGCACTCACAGCATCGAACATCAAAAACAATTTTTGATTTTC
>NZ_JAPDCL010000022.1:0-82938 GCF_027706025.1 Aeromonas sp. Y311-2 | reverse complement strand
TGCCTGCCAAGACGCCCTAAAGGTTTACCAGGGCGCGAAATGAGAAAAGCCCCGGCAGTGCCGGGGCTTTTTGTTACAGCGACTCTTCGCCGGAGTCCGGTTCGCCATCAAGGCCGGTAACGGGAAGGCCAAGCGACTCAAGGACGCCTGCCACCCCCATCGGGGTAAAACACCCCTCCTCCATCGGAATGCCTCTGCCATCTAACTGACCTCGACACATAGCCTTGACCGTCTCAATGGCATCGCTCGGGCTACCTGTCAGGTCGCTCTGGGCGTCTATGGCATCGGCGGCCGCAAACACCAGGGAAACCGGCTCATCGAACAGCACGGTATTCAGTTCCATCAGTTATCCTCCTGCAGGTATTTGAGCGCTGCCAGCGTCAGGGCAAAGTGCTCTGGGTCTTTTTTCAGTACCAGCAATCCCGCATCACTCGCCAAGCATTGCAGGCCCATGGATAGCACCTCTGTTGAGGTTGCCTGCATGGGGTTATTGTCGTTCTGGCAACCGTAGAGCTTCCCAACATAGTAATCAAAAAAGCCGTCATTGAGAGCCTTCTCTTGCGGCCCATACTTGATGTTCGGTACCAGCTTGCGCAGGGGCAGGACGGCGGGGCCGTTCTTGACTGCGTTCTTGCGGCGCAACAGGAGGCGGCGGGACTGATCCAGCAAGGCGGGGTGTCGGTTCTCAAGGAGATGGCCCAACTCATGCCACAAGGTCACCTTGTTCAGGTTCGAGCCGGTATTGATCCGGTTCTCCTTGTGGAACGCGCTGGCTCGCTTGTTGGTGAATGACAGCTCCGGCGGCTCTATCTTGCCGTTCGTCATCTTGTAGAAGTCGGCCAGGTCTGAGCGCAGGTTGGGCAGGCTGTAGCCGCTGGCCAGACGTGCGCTGGTAACCCGGATCTTAGTCTTGGCGACCATATCGCGCGCGTCACTATCACTCAGGGGCGAACCGGCAATCACCTCGTCCACCAGCTGGCGCAGTGAGCTGGCATCAACCGCTCTCTCCTCCTCCTGCTTCAATGCCTGTGCCAAGCTGCGATACATCGCATTGGCAGCCCGTACCGCCTCTTTGCGGTATGGGTGGCTTGAATGGTCATAGAGGCCTTGGGCGGCAATCTGGAAAGCCTGGGCTGGCGCCATACCACCACGAACATTACGGCGTGCATTGGTGGCCATCAGGCGAGCCGTGGCGACCTGATCGGGCGCTTTGGCGAGATAGGCCTTCACCTCTCGCGTGCTCTCCATCATGGCCTCGATAAACTGGTCATCGAGGGCCGATTCAGCGAGATCCATGGGGCTAAGCTCCTTGGCCTCCACGGTGATCGCCTCGATGCGCGGTAGGTAGCTATCGATCTCACCATCCAGGCGGCGCTGGGCGTTGTGCTCGAGCTCTTTCCAGAGATCCGCCTCGGCATATGGCTTGCCCATGATCAGCGTCAGCCAGTCATCAGGGGTGGCAGGAAGGGTGCGCAGGGTCACCAGGTCTCGCTCTACGGCGCTCCGGCGGCGCTGCAGCTCATCGAACCCACTGAGGGAGTCTCGGTGCTCTTGGGCCCGAAGGACGGCCGTTTTGATGCTCAGGGCGTACATGAAGCCCTCGCTACCGGCCTTGGTAACCTGCCACGCCGGAGGGAACAGCTCGCCAATATTGGTCGGCTTCCAGTTCATGCCGCGAATGCTCAGAGCTGTAAGCCACAGCTCCATGGCCTGCTCGGCCTCTTTGACCGTGGAGGCCTTGCTCCCGTCCTCGATGGCCTTCCGAAAGGGGATCAGCTCCCTGCCCGGGTCAGCGCTGGCCAGGCTATCCAAGATGGCCAGCAGATGAGGCATGGTGTTTGCGGCCTCGATGGCGAGCTGGTGGGACTCCCGAACCGACTCAAAGAGTGACACTTGGCCGCCGGTCTCCTCCGCCATTCGCTCGCTCACCCGAGCCAGGATTGCGGGCAGGTCTACAGCTGCACCGCCAAACATGTCACCAGCAGCGGCGCCCTGGTGTTGCAGCTCGGCGCAGATAGCCTCTGCCAAAGCCTTGAAGGCGGCGCCCATGCGTTTGGCGCTGCGGTTGTTGGCTGCAATAAACTTGGCCAGCGCGGCCGCCTCTTCGCTCACATCACCGAAAAGCCCCTGCTGGCTCAGGTATTCCCCCAGATCTTGCCCTGACGCCTTGGCATCCCGAACCACGGCCGTTGCATCAACCAGGGCAGACAGCGCCTCTTCATCCAGCCCCTTTACCAGGGAGGTTGCCCCTGCCAGATCATCAGTCGTCTGCTTATGCACCTCGCCGCTGAGATACTTCATCTCGATAAAGGTCGGGGCAGCGGTATTCAGGGCGGTCAGCACGTTGCGGATCTCGGGATCAGGCTCCTCTACGGATAGCCGGAGCAACTGCTCGTTCTGGTAGGCTTTGGCAAAAATGGCTGCCTGCATCCGGTCGATGATCTGCTTGGTTGGTCGGCCATCTGCCGTCATGTAGCTGGCCGCCTGCTCGGTACCGAGCTTGGCCATGAAGGCCTGCACAAATGGCCGGTTGCTGGCTGCCAGTAGATCGCCGCTCTCGCTCGGATTGAACAGCGCCATCAGCCGGTCATCGATCGACTCGGCATCCACTCGCGCCAGTTCTGTCGGGGCCATGCCCTGCAGGTCGGATAGGTTGGAGTCTTTGGCGAATTTCACCCGGTCAACTTCGGTCTGGCGCACGCGCACCAGCACCGGCTCACGCATTTTCGAGATCCGGTTAGAGTCGAGGCCGTAGAGCTGGGCATTCTGCTCCAGGTGTTCTCGGTACCCGCCTGCATTGCCCTCTGCATAGGCGCGGAGAATGGCCAGCGTGCGGCCGTTCCCAGACTCCACCACGCGATCAGGGCCAATGATCGGGGCGCCATGGCTCGATAGGCCTGAGTCGGCCAGCTGGGCTGGGCGTAGCGACTTGGACAGACGAGAGATCTGCAAGATGGAGGACTGGCGGGTTCGGTCTCGCGGCTGCAGGTCTTGCGGGAAATCAGGGTTCACCGTGCCGTCTGCCAGATTGGACGGGATCAGGTCTGCCGCTTCCATCACTGTGAAATGGGTCTCCACCTCATCGCCCCGGGCGGTAACCACAAAAGCCGTTCTGCCCTTGCTTGGCCCGACACTGACAACATCGCTCTCTTCGTCATCGACCGGAGAAAGCAATTGCAGGTCGGCGGCCTCGCCTTCGGCGCTGGCCAAGTCCACCTTCTTCCCGTAAACGAGTCGGGGCTGGCTCTTGTCTCGATGCTTCATGTCCTGCTGCAGCTGCCCCAATAGCTGGGCGTGCCGCTCGGTACCATTGCGAATGGCATAGGTGGGCGGCTCATCTTCGGTCGCACGGTAATAGGCGCTGCCGATCATGATGATGTCGCCATTACGCTGAGTTGCGTAAATGGGGTAGTCGCCCGCAAAGCGGCCCATGAAATAAAACACGCTGGTGGTCGTGCCATGCCGGATCAGGCGCTCGAGCACATCAACGGCTGATCCAGCGATCAGTGCGTTATTGGCGCCCACTTCATAGAGGCGAGTTTGGCGGAATGTGCCGGAGGGCTGTACCGGCCGCCGGTTGAACGCGAAATCGGCCGCGGTACCGTCTCGGTGACCAAGCGCCACCTCGAGCTGATAGAGCACGCCCTTTGCGCTTTGGGCTGCCCTGATCTGCTTTGTCAGTTCTGAGAGTTGCATAGTGCCCCTTCGGGGGGCGCTGCCGGGGAGTGGTGGGGTTAGGCAGCGGGTTTTTCGATGGAGTCAGCGTTGGCCGTTAACCACATGACCGCACCATCCTTGACTTGATCCAGGGTGGCGCCAGCGGCATCAACATCCATCACCTTCTGGCGAAAGTCTGGATACGGCAGCTGGCTGAAATTGCCAGCCACATAATCGGCCACCAGCTGATCCTCTGCAGGGGCCGGAGCTGGCTCGGGAAGTTTCTCGTCACTCTTGGTGTCACTTTCCAGCTGGCGGGCAATATCCTCGAGCTCGCCAATCATGCGGAATAGCGAATCCTTTTTGGGCTGGCTGGCCTCGCTCTCTTCCACCAGCTTCCGCAACTCCTCAAGTCTTGGCAGGCTCGGCGTGTAGCGGCGCATAGATTCCTTGCTGTGCTCCTTCTCTGCATCAATTCTGGCCGTCTCAAGCGCTCCAAGGGCATAGTCGGCACGGACGTAGAGTGTTTGGATGGCATCAAGTACCGACTCGCCATTGAGGCTATCCAGCGCATCCACGCCCTTCTCTGTGGCGACCAGAGCGGCATAGGCCTCTCGGAGTGTCCGGCCCAAGCCAAACTCATTCTCGCGCACCAGGCGAGCGCCAGCGGTCATCATCTCCACTTTGGCGCCACTGATCCCGTCCGTGGTAAGGCGAGTGATTTCCCGCTCCGCCTGCTCCACCATGTAGCGAACCTTCTTTCGCAACTTTGGCGGGAACGGGGATTGAACCCCGCGCCAGGCATTATCCGCACTCATAGTCGTGGTTCCACCTTCGGCATTGGTGCCGGAAAGGTGTCTTGGCCAGAAAATATGGAAGTTAGAGCGTTTGGCTCCACCGCTCCCAGGACTGAACAGCACGGCGATTTCGTGTTCGGCGTTGGACAGCACCAGATCAAGGTTTTCAGCGGTCTCGGCGCGGCGCGCCCATGCAGGGTGATTCGCGCCATTAATGGCTAGACCTACGATTGAGCGGCCAGCGGTTGCTTTGGCCTCCTCATCGCTCCCCTCATCCTCATCCTCGCCTTCTGCAGGGGCAGGCTTGGCCTCCCCCTTGAGCTTGGCCAGAACGGCCGCCAGTTCGCGCTGGAGGCGGATCTTATCCATGATGGTAAGGCCTGCTGCTGCCAGCTGGCTTTTCAGGGTGGCGGCCTGCTTTTGCAGGCCTACCTTTTCAAGAATACTCAGGGCCATTATGCCGCCTCCTCCATCAGCTCGGTCAGGCGATCCGCAACGGTGTGCAGGTACGGCTCATGGCGCTCCATAGCACCGGCGGCCTGCAGCTGCTCAATGAGCTCCTGCATTTTGTCCAGGTACGCCATGTAGTCGCTTTCGCCGGTTCGCAGTGATTCCAGCTGTTGCAAGATGCCGGTGATAGCCGGGTCGGTCTCGCCCCACTGGTTGTCGTCACCGGTACCGCCAGTGTCGCCGGTGGCAGAAATCGCACCTTGAAGCTCGGTCGCATCAACCACCATGCGGGTCGCAGTTTTCTGGCCGGTCATGGTGGCCATGACAATCACGCCCTTCCCATCTTCTGACGGCTCTACAATCTCGATACTGTCCATATCGAGGCCATTAATGGTCACATTGCGATAGGTGGCGCCGCGGGACACTCCAGCGGTACCCATGGGGTCTTTCGCAGGCTCGCTCAACTCGGCGGCCAGCTTGTCGAACATGCCTTGAATCTCGCCGGTGTAGCCAGCCTCTTTGAAGGCCTTGATCATGTCGTCAGAGCGGTATCTCTCAATATCCCAGTCGTAGAACGGGTTATTGGTGACCATATCGCCCTTGGGCTTCATCAGGCCGTCCCAGATCTCTTTCACTGAATATTCCATGCCAAGCAGGTTGGTAATGGTCTCTTTCAGCTCGCCAAAGGCTTGAGCGCGGCGCTCCTCGCCCCATGCGGCGGTGATCCGCCCAAAGTCCACCAGCTCGTAGTTAGCGACTTCCTTGGGAGACAGCTCTTTGTCATAGGCAACAGCGCCATGGCGAACACTGTGATCACCGGCGGTCTTGACCATTGAGGAAATGCGCGGGTCATCTTGGGCTGACTCTGGCGGGATGTAAGCCACGCTGCCCTTTGGCTGTGCGCCAATAGACAGAGGGCGAACCTGCAAGCCATACCAGTACAAGGTACCGCTGGCTTCGCTTCCTGCGCCGGATTGCTTGTCTACGTCCGCCTGCCAGTCGGCCTGCAGGAGAGGTTTCATCTCCGCCCAGCTCTTGAGTGACTGACCGCCCGGGATCGTGCCGCCATCCGAGAAGGCCACGGAGAATTTGCCAGTGAACATGCCATCAACATCCCGATCGGGGAAGATGTGGTACCCGTCATGCTCCTCGCCGTTCTGGAGCGCCGGAGCGGAAATGACAATGGCTGGTCGGTTCTCGCCAAAGTCCTCTTCCAGATCGAATTCCCAGCCGGTCATTTTGCTGCGCTTGGCATTAGTGACCAGAGCTGATAGCGCGTTGGCTTCCAGATGTGCGTTCTCGCTTACTCGGCGCGCTTGCTCTTCCTCGAGCTCTTCCGCTGACAGGTCATAGCGGTATTTCTCATGCTGGCCATCTCGATAGGCCTTGTAGAGCTCCGCGCCCGCTTGCTTCATAGCGTCCCGGCTATCGCTGGTGGCCGTCACTCGGTAAAACTGGCCATCTACGTCCTGTAGCAGGGCCCAGCCAGTATCCACGCCATCGACCTCGCCAAACTGGTACGCGATCTTGGCGCCATTGCTCAGGGTGGTCTCACCGCTCATAGAAAGACGGTCATTCACTTGGCGAACGGTATCGGTCGGCGCACCATCGCGCTGCTCTGGCTCTTCCTTCTCGCCAAGCAGTGACCAAACGCCATGCCGCTCTGTCAGCACCGGCTTGTCATAGCCAGCCTGGAGCAACTTGATGAATTGCAGGGCAAGGCGGGCGTGCTCGGGGTCTCTCTTGGCGGCCGACTTGATGCTGTTGGCCAGCGAACTGACAAACAGGGCGCGGCTGTATCCACGGTATTCACCAATATCAATGCCGTGAATGACTGCAACATCTTCGATCACCTTCTTGTAGAGGCTCGGGTTTGCTGCTTTGAGGGCGCCGCCGGCGGCGTTGTGGTCGGTAAAGCTGGCAGGCTCCTTGTCGCCGTTACCCGGCTGCGGATCTCCATCTGCGACCGACTTGCCATCATCGCCACCTTGCTTGTCCTGGTGTTCGGTACCATCGGCCGTGAGCTTGTCGATCACCGGCGAAGTATCCCCAAGGGCGGCCAGCTGGCGGCGGAGCTCATCGTTACGGGAGATCTGCTTGCTCAAGGCGCTTTTGGTGCGGGTAAGCTCGCCCTTGTCGCTTTCAAGCACTTCTCCCAGGGTGTCTACCTGCTGCGCCAAGCCGACCGCCTCAGTGCTGATCTGCTCAGTGGAGATCTGCAGGGCTGCAAGCTCCTCTTCCTTCTGCTTGTTCTTGGCTTGCTTGGCCTGAAATTTGTCGCTGTTTCGGGCGGCCAAGTTGGTCAGGGCAAGGGTGGTTTGCTGCAAGGAAATATCGCGCCCACCAGCTGGGGCAACGATATGGGTCACATCGCGCTTATTCAGCAGGAATCGGTACGCCACCAGATCGTCAGCGGCGGTGATCTTGCCGGGGTCATTACTCGGGGAGTGGAACACCACCGACAGCGATTGCCCATCAGAGACGGGGATCGTGGCCACTTGTACCGCCACGGTACCGGCTTTGCGCGGCTGGCCAATGCTGGCCTCTTGCGCTTCCAGGCCAAAGGATGGCATCTGACGGTTAAGCGCTCGCACAAAGCCCGCCATGGTGCGCTCGAGGCGCGCCTTGGTGGTCGTGATTGCCTCCATCATGGGTTCGTCCACGCCGTCCAGGTCGTACAGGTAGGTGGCTTCAACCTCCTCTCTGGTCACCGACTCGAAAATACGCTCATCCTGCAGCAGGCCGAGGTATTCATCGGCGCTTACAGCCCGGGGGCAGTGGTCGATGATGTTCTGCACGTTGATCCGCTTGTGCGGGAAATAAATGGCTTCCGTGTTTTGCATCAGGCGGCCCTCTTCTTGTTTTCAATCTGCTCGAGCAGCTGGTTTGTGGTGGCCCGCTCGGCCTCGAGCTTGCGCTTGGCATCCTCCAGCTCGCTCTTGACGCCCGCACTCTCCCCCTGCAGGGCAGTCATGCGCTGCTGAGTGGCGGTCAGGTTGGCGGTGGCGGCATTGTTGGCGGATTGCGCCTCAATTAGGCGGGAGGCGAGTGTGCGGCCAGCTGGCTTTTTGCCACTGGTATCAGTGACGCGCTTCAACTTGGCAGCCTGGCTCTTGTCGAACCGGCCTTGGTTGGCGATCAGCTTGGCTGACACCTCTTTGGCGTATGCTGCCATGTTTTCCATGGCCTTCGGCGCAACAGGGATTACGGTGGCATTCAGGCGGGTTTCGATTACATCACCCAGGGGGCCAACGGTGATCGTGACCGATTGGCCGCGCTCAAACCGCAAAACGGCTTTCTTGGTGGGCTGGCCATCCTTCTTGGTGATCCGGTTGGTTGCTTCGACTCCGGCGACCTTGGATTTGGTGCGGGCGAATGCGTCTACGAGCTTTTTCAGCCCCTTCTCCGTCACGTTGGCAAAGTCCAGCGTGAGGTAGGTTGCCTTGCTCTTACTAAAGCGCTCATCAGCCATCAGCGATTGTCTCCTCAATGGTTGCTCTGCTGCTGAAAGGGAACAGTGAGTAAAAGGGGTTACGGCGGGAAACAGTGGTGATCTGCACAGTCAGATCCCAGTCCCCTGGAGTGAGGAGGTCATCGCGGATTAACAGGTATTCGGCGTTCTCGCCAGCCTTGCAGCCGTCAAGCGTGCGCGTCTTACCGGCTATTACTGTGGTTGGGCAGCGGCGATCCCGAAAGGAGTAGCGGAGCTCGCTCCACTCAGGTTCGCTGTTTGCCTCGTACTTCAACAGGTAGCGTAAATAGTTACCCTCGCGGTCGGCTTTGCGCAGCTCGGTAATCGTGACTTTCCCGCGCTTCCAGATGAAGCGATCCAGAAAAGCCAGTGCCACCACTGCCGCAGCCGTCGCTGTGAATGGTGCATCTAGCATCATCGTTGGGCGCCCTTGGTTGCGTTATTGAACAAAGACAGCACCCACTGCCTCAGGCTATACAGGACGAACGAGCTGTTATGCGCTGCAACAATTACGCACAGACACATAAACGGCTCTGGCCAGTCCCGCCATAACCCGAGAAAGAGAGCGCTCCACCCGGCAACGGGAGCAGCGGCCAGTTCTGCACAGAGATCGAGCCAACCACCATTAAGCCTCCCATCGCGCCGACCTTGAAGGTAAGAGGCCACGCCGCTAAAAAAAGACAGGGCTGTTACCAGCCCTGCCTGAATCGGATCTATTGTCATCCTCTTGCCCTCGCCAGTCACATTAATGATACACCAACGAGTTGTTAGGATGTTAGGCGGAGAACTAAGCGGCCGCGTTTGCCTGGGTAAGCACAGTTGTCAGGAAGTGCTGCTGGCACGCTTCCACTGCTGCACTGCCAGCGTCAGAAGTGCCGTCAAAGTAAAACGAGTTGCTGCCATTTTTATCCAGAAACTCTTGAGGCCAAGCATCTGCAGCCTTTGCCTCTGCCGAGTGCCAGTAGCGGACTCGATAAGATAGCGACTTAGAGCCGTGAGATAGAGAACCATCTACCGCATAGTCAGCCGATGCGTTGCTGGAGGTGGTTGCGATCATGCAAACCGCATTTGGATGCTCAACGCCAAAGACATCGGTAAACGAAGCATTAAAGGTTGCAATTTTTTCCACGTCATCAATCCTCTTTTCCATTAAAAAACAGTGCCAATGATAATTTATTTACTTCCATTCATACAGCTCCCACGCATCAACCTTACCTGACTGAATGTCACCGCCTGAGCAGTAAACTTCTACCTGCAATGACGTTCCACTCCACGTTTGAACCGGTAGAATTTCTCCACGAACGCTCCACCACACCGTATTAGCGTTACCAGTCGATACCGAACCCGTAGTTTTCATTACGATGCGATACCGGCCCTGATCGAAGGTTCGGCTTGCGAAGGCTACGCCAGTGGAGAACCGACCAACGTAAACATCCCGTCCGTTAGCAAGGTTAAGGTTACACGCCCCGCTGGCAACCCTAACCCATGCCTTATTCTCAACTGCCGACAGACCAAGCCAGCCGCGAATCGCCGCGGGGCTGCTACAGAATCGAACGTAGTCATCGGATGTACTATTGCGAAACGCAATCCCCGCGCTGGCCGAGATGCCAGTCTCATTCCCATAATTTGACCTGAAAAGGCGGGCCTTAATATCTCCACTACCATCCCGAATAGGGACTGTACTTACTTGAGCCTCGATGTTGTGGGCCATGTTTGGAACATTGCCAAGGCCGACATCGCTCGCTGTAGGTTTGAACCCCTCGTGGTATACGCGCTTGTCAGTTTGCGCATAGTAGTCACCTTTTGCCCTTGTGTGACCGTTACGAGTATCGAAGGAGTGGGAGTACCCCGGAGTTCCTTGCGTACACCAGAACCCAATTCCGTACCAACTTTCAATGCGTATGTTGTTCGTGGTGAGTCCCGCGCCATCACCATTCCCGGCGGCAAGTCCATATCCTGCGCCAATCGCGTTCGTTGGCCGGAAGTAGCCTGCACTCCCGCCAGAGATAGGGAGTGCACCTACATCAGCAGCAGTTGGTTTGAACCCTTGATGGTACACACGATTAGCTGTTGCAGAGTCTGAAAGAACATAAACTTCACCGCCTTTAGCAGAGAGGCGCATTGATCTGGCATACTCACTATCACCAAAACGGGTCACGTTACCATCAACACCAATAACATTGCGGTCATTAACAAGGACGCTACTTTTAACGTTTAAATTACCGTTTACTGCAAGATTAGATGTAATGGTTCCACCAGTAATAGGTAAAGCCCCTACATCATCGGCAGTTGGTTTAAAACCAGAGTGATAAATTCTGTATTGCGTGGCTACTGGGTCGGTTTCTCCGCCAGCAGAATATCTAAACTCTGGAACCCCATCACGGACACAAATAACCCCACTTGGCCTTGCGTTGTCGAATTTCGCCCACGCGACCCCGTTGTACCATGCGTTGTTCACCAAGAACGCACCATTTCGGGCACCATAAAAACCATTGTTGGCACCAATAATATTGAGGTTGCCAGCGGTGTGGTCATTAATCGTCGAGCCGTTTGGCAGCGTGTCGCCGCTCTTGCTTATAGCCCCCACATCAGCAGCAGTCGGTTTGTTAACGGTATCGTATACTTGCTTCCACCCCCCCCATTTACCCCCTGATTTGTTACGAGTCCACATCCCGCCTTTGCGAGCGTCATTAAACTCGGTATAGATTTGGTAGGCAGCGTTAGCATCCCATTGCTGGTGGATAATATGGTCGCCAATTCCAGAGGCGCCGACAGGCTTGTTTGTTACCTCTTGGCGAAGCAGATATTGACCGGAAACATCGAGGTTATTCAGGTCAGCCCCATAACTACTCGAACGCAAGGCTCCTACGTCAGTAGCGGTTGGCTTGAAACCTTCGTGGTAAATTTTTTTTATCCCGCTTCCGATGTCGGCCTGTAATGTGTCAGGGCCAATTTTCAGATAAGCGGTAACAGCAGCTTCCGCGCCGTACCCAACTACAGCCGAACCATCCCCAGCCTGCCCAATGCCGACCAAATTAGGCTTGCCCGGCCTCTGCATAACAAAACCAAGAGTCTGGTCAATTGTGGTTCGGTATGTCGCCGTTGACCGAATATTTCCAGTCATGTCACCGCCTGATGATGGCAAAGCACCTATATCTGTAGCGGTGGGTTTATACCCGGTGTGGTATATCTGGTACAAAGGCCCCCAATCAGTTGCGTCATAGCTTGCTTGCCTGAAGCCTATTCTTGCCGAGTCTTTTGACATGAGCAGCAGGTTAGACCGCTTAACATCGTTGCCAGTGTAGGAGCTAATCCACAGAGCATCACAATAGGCACCTAACCCAGCAGCCGCCCCCCCAGTACCTGCGCCAAGCATTTGGTATCGCAACTTGCCTGCACCAAAGTAGTTTGGTTTTTCTAGCCCACCACTGACATAAGAATTCCCTGCTAACTGGGAAAATGTGATGTCACCCGTACCATCAAAATTGGTGCCGTTGATCTGGCGGGGCGTGGTCAGCTTGGTCGCAGACAGAACATTCTTTGCAGAGTCGGCGGTATTGTTGGCGTTACCAAGGCCAACGTCAGATGCTGTTGGCTTGAACCCTTGGTGGTACACGCGGGAAATTGTAGTTCCATCGTATACTTGAACAACACCCTCTTTAGCGTGAATACGAGACCATTGGCTAGCATTCCCCCAGTAGATACCACTTCCATTTTCAGCCTCGGGGGTAATGACAGAACCACGCGAACCGGTAACATTCTTGATGCCCAAAGTACCAGTCAGATTACCACCAATAATAGGCAGGGCTCCGATTTCAGTCAGAGACCAAGCCACATTTCCGCCACCATTGACGGACTTGGCGGCATTGCCGATCGTCAGTGTCCGAGCTGTGCCCCAGTTCGCCGTGGTGATGTTGGCGGTGCCGTCAAAATTGGTGCCGTTGATCTGGCGGGGCGTTGCCAGCTTGGTCGCAGAAACCGCATTGGCGCTCGAATCTAGCTTGCTGGCTGCCAGATCGTAGGCCTTTTTGACCGCACTGGCGGTCGCATACTTTACGTCGGAGGCGTCATTGACTGCGGATGTTGCGCCCCAGTTGTTGACGTTGCTAAGGCCAACCTGCGCCTTGGTGTGTGCGGTCGGGCTGGCAATGTGCTCGGCCAGATCCCGGTAGACACTGCTATCAACGGCAATGTCCACATCATCGCGCTTTGCATCGATGATATAGCTGGCCTGCATGGCGGTAGCATTGGCGGGCACGTTGAGGTTATACAGCGTCACATGATCTGGCTTGTACTGCGCTTCGGTCACCAACTTGATGGATACTGCATCAATGGTGCTGGCGCTATCGACCTGCTTGGTTTTCACGCCGAGCTGGTAAAAGCCTTCCAGCACCACGCGCCCAACAAAGCCAGCGGCCACAACCAGATCAACCGGCTTGTATTGCTGAACAGTGATGCAGCGATCGCCAACGTGGATGATTGCGGAACCAGCTTCACTGGGGCGGCCGATCCTGAGTGTCATACCTCCAGGCAGCACGTACTGAAAGCCGCGATAGATTCCTGGCGGGATGATGCCGTAGAACTTACGATTCAGTGCCTCAGAGGCGAATGGCTCGTGGTACTGCAAGTCGGCCAGCAATGCGAATGCGGAGGTATCAACGCTCATCGGTGGTGAGAAGGTAATTTCTTGATCAGACATAGCCCCTCCCCTTATGCGATGTTGGTTTCGATCACACCCTCTACGGAGAGAGAGCGGCGATCATGCACAGTGATGGGGGTGCTGGCCATGACGGCCACCAGCGTGTTGCTTTCATCGAGAATGCCAAGGGCTGAGAACTCATGGAGCTCACCGGCAGGCACGGAGCCGGTAGGCAGAACCGCACGCACGGTAATACGCCCGGACACATAAGAGAGAACCAGGTCAGTAGTGGCGAATACCCCGTCAATCTTGGAGGTATCGAGGGGAATGTTGCCAACGGAAGGCTTGCCGCCGACTGTGGTTTGGAATCCCTTACCCCATACAGCCTTGCTAAGGCGGAATGAGGTATTGGACTTGCCAATCGAGCTTAGCGCCCGGTTGTCGTAGTACGCCCGAAGTAGCTTGGCGTCATAGAGCTTAATCGCGCTCAAAGTGTGCCCCCATTTGATGGAGGCGCGGTTGGGGAGTGAGGCGGTTCGATGTTACCAGTTTTTTTGCGGCCGTTCCCTATGTGATCGGCTTGTCGAGCGTCCAGGCATCCATGGGGATTACATCAAGGTAGAACTGGCCAATGGGCGCGTCACTGCTGTTGTTCATGCTTGGGAACGTGGTGCTAATGTCGGCTGGCTTTACCGTTGAAGTTTCATTCCCTTCGCTGACCTCAGGCCAGCTAGTCCCTATGTCTGTTGCCAGCAGCTCTACCCATTCCTCTGCCTCTTTCAGGGTGTACCCGATGTAATACTGGGCGCCATCAAAGACGATTCGCAGCGGGATCAGGGGGGAGATGAAGCGAGCCAGAATGGCCTCAAACTCGGCGGTCTGCTCGTTTTGGGTTTCCCCACCATGGAACGATCGAGCCAACTCAGGCAAGGACACGCGGATCACCCCGCGGCTCGTCATAAACCAGTCGCTTTCGGGAATGTCCTCGAAGGGCATCATCTCCTTGGTTGTGAAGCGCGAGCCGTAGGGATAAGTGTTTATATCCTTGGGAGCCCACTGGGGTGACCAGGTAACCTCCATGCCGGTAAATTCACGCCCTATTGTTGAGAGCATTGGCCATTCGGTGTTCTTGTAGTGAATCTCATCCTGTCGCTGGATCAGGGCGAGCGGCCAATCTTCTGGCTCGACACGCTCAGACAGAAAGAAGAACGGGCCAAGTTCATTGATCCTGGCATCCAGATCCTCTTCGGCCATCGTAAACGCGCCACCCATCCCCCTCAGGCGCTCCACCAGCGGCCCGATATGCTGCTCGAACACCTCTTGAACGGCATCGGCCAACTCCGTCCACATGGGCTCCTTCTGCTTTGCTCTGGTGAGCCTGCTGCGTAACCAGTTAGCTTGCATTGTCGTACTCCAGATTGAAGGTGGAGCCCGCCGCGTCAAGGAACACATAATCCCTCAACTTTGGCTGCTCAACGCGCCCAACCAAAGTAATAGTGAACTCAGTAAGCAGACCAAGCTCATCAATTGCCGTCCAAATGTCCTTCTGAAAGATCTCCTTTGCCCTGGACTGCCCCGCGATGGCCCCGGGGGCGGAGTTTTCGCCAAACTTGTTGGTGAGGGTGGTAATTATGGATAGCTTGACGGCATCTTGGCGCTGTCTATTGGGGATTGAGCCATTGAGGATCAGGGTGAATGGCTGGCGATTTACTGGGATGTAGGAGTATCTGGTGTTGAACTCTGCGCCACGGCTAAACAGCTCAGCGATCCGCTCCTCCAGACGTTCCTGGCTCTGGGTGTCAGAGTAGGCAGAGATGAAAATGCGGTTGATATTGTCCACATCAAATCCGCTTTCTTTCTCCTGCTGGGTTTCCCCCCACACTTTGAGCCAAATCAGGCCTGAGATGTTGTCGCTGATGTATTTGGCATAGTCGCTATCCCATACCACCTGCTGGTCGTACTGGGTGGCGTACAGGGCGCCGCGGCGGATTGCCTCTGTCGATTCAGCGGACTGGCCACCGGCAATCGGGGTTGTTGTGACAATCTTAATTCCCTGCGTGAGAAAGTCGCTCTCATCAGCCAGGGTCAAGGGCTGCCCTTCCAGCAGGGCGGTTTCCCCTTCACTACACCAAACCACCAGCCGGATGAGCGAGTTAAGCGGGGGGATCATGCCTGCCAGCCCGTTACCGAACCGGACAACAAGCTGTTCGGTAGGTTTGTAGCTCTCAGTGTAGATCCGACTGGTAGGCGTGCCGCGCCGGAACATGAATCGCTTCTCCCAGCGCTGGGAGGTCTGGCGGGGCGGTTCGACCCACACCTCCACCTCAGAGGCCTTGGCTGTTACCGCCTTGGGTAGGGCGATTTCCAGCCACTTTGTTTCGGCCGTCACGGTTGTGGTCATCACCACTTCGGTCAGCTGGCTGATCTCCACCTCGAGCGTCACCCCGGGTTCAATTCGCACGGCCTCGGCCAGGATGTAATCAAGCTGGTTCGGGCCGGTCACTGGCGTACCGAAAGCGAACGTCTGAACCGAGTCGGTGTTGTTGGTGATGTTGGCCTTACCTGTGGATGGCATGACCTTGCCGCCGACATAGCCGCGATCCTCTGCACCAGCCAGGATTGAGGCGCGGTTGATGGCCGTAGACATGAAGGCTTCTTGCAGGAGGCGTCTAGCAAGGCTTTCGGTGCGATAGGCCATCTGGCCAACAAAGGTGGCGATGCCCTGCACGAACTGCGAGCCGATAAGGCGGCTCCACCAGCTGGTGCCTTTCAGCAGCTCGTTGAAGGTCTCAACCGGAGTTTGGTTGTTTAGTTGGTCGCTCACAGCGCCTCCTTAGTGTTTAGCTGGGTAGATAGAGTGCCGAAGTTTGTCACAATGGTGACGCTGCAGATGTCGATTTCCCTTTGGTTGTATTCACAGCGAATGCCTCTCACAACCACCCCCCGAACATCTCGGGGGAGGTCTGTCACTATCATGTTCTCGATGGCAACCTCGAGATCTTCACCTGGGGGCTCGTGCTTGAATGAAATGAATCGGTTCCCCCACCCTGGGCGACCGTAGACGCTACCTATAGGGGTGTCCATCCACTCGGCCACGTTGTTGATCATTGCGTCCTCTTGTTCCCGCAGCTGCACGCCTGATTCGTCAAGCTGCATCAGGTAGTCAATTTCGGTCATCATCAGCTCCTATCTGACGCGAAGGCGGCCATGCCGCTGGAGAGCATTGGCGGATTGGTGGTGTCGGGTTTGCCGCCGGTTCGCATCGGCGCGCCGGTTGGGCTGCTTTTCTGCTGCTTGTTCTGCTCAGCCAGCAGGCGCTCAATGTTCTGCAGGGTTTTGGCCATCTTGGCGGTCTCATCAACAACCGGGGCGTATGGCTTTGGCTCTGTCAGGGCACGGCGGGCTTGCTCTTCTTGAATATCCACCACCGGCCGCAGCGTCAGCGGAGGGGCGAGCGTCTGCGTCACCGGCGCCGCGGCGGTAGTGGTCGTGGAGCTGGTGGATACGGAGGCCTGTTGCTCGGTCTTGTGGACGAGCGGGGGCGCTTCTTCGCCGTCACGCGGGCCGCCGCGGAGCATCATCGGAACGTCATAGGCTGGCTTCTCCTCCTTGAGGATGGCTTTTGCCTCTCCAGCAGCAATGCCGGGGTTCTTCTTGATGGCGGCCTCTGCACGGTCGTACTTGTTCAGGATCAGATCCGTGAACTCCTGCACCGTCATATCGGTTCGGCCGCCGTTCTGCAGTACAGCCTGCACCGGCGCCTTTTGCCCGTTAGCCGCCAAAGCCTCTACCGCGCTGGCGTTGGGGTTCTGCTGGAGCGCCTTTATCAATCCGGTACCGCCGCCCATGCCTTGCTGGTGGAGTAGGTACAACTCCCTGCCTGTTGCCTCCCGCCCCATCTGCTTGCGGAAATATGCCTGATTCTGCTTGGTGTGCTTGATCATGGCTTCCGTGCTGCTCTTCTGGTCAAAGGCGTTGGCCAGCCCAAGGCCTGCAGCGGTTTTGGGCATAAACTGGAACTCCCCCATGGCGCCAGATTTCTTGTTGTAGGCATTGGGATTTCCGCCGCTCTCAACCATGGAAGTAGCCCCCAGGAAGTTAGCCGGCAGACCATTTTCAGCTTCGATCCCGTTGTACCGGACGGGCGTACCCTGCCATTCGCCGGTGACGGGAGTAGTGCCACGATAGGTCACGCCGCTCGAGCCGTAGTTGTTGACGATCGACTTGTTGCCGCTGTCCTTGAGCGGGTTTTTGTGATCAAACATCGTCATGCCGTCATAGATGGCGCGGGCCATATCTTCGGTATCGAACGTCAGCGACTCCTGCAGGCGCTCAAAGCCAAGCGCCCCAGCAGCAGACCCCAGCAGACCAGCAAGGCCAGAGGTGAGACCACCGAGATCCAGCACGTTGGCCGCTGCCATCGCGCTTTTCTGGCCGGTAGTCGCCTTCTGGTTGCCCTGCAGGCCGAATGCGCGGGATTGGGCATCCTTATCGTTGAAGCCTTGATAGGCGTCATAGCCAGCCATTCCCAGCGCCAGCAGTTGGCCTGCGATCGGGATTGCTCTTGCTCCCATCGCTGCAGCGCCAGCGCCAACAGCCCGAGAACCGGCCACTCTGGCCGTTGACGCCATTGCGCCACCGGTGGCGCTGGCTGCAACCAATGGGGAGGCTGCAGGGGAGAAAATGCGCGGCATGGCCGCCCTGACTCGCGCTATGCGACCGGTAGGCTTACCCCCAATCTCTGGCGCCCTACGCCCCCTGACGCCCTCTCTGCGAGCTCTGGCGTTGATCTCTGGTCGAGGCTGGCGGGCCCTGGTTCTTTTGCCTTTGCGCTTCCCGCGGCGGCGCTCCCAGGCATCCCCTGCCAGATCCATGGCGCTATCCACCAGCCCGGGGCCCTTTTGCTTGCCGCTATCGATCAGGTCGTCCAGCTTTTCCAGTAGCTCGCCGTGCTGGCGCTCCAGCAGCTCGGCCTGATCCAAACCCTCTTGCTCGATGGTGTTCACCAGCTCCCCTTGCCGGTGCGCCTCGGCGCTGGTGGCATCCTTGGCTGGAGTCGAGCCCTTATCAGGCTTGCCAGCAGGGGAGGCGTCATCCTTGCCCTTGTCTTGCTTGAATGGGTTTAGCGATGAGGCCTGCTTTTTCAGGTACGGGAGCAGGTCTTTGGTGCCCTTTATGTCGCGCTCTTTCAGGGCTTCGCTTACATCTGATGCAAGGTCGGTCACTTCCCGAATGGCGAAGAATATCGAGCCACCAGCCGCCACACCCGCAGCCTCGCCAGCTGACGAGTGAGACAGACCCTTGGTGCCTGCAATTCCATTGGGGCCAGCCAGCAGCGCCACACCTCTGACTAACAGCGAGGTGAGGCTGTGAGTCATCTTCTCCTTGCTGTCAGGGCTTGCTGCGTCACCAGCCTCGTTTTGCTCGCGTTGCCAGCGGCGCACTTCCACCTTCGTGGCAAAAGTGCCATCCGGGCGTCTAACCCTTCCGTCATCGCCAATGTAGAGCCCGCCATCGCGGCGAGTGTTGGCCTGCACCGATTTAGGCTTGCTGCCAGGCGCGGCCGGTTCTGCCGTTTGGGTAGGCTCTGGGCTGACTGATTGCGGCGCGCTCCCGTCACTTTTGCCCCGAACAGCAACAGTTGGCTCTAAGTCGATTGTTCTGTTTTCTCGGGATTTTCTAGGGGCGCTACCCTTCGGAGTTTCCTTTCTACCGCTGGGTGAGGCTGCAACCTTGGCGTTTTGGTTATTTTTTGTTTGGGTCTTTTTAGTGCCTGATAAGTCCTTTTCGGTATCTTTTTGAGCTTTTCGGCGCTTTCTGGCGCTTTCCGTGGTCTCAATTGACAGGCCGCTAATTGCCTTTGTCGGCTTGTTTGGCGCCAATCCTGTGCTTTTAGGCTCTAATTTGGCCTTGCTAGCGCTTTCAGGCGCTGTCGTTTGGCGGTCAATTACTTCGCTTGGCGCTTTTTGGTGATTTCTGGCGCTAGTTGGTTCCTTGGTTGCATGGTGTGACCTTTCAGCAATTCCATCTGAAATTATGCGTTTTAGTAGCGATTCGCTCGTTATGCTCAAACGCTTTACATCGGTCGCAATCTGCCCGAGCACGGCAAGAGTTGCACTGTCGGATGCGTTGCTAGAGGGGGATTTTGAGGTTGGCTTGGTGAACTTTGCCCCCTCCACAACCATTTCACCGACTAATGCCTGCTCTATGTCCGCCTGCTTGGTGTGTGTTTTGTCGCTCATGGGTTGCCCTGGCGTTGGAACCGGTCAAGCAGCCCTTGGTTGATCATCTCCACGAGGCCGATAGGCGACCCCAGGACAGAATCAATCGGCTGGCCGCCGTACACGGTGAGATTCTTCACGATGGTGTACCACCCTGCCGTGCTATATCGCTGGAATGCAGTGGACAGGCTGAAATCGCAGGAGAAGGACGGATGCCGGTGGCTGCCCTTCTCCCTCCTGTGGTGCTTCGCATGGTAGTAGTGGCGAGATCAGCTCGACTCGACCATCCGTTATCTCCATCGCCAAGCCGTGGCGTAGCTCTGCGAGCGCCTGATAGCACTGGGCGGCCAGCACGCGGAACTCCTTGGCTGGGTTCATAGACATGACGAGCTCCATGCGCTTGGCGTCAGCCTCCTCTCTTGGTAGCTCGGCGTGAGCGTCCAGGCGGAAGCTATGCGCCACTTCCAGCACCTTGAGCCGGTTCTTGATGGTGTCCTTGTCGGCTTTGCTGGTGGCATCAAGCAACTCAAGGCGCAGCTGCTCGAGGGCAGTCATGGCATAGCCATCGAGGGGGACAAATTGGCAGGCGTGGATCTGGCCATTGGCCATAATCTCCCCGGCAATGGCCGGTTCGCGCTCCAGCACGGTGAGGTTGTCATCGAGATCAACCAGGTCAATATCAACGTGGTGGGTCTCACCGCAATGGCGGCACTGGTACTTGTAGGCAAGGGTGGTGTCATCGCTGATGGCCATCCAAATCCACCACATCGCGGTCACACGGTCGCCCGCCGTCCACCCTATCGGGTCGGGGGCATCACCCTGCAGGAGCGCGCGCAGATAGTCTGTGGTGGCTGCTTCATCCAGCTCATCGCGCAGGCCTGAGAAGTTGATAGCGTCCTGCACGGTAGGCATCCGAAATTGAACCTGAGTTGCAGGGCGGCTTGGTAGCGGGAACAAAGGGATCATGGTCAGTCCTTAGCGCTCAGGGCGCGGTATTTTTGCAGGACGATAGGGAAGCTCACGAACTCATTGAGAGCGCTTCTGGAGCGGGTAATCTCGCCGCACTCGGCAACGGATACCTCCCACTCTTTATTCAGCGTCTCGGCGCCGTCATCGGAGAGCAGGTACAGGCGCATTTTTACCAGGTAGGTCGCTGGCAAGTTGATGGTGCCGTCATCGTTGATCACCTTCTTGGAGAGCTTGGTAAAGAAGGCTTCGACTCGGCCGTCCTGGTGATCTCTTACCGTCATCGTGACGGTGCCGGCTGTCTTGTGGAGCGGGGCGTTGATGGTGTTTGTCCCGATCTGCGTGGCTTCATATTCAATGGTGAACGAGCCGTAAGTCACATCCTTGACGTACACATCGAAGTCGGACGGCTGACCGTCAATCTCTACGCGAAACTGCCATCCTTGCTGGAACGGTGTTTCCACCAGCTGGCGAACGGTGCGGCGGTGGCGGGCAAGCAGGCCTGTTTGGCTGGTGCCACCGGTTGCGGAGTTGCTGGTGGCTGTAGAAGCGGCCCCCAGGGCGCTCGTCAAAATGCCCACGGTACCCCCTTAGAACGGCTGAATGGTGATCATGGGCAGGATTGCACGCTGAGCCTTCATGGCCTCGCGCATCGCTGCCAGCTGCCCCTCGCGCGCATCGCTGGTGGGCGTGCGGGATACATCGAGCTTTCCGGCCTCTTGGATACGGGCCATGCGCTCATCGTTGGGGATGGAGATCAGCACCTCCAGATAATCCTGCACCATGCCAATGATGGTTTCCGGGATCTGATAGGTGTCGTGGTCGATGGTTCGGAGGTTAACCAGGTAGGTGAAGCTCAGTGGATAGGCTGACCGGGCATCATCAAAGCCGATCATTACGGCGTTGGTCTCGGCATCAAAATCCAGTTCGTGAGGCACGAAGTCGCCTCGCTTGTCGGTGCATAGAACCGGCGCCAAAAAGTCGGAGGGCGCTTTGATGGGCGCACGCTCTGTCACCTTTACGCGCTTGATGAAACCGGCAAGGTCTTGGTAGGTACCTAAAGCGGTGGTGAGCAGTTGGAGCTGCTGGGGTTCTTCCACCAGCAGCACCGAGAACCGCCCCCGAACAGCGCTTAGCAGCTCGAGGGCGGTCATTATACGGGCTCCTTCCAGTTGTAGGTGATTGTGATGTTTGGCTTGACGATAGCGGTAACATCTTCGGTGGAGAGATCCACGTTATCCATGCGGATCAGGCAGTGCTCCAGGCGCCAGCCGGTACCGGCCGGTACGCCACCACCAAGGGATTCAGGGGTCGGTTTGATGGTGATGTTCACGTACTTTTTGTTGTGCACCATATCGGTCAGAGCCTTCAAGGCAACGCCTTTGATGGTTTCCACACACATCATGGTGACCTGGCCGCTGTTTTCGAGCGGGCCCTGTTGCACGAACTTCAAGCCGTTGGGGCCGAAGTCCTCAACGTCAGCACGGCCAAGTGCCGGGAGTTGGGCGGTACGCATCAGCACGGAGAGATCGTCGTAGCCATCGAAGGTTACGTCAAACTCCGAGCCACCGAGCTTTTCACCGGCGGCTACGTTTTTCAGGAACTTTTGCTTAACGTAGCTCACGTTCCCTTTGGCGTTGGAATGACCAGCCATGTTTTTCCCCTTATAGATAGAGCCCTGGAATCTCGCTCGCATTGAGCATCTGATTCGGCATGAGGCTGATTTGCACTGTGTTGCGCGTCATGTACCCCCGCTTGTCGCGGGGAGGGTCTAGCTCGGAGCTCACATCCACGATCACCAGGCTGCTGACCTTGAAGCGGCGACCTACATCCACTGTCACGGTGGATGGTCGGCGGCCACCAGGGGTCAGCTTGTTCAGCTCGGGGCTGGCCATCTGCTCGAGGAGCATGATCGCATCGTGAACTTCCGTCTTGGGGTCGGAGAACGCTAGAAACTTGAGAGTGAGGTTCAGCGTGGGAGGAGTAGTCCCCTCCCACACCATGCGGCTGTTGAACTGGGTTACCGAGGTCATGTCAGTGGCGGTTTGAGCGGCGTCACCGGCCTTTGACAGGCCTTGGCTTTTACCCAAGGCATCTGACTCAAAGGGTGAAGTCCACGTAGAGGAGAGCGTCTTGCTGCTCCCCTCCCCGATATAAGCGGTCACCATGTCGCCCGCATCGTTGGAGATGCGAACCTTTAGGTAACTGCTGATCCCATCGTTGTTGCCTACCCCTGCAAACATCGGCTACCTCCGCTTACATGCCGCGAGACTTGCGAGCTTTCATGCTCTTGCGGCGTGCCACTTTGGCGGCGCCAGTGTGGGCTTTGCGGCGAGCTTTACGCAGGGCGGCCTTTTGAGCAGCAGACAGGATCTTTTTGCGCAGGGGCTTCTGGATAAACTTCACCTTGCCGTCACGGACAACCTTCACCTTGGCTTCGTTCATAACGGATTCGCGGGTGCTGTAGGCGACAATCAGATCATCTTCATCAGCGTCATCGCCGTTCATGCGGGTTTCGATCTCCTGCATGGCCTTGGCAGCTGCAGCGTCATCGCCCTTCATGGCGTCAGTGGCGGTCTTGGCCGGAACGCCCAGGAACACCATTGCGTCAGCCATCAGGGTGAGGAACTGGTGATATTCCTCTTCTTCCGGCTCGCCAATCTCGCCATCTTCGTCAGAGTCGGCCAGCGCTTGGGCGTAGGCATCCAGAGCTTCTGCGGCGTCATCGCCATCGTCATACCATGCCAGCACAACGGCCATCGCATCGGCGCGAGCGGTGGTATTGGCGACACCGGCGGCCGCTTCATTCAGCATCTCGTCAGTGGCAACGGACTCGAAAAACGCGGTTTCGGAAACGCCTTCCTGAGCCGGTTTATCCTTGGTACCCAGCAGGGCGCCGAACATTTGGTTCTTGTCCCCTTGGGCAATCTGCATAAATTTGTGCATGTGTTCTCCTTGATGGAAAAGCCCACCAGCTGGTGGGCTGGTGGTTGTTAACGGATAAGGCCAGGGGTACCCATGATCCGGCGGGATGTGCCGGTCACGCAGACGTTCCAGGCAACAGTCCACAGGTCGAAGTCGTCTTGCTCAACGGTCAGGACGTAAGGGGATTCGCCGTCCTCATCGGGGTTGCGCGGAGGAACCAGCGCTTTAGCGGTGGCGTATCCATCCAGAATGTCGGTCATCCCCTTATGCAGACCGTCATAGGTCAGGCCATCCGGGCTGTGCTTGATCTGGCGCGCCAGGGCGTAGAAGTCGCGGGCGATAGAGGACATGACCGAAGAAACATGCTGGAAGCGCAGGTAATCGTTCAGGCTGCGACTGGTGATCGCGTCATCGATCATCAGCAGGCCGCCACTGGTCAGCCCCAGCTTGTTGATGCGGGCCTTGTAGAAAGCCTCTTCATCCAGCTCACCGATACCGGCAAGGGGCTGGCATTCACGGCGATTGATAACGCCACGATCTTCACCTGCAGGGGAGTAGTGCCAGCCACCGACAGCACCGGCAACCTTGGCCACGCCCTTCGCTTTCGCCTGGAACGCAATGCCGGAGATACCCCATACAGCACGACCACCGTAGTAGGGGTCTTTGGCGGAGTACGGGAAGTGGTACCAAGCCGCATAGTGGTTGTTGAGGTTCATCCCCTCCATGAAGGTGACGGCGCCCGCGTAATTCTCGGACGGAGGCACATCAAGGAAGGAGTCAATACGGCGAGCCTCTGCCACCTCTGCCAAGGCAGCCAGTGAGTTAGAGTCATAGACGCCCAGACCGAGAACCGCGGTGTAGCCGACCATAGCGGAGCGGAGCACGGCGATCGCCTTGGCAACCTGCTCAGCGCCGATCTCGCTCTGGTCGCCCAGGGTGCCGCCGGTGAATGCGGAGAGGGTTGCACCCGGGAAGGCCGACAGGTCTACACCGGGCTTGATGGTGATCGCCAGGGCAGAAGATCGGGACTCCAGGCGGTTTTCGATGTAGGCAGGCTGCCCCATATCGTCAACAGCCTCGATGTCAAAGCTGACCTCGTGGGTTTCCTGCAGGAAAGAAGCGCCGAGACGATCGATTTCGTACAGGTTCAGGGTGAAGAAGCCAGCCTTACCCTCGATCGGGAGCATCTCAATCTTGCGACCGGATACATCACCATCCTTCGGATAGATAGCGAACAGGTCACCATCGGCCAGTTGGGGCTTGGTGCCGAACACCTCTGCGGAGGTGTTCATTTGCGCAGTGTCGGCGGCCACCAGCTCTGGCTGCTCGCCTTCGGCCTCTTTGGCGACCTTGGCAGCTTTCAATGCCTTGACGGCGGGTGCCAGGCGCGCAGTCAGCACTGGGTATTTAGCATCTTCCGCCACAACGCGAACGACATAGCCATCGCCGCCAGCGACCGCATCACCGACTTGGCGCAGCGGGTCAGCAATAACACCTTTGGAGGGGTGGTATGGCTTGCCCAGCTTGGTTTGCCAGTTTTTGCGGTTGATACTGATCAGCTCGAATGGCTGACCCTTTTCACAAATAACTACCCCGGCAAACACGCTGGCGCCACCGGTACCACCGGCGGAGATAGTGGCGCTGGCATCAATTGCCTGGACGGCAATTTGCGCGACTTGGGTAAGGGAACTCGGGATTACCATAATCAGTCACCTTTGGTGGGTTTGGTACTTGCACGCTTGCGGGCGGGCGGTTTTTTGTCGGTTGAGGTGTCTTGAGGGGCGGGATCTTCCTGAGAAGCGCCTTTGACCTCTTCGCTCAGCTCACCATTCGACTCAGAGGGCGTTTCGGGGGCTGGTGGCTGGCCAGAGCCATCTCCATCAACCGGCGGCTCTTCTGGTGGGGTTGGGTTCGGTTCTTCGGGGGGTACAGGCTCTTCGGGCACTGACACCTGCAGATGGTGAAGCTGTAAGCGCTGCACCATGCTATTCAGCACAGCCAGATGGCCTTCGCCGTCCAGCGGGATCAGTTGCTCGGGAGAATCTTCACCAGAGACCACCACGACAGCCGGAAAACCGGTGCATTCGATGCGATAGCGGCAGCTGGTGGGGTTGATAACGCGAGCCAGAAGTTTCTTGTTCATACAGGCCTCCAAACTGGCGGGCGGCATGGTTGCCGCCCGCTATGGGTTACTCGGAAGCCTGTTCTTCTGCCTGCTTGGCCTGTGCCTCGACAGCCTTGGATTCGGCAGCCGGGATCAGGGTCAGCATGGTGAAGTATTCTTCGCCCGCATCGGGGTGAACATCGCAATAAGACAGCTCCCACAGGGTATTGCGGTCGCGCATATTGGATTGGGTGCCATGGCTGTACATGGTTGCCGGGATAGCGTCACCAGTCACAATGCCTGCTTCGGTGTGGTTCTCGCCGCGGGCATAGCACATGCAATCCCACTCGCCCAGTTTGGTCTCGGGGTCACCCTTGATGACTTCGATCTCGGTCGGGACTTCAAACACTTTGACGCCGAACAGGGTGCCGACATAGTGGATGCGGGGTACCTGACGGTAGTTGTCAGCCAGGATGAAGTGCGGTGCGCCCAGGGACTTGAACACTGCGGTAGCGCTCTTGCCTGCGAACATGCCGACCAGACCGGAGACTTTGGTGCGCTCCATCAGGTCGTTGGAGATCATGGTCAGCTTCTTGCCCAGCAGCTCGTAATGCTCTTTGAAATACTGAGCACCCGGCACGGTCAGATCGAAGGTTTCACGCGCTTGGTGAGCCTTGATCATCTCTTTCAGGTTCTTGAGGTCTTTCTCATATGCCAGGTAGTTGCGCATATGGCTCATCTGCATGGAGCGCAGATCCAGACCGTATTCACGCTGCATAGTCCAGAAGGCCTGGATGGTGTGTTCGGCAGCAATTACCGCTTCGTGCGGGCGCAGCTTCACAGAGGTGATCTTGTGAGTGATGGTCGGGATCAGCTCGGGCGCTTGCTCAATGTCTACGTCATAGACCAGGTAGAGCTTGACGCCAGCCGGCAGCGGGGCGGAGGTGGTCAGGGTCACCTTGCCGTTCGGGTAGTCAATGTCAGCACTCAGATTGATCTCAGAGTTATTGATTTTGACCACGCCGAACATGCGACCTTCTTCTTCCAGCTCAACAGCGCCGCGGCGGCGGTTCACCAGGATCTTGACGGAGTGACGCTTGAACGGAACCTTGATAGCGGCGCCATCGGTGGCAGAGTTGTAGACGAAAGAGGTTTTCTCGCCATCCGGTACCTGACCAGCTGCAAACGGGTAGGTCTGGTTCATCTGGCTGTACTGGCCGTGGGCGAAGATGCCCAGCTCGTCACCCTTTTCGTAGTCACCGAAGGTAGAACCGGCGTGACGGCGGATACGGAAGATTTCGGTTTCGTTGGCAGCACCCGGGATATGGGTTACAGCGTCAGAGGTGGCGGCCGCCAGCAGAACCGGCAGGATCAGGCCAGCCTGACGGGCGCGGATTTCCACACCTTGGGAGGTGGTCAGAGACTTCTGCACGGACTCCAGCATCGGAGTTTCAGCGCCAACAGACTCAAACATGGTGATGTTGCGCAGGGATTGGGCAGCAGAGCTCAGCAGAGCATCGCTCGGCATGGCGCCGTAGGTCTCGGCGTACTCTTGAATTGCGCTGGCCCATGCACAAGCAACGCCACCGGCGTGCTCACCGAGGGATTCAAACATCGGGCTTGCGGTGGCGGCCGCTGCAATAGCAGTCATGCGGGTTTCCAGATCGGCAGAGCTGCCAAGCTGGGTTTGGGAGTTCACGCACACAAGGCGAATAGCACTAGCGTCAGCGTGCTGCTGCTCGATGCGCGCCTGATACTCTTTAGATTTGGACATTATTGTTGGCCCCTAATCGGTTGAATGATTAGGAAGGCAACTCGCAGGTTCGCCTTCCTCGGGGGGCTGGAGTGAAGGCTTGATTAACTTGTTAGGATAATCACTTTAAAGTTTAAAGCATTATCGGGGCGGCTGGTAGCTCTTGGGGTTCTTGTTTTTCGTTGAAGTTGTTAGGATAAGCACGGGAACAACAGGAGACCTCAATAATGCCCCCATCAATGCAACTCTTCGCAGCTGGGTTTGTCCTCTATCAGTGGTTTTTGATTGGCGCCGGTGTATGCCTAGCCCGCTCGAACCAGTTAATGGTAAAGTACCAGGGAAAGCATCCATCCAAGCCGTACCAATTTTTGCTGGTCATCAAGGAAGTCATGCTTTGGCCACGCCTCATCCTCTCCAAGAAGTAATCTCTTATTCATAAACATTATGAATTACAGACCTCATAAACGGTTATCCGGCACTCAGCGCATCGCGCTTTTCGTCCTGCATTGCATCGAGAGCAGGGGGAGGTTCGAGCCAGTCCCGAGCGCCCGCCTTCGAGATGTAGTCAATCGCTGGAGAGCGGATAACAACAAAGACCCCGTTGCGTACTCCAACTTCCATGTCAGCTGCATGGGGCTGGTGGATAAAGGGCTGCTCGCTCGCAGCGAACTGGCCATCGGCATCCAGATTGCCTACCAGCTCACCGAGACCGGCCGGAGCAAGGCGGCCGAAGTTGCCGAGAGCATGACCACCAGCTAAGAGAAGGCCCGGCGATTGCCGGGCCTTTTGCTATTCAAAGCTGTGCAGAATATCTGACACCTCTGGCGGCGATACCGCATCAATCACGGCCCCCAAACAGGGGTTGTTGAACATCGACACCAGGATGGTGGATTGCACCGCCTCAGTGAAAGACTTATCCAGAGCTGCCCACATCGACTGAGCCTCGCCCACCAGCGAGTTGATCCCCGCCGTTGCTTGCCCAATGCTGGCCATAGTGGCGCCGACCGCCGCCATCGCCTCATCGAGGGCGGCTTTCAGTGGCCCTGGTAAGCTGGATGAGTTGAGGTCTAGCGCCTCATCGATCACATCCTTGAGTTGTGCCAGCGGGCCGCCAAGCTGCCCCATCAGCGCATTCAGGGCGTCTGTTTGCCCCTCGCTGGTCAGCACCGAGAAAGCAGCCCCCAGGGCGCCACATCCCTCAGGCACATCCCCCATCTTCTGTGCGACACCGGCGGCCGCATTCATCATGGCCATGTTGCCCGTCACGTTCTCCATGCGCTGACTGATAGCCGAGCTCAGCCCCTCACTGGAGCTGATAGTGCCGCCCATCATCCCCTTGTATTCGTCCAGCTTGGCCACGGCCGCCTTGATCTCGCTCGGGATGATAACGGGCAGGCCACCAGCAGGGGGGATTCCCTCGTCTGGTAGTTGCATCAGCTGCTCAATCTGCCCCTGCAGATCGGTAGCCTTGGAGATGGCAGCCGCGGCCTTGTTACCGGCAGAACTGGAGAAACCGCTCGAGGACTGCAGGGCGCGATAGACCGCTTGGGCCTTTGGTGATTCAAGCAAGATAGAACCCTCTTGTATGGGGCAGCCGGGGGAGTGATTGGGGTCGGCGTACCTTAGAGCGCGAACAGGCGCATTACCGCATCGAGGGTAATGGCTGGTGGAGGCGCGTTTTCCAGCTTTAGCAGCAAGATCAGCAGGTCTCGTATCACGAAGTTGTAGACGAACACCCCGCCAAGACCCCAGAGCGCTATCTCCTTGGCCTTTTGCGGGATAACTGGTGTACTTGCCGCACCGGCGGCGCTTGAAATGGCTGACAGCGATTCAGGGCGCTCCAGCACCTTGTCTGTCAGCGCTACCCACTTCACCAGATCGTCCCCATCGAGCGCCTTTGCTCCGGCCAACTCCATGGCTGCCATCATCTCTGCCCGTTTGTTGCCCCCTGGTTGGGCGCTATTCCCCTCTTTTGACTCCATGCTTACCCCGCAATGTTGAATGACTCATCTCCGGTGACGATTGTTGAGCCGCACGACACCGAACTACCGATCAGGCAAGCGGGCTTTCCATTGATGAAGAAAGACCCTTCCCCGATACCCACCCCGCTATGGGGTGAGCTTTTGGGCTTGGTGTGAAAGTCCCACACCATCCCGTCTGCATGGGCAGGGACACCATTGATCAGAAAGCTGGCGTCACCCTCTACCGCTTTGCGCGGCGGGTAGCCGTCATGCCCTGAGCAGATGGAGTCCTCTGTTGCGATACCTGCCATGTCTTGTCTTACCCCTTCTTCCAGTTGAAGGACGAGCCGCCCATCTCCACGCCACCCTTACCGAACAGGGCGAGCTTGCCCTTGGCCTTGAGGCTTATGTCTCCATCGCTCTCCAGAGCCGCATTGCCCTTGACGATGATCGTCAGCTTGCCGTCCCCCTCCACCAGCGCATCCCCCTTGCTGGAGAGGAATGTCTCAGCCTCGCCGTGCAGCACGAACTGACCATCTTTGTTGACCTCCACTGCAGAGCCAGACGCCTTGTGTGTGAGCCGGAATCCACCTTTCCTCATCGCCTCGAACAGTGTCCCGTAGAGGGAGAAAACAGGGTTTTCATAGTAGCCAGGCTCCTCGGTGGCGGGCTGCTTGTCGGTTCGCTTGTGCTGGTATGACTCAGAGCCACCGAATGCCTCATGCGGCATGTTGAGCACGCCCTCTGGGGCATATAGGCACCCGCCGGTAATGACCGGCGCTCGGGAGTCACCCGCCTCAAACACGACCCAGACCAGATCGCCCACCTCGAGCGGGATCGCCGCCCCGTTGTTTTTGCGCGTCCCCAGGGCGAGCTCCGGCTCTGCCCATGGCAACGCCTCGGCGGGCCAGTCATCCCACAGGAAGAGGAGGCGCACTTGCACCTTGTAGTGCCCCTCAGGGTGATCCACGTTCTCAACTTTGGCGCGATACCGGCCGTATAGTTTGTCGCTCACTTTCTTGGTACCCCCAGAGACGCGATACAGCTGTAGGCATGGCCTACGGTTCGGTGAGTCACACTGATGAATGTCTGGCTGGCCGGTACCGACTCATCAAGAACAGACTCAGTGGACTGGCGATTCAGGCGCACACCAACCGTCATTCCGGCGGCGTAGCGGGCATTGCCGAACAGGGTGGCATCGAGGCAGGGATCGATGCGCCAGACACCCTCATTGAGCGATCGCGGGGTAGCAGCGGGCAGCATGACGCGGGGTGATCCGGCATTCTGGCCACCAGCTATCACGCCCCCGACCGTATCCCAGGTGGCATAGTGCCGCTTTGCCGCTCGGTCGCCGGCGGCGGAGCTGTAGATCGGCTTGTATGACTGGATCGGGAACTTGGATTGGTACCCGTCATACTCGAGCGTGATCGGATCTTCCTTGTCGGCTCGGCTCAGCAGCTCAGAGAAGGGGATACAGTACACCACGCCTCGGGCGACCCAGATTGCGTGACCGGTATCGGCAGATAGGCGGCGCAGCATGGCCGATACGGTGGCGCCCACTTGAACGTGGTAGCTCACTCGGTCAGTGCTGGTGGCCCCCTCGATGGTGTAGCCAGGGAAAACGGCCTGCAGCAAGGCCTTGATGGTCACCCCCACAAACACCCGCGGCGCGGGCTCTGGTTGCTTGACGGCGAACACCCCAGACTCCATTGCCTCAACGACCAGGTGATCACCGCTCGGGGCGGCAGAGACGACCGTAAAGGAGCTGGCAAAGTAGTCGTCACCGCCGCTGTAGGTGTGGCCAAAGCGAGCATCGATCACCGCTCCCTCCACCAGCCCGTAATCGTCAGCCAGGGTGCTATCGGTATCGGACAGGTTCAGAATCAGCTGGGGGCCATCCATGGAGCAGAACTCGCTGTAAGCGCCATCCGAGATGTTGTTGATCGGGATCTCTTGGCCGTTGGTAGTGAGGCGCTGGAAGAATTGATATATCGGGCGGGCCATGGCTTATCCCTCCATGCCAAACATTGGCCTTGGCTCCAGAAGCCGGTACCGGCGGATTTGGGCGTCAAGGCCTGCCGCCTCATGCACTTCGGCAACGACCTCTATGGCTGCTGACAGGCAGACAAGGCGCGCATCCTCGAGCGGCTGGGGCTGCCAATCAAGGGTTTTGGTCATCACATCGGCCGAGGCATCAATGGCGGTATCCAGCAGCACCGTTTCAAAGGCGAAGCCGGTTACATGGTGGCGCAGCATGGCGGAGAAGTAGCGGCGCATCCAGTCAGCGGTATGGCGATCCCAGCCCACCACGAACACCTGATAGGTCAGCGTCTCATGGAACAGGTTGATGCACGCAGAAGGGCGGCCATCATCCCCCTGCAGCTGCCCAAGATTGCGCATCGGGGCGTAGATAGAGCCATCAGTTACCGAACTGGCCAAGTCCCGAGAAAAGAACACCACCGGAAGGGCCGCAGTGTTGCCGTCAGCGGCGGGATCTCCCTTGGCCAGCAGGTCTTTCATAAACTTGGTCGGGTCGCCATGGCTGCAGTAGAGCACCCGGGAGGCGGGCGGGCGGGCTAAGAACTGGCGAAGAGCTCCATGCCGTTGGTCATTACCAGGGCGCATCCCGATCACCAGCGCAGAGATCAGGTTACCGAACCCCACATCGACCGCCAGACAGTCATCAACGCTATGGGAGCCATTGCGGGTTGATACCACCTCCTCCCAGCTGATCAGCGCATCTTCACTCATCGTTGTTTTCCCCCATAGCCACCTTGGCGGCCTCTAGTTTGGCTTGAGTCAGGTCACCGCAGGGTACGCAGGTATGCAAGGCGCCAACGGCAGCAGAGCCCACTGCACGCACGTTTTGCACATACCAGAACACCGAGCGCACATCGCCGGTGGCGGTCTCCTCCTTCCACTCAAGGATTGAACCCTCAGGGGCCAGCACACAGGACAGGAGCACGGTCAGAATGCCGCTATCGCCCATCCCCATGGCATCGCCATCCCACATCGACATAAAGCCGTCATCATCGAGCGGGGCCACCAGCGCGGCCACCAGCTCTGGCTCTTGCTCATAGCTGATCGTGGCCTGCTGCATATCCCCCATGCCGAACATGGCGCCGGTCATGGCCGCTTGTGTCTCTTCACGGTTCGGCCGGTAGAGCAGGGCATCAAAGTTGTCTTGGCTCTGCCGGATCAGGCGCTCCCAGTCGCGCCGTACCAGGTCATTGAATGGCTGGTGGCCTTGGGAACGGGCCCGCTTCAATGCGGGCTTCTCGGTCTCTGTTGTCACTTAATCAACTCCTGCAGGGTGGAGGGGGTGATCCCTTTCTGTTTGGCAAACGCCTCCATGGCCTTGTTGGCGTCCATACCGGCGACCTTGAACGCATCGGTGAAGGCCTGCAGCTGCATCTTGAGGTTATCCCTCATCATCTGCTGGGCCTGCCTACGCAGCGCCTCATTCGCCTTTTGCTCCTCGCGCAGCTTGGCCTTGGTGTCCTGGTGCTTCTTGCGGGTTTTGAGGAGCTGGTCGCGCATCTTCTCGAGCTTTTCATCACCTCGAGAGACCCGCTTTGCCACATTGGCGGCATTCTTCCGGTACTTGTCCCACGCCGCTCGAGCCGCGTCCGTATCAATGCTCTTGGACTTGTTGCGAGCGAGCGCCTTGGCATCGGGGCCGGTGTAGACCGTTGTGCGCTTCACATCCCCGTAGCCGGTTCGGCGCGCCTGAGCGGCCATCTCATAACTGAGGCGCTTGTACCAGGTCGGGCTCTGCATCATTCGCGCTGCCAGCAGCACATGCTTACAGGCCAAGCCGGAGAGGTTCGGGTTGGTGATCTTGGGGTATGAGAACTCTTTGGGCGGGGAGAGGCAGTAATTCCCCAGGGTGGCCATGTAGCGGTACCGATACTGGTGGTCGCCACAGCTGCAGTTGATGGACAGGCGGCCCGCGCAGGCCTGCTTGGTGGCCTTCTGGTAGCCGGAATCCAGCCCATTTGCATCAGCCATCAGCTGATCCCACTCCTCCAGCCGCACCTCTACGCGGTGGTGCTGGTGGACTGACACATGGGAGGCCTTGACCTTGATCGTCAGCACGTTGGCTTTCACTGCAAGCAGCTGGGCGGAGTTTACCTCTCGGCCATCCCCAGAGCGGTTACTGGCGCGGTCTATCCTGGTATCTGCAGAACGGGCCACCAGCTCGAGGTAAGTGATCCCCTGCTGACCGCCGCGGCGCTTGCGGTACTGCTTGCGCAGCTTGTCGAACCGTTTGAGGTCATCGACTGTAAACTCGGTGCCGTCCGGTTTCTTGCCAAGGCGCACCAGGTCTTGAACCGACTTTCGGGACAGCTGCCCTGGGCGGAGTGTTCGCTTGCCGTCTTGGCGGCGCTTGTTGTTGAGGCGCGTTATCTCCTTGAACACCTGGATAAAGGCTTTCTCTGACAGGCCAGCCGTCTGAAAGCGACCGGCCTCATCCTGAATAAAGCTCGCCTTCTTTGGCATCAGATCCCCCCGTCATCAAGGAAGTGCCGGATCTTCTCTCTCACCCATGCGCTCGAGGGGAGGCGAATGGAGGTACCAACCGGCAGGGGATCTGCTTCATCATCGACACCGACCACCAGCTTAACTACCCATCGGAGCTCGGCGGTACCGTATGCCCGGTGGGCCAGCAGGTCGGCGCGGTATTCTTCATCCGGGCGGATCTCGTAGGTGATCACATCCGTCTCGGCATGGTCACGCACCATGGCCAGAACGGCGGCATAGAGGTACGACCGCAGAATGTCATCGGTGATCAGCATGTCAGATAGGCGGGATAGGCGGGCCATTACAGGGTCTCCCCTGACTGTGCCGCAGCTGGGAATTTGCTTTGCTGCAGCCGGTCATACCCGACCGTGGCCGCCAAGAACCCGTTACCGGCTTTGGGCTTGCTAGATCCCGCATCCATGGCAGCGAACATGCGGCGCAGGTAATCCGCCTGCATTGGCCCCTGACACATCGCACCGTAGATCAGGAGCATCATTACCCGCGTGCCGTCCTTGATGTTGGCCCAATCCACCTCGTACACCGTCTTACCCATGTCATTGAGCTTGATGTTGATCACTGAGTCAGAGATCCGGTATGCGGAGTTGTCGCCGCCGGGGTACTGAATGCCGTTCACAGAGGTTAGGGCGCGGTACCGCTCGAGGGCGATAGAGACCAGGGGGCGGCTATCTGCCGGGGCTATCGAGTCCAGGCGCAACTGGTAGCCGCAGTCACGCAGCAGGCCGGTAGGATCTTCGGTGTAAATGGTTACGTCCCGACCCGCCTTGGCAAGCCTGGTGCGCAGCTTGGCAATCGACTCTCGCAGCTTAGGGATGGACGCGGGGAGCTGGGTCAGCTCGATGATATGGAGGGCATTCTGAGTGAGTGAACCCATCAGCATGACGGGCTGCTTTGTGGCCAAGCTGATCGCCACAACGTTAATGGTGTTGGTATCGGCCATAAAATCCCCAAAAAAAATGGCGACCATTGCTGGCCGCCTAATAGAAACCTGAGAAGAAGCATCACTGCCATCACAGGAAACAGCGGCGCTGCACCCCAAACGGCCTGAGGAACCGAAAAGGATGCACCCCGTTGTTACCTTCCTCAGTTTGTTGCGGGCCCGATGCACTGCAGTGGGAACGGGAGAAACATCAGGAGATAGGCCCGCAACCGGAAAGACTCTGAGTAGAACCTTTGCGGTTGCCCCCTCGTTAGAGGGGACGGCATTCAAAGAGCGGAGCTTTGCCTTAACCGTGTGTCGCTGGTGGCTAACACGTAGACGATTCTACGAGAGCCGATCAGCCGACACAATAACCGGAACAGGGCCATTTGTTAGGAAGATACCCCCGCACGTTCCCAGACGGCCTGCACCAGCGCCTCCTCGGTACCGAACAGGCGGCGCCATGCACCAGGGCCACCAAGAGAGCCCTTAGCATGGCGGGGGATCATGTCGGGGTACTGCTGGAGCACTTCGGGCGGTACCGGTGTGTCATGGTGGCCAGCGCACAGGGGCAGAACATACTTGTGGCACTCCGGCGCCGTGCGCCCTTTCGTGTGGTGCAAAGAGATAACGGGGTTGTATCGCCCCATCATTTCGCAGCAGATGCACGGCAACTGGCCGATTGCGTCCATCACCCGGCGCTCATCGGCGGTCGGGGTTCGCCCTGGCATACCCTTGGCCCGCTTCTTGGGGCTGCTGGTGGCCTTCTTGGGCTTCTTCGGGGCGCACTGTCGGCGCTGCTGGGCCTCGGCCTGCTTCACCTTCTGGCGCTCTTGGTACTCTGGGGAGGCCACCAGCTCACGGCGCCGCTGGATAGCCCTATCGGCCGCTGCTTTCTGCTTCTCGCGCTGCTTTGCCTGATAGGTCGGGTCAGCCAGCTTGGCCCGCTGACGCTCTCTGGCGCGCTCCTGTTGAGCTCTCACTTTATCAAATGGGTTTGCGTCTGTTGTTCGCATCGCTTACCATGTCCCTGCTTCTTGATTTGGCGTTACAGCCGATCAATTCAATGGCCCCTCCTCGGAGGGGCTTTTTGATGCCTGTTATTCGGCGGTTTCTACCTCTTTTTTCGGCTCCTCTGCCTCCACCTCGGCCGGTTCGGCCTCTTCTTCCGTGGCCTTCTTCGGCTCATCAACGGCATTCACTTCCGGTACCGACTCTGCATCTGCAGGGAAGGGGGCCATGGGAGAGTTGGCGGGCTGCTTGGCTTCCGCTTGCATGGAGGCCACCAGCTGGGCCATCTCATTCATGGTGGCATTTGCCATATGCTGCTGGGCTACGTCCTGCAGGTGACCAATCAGAGAGAAGGCTTGGCCTTGGTCGGCCGCCTGACCAATCATCTGGCGAGCCATGATCACGCTCAGGGAGTCGTTACCGATAGAGAGGCTGTTGAGTGCCTGCATGACGGCGCCAACTTGCTGCTGGAGCACCTGCGGATCGCCTTGGCTCATGTTGAGAACCTGGCTAATCAGAACCACCAGCGCATCAGCCGAACCGACCAGCACCGGGTTGGCGCCGGACTCTTGGCACTCCAGCACGCGGGAGTTGATACAGTGTTTGAGGTAGTTGTTGGCCATGTTGATGCGCAATGCTTCTTCCGCTGTCAGTTGCGGCGCGGCCTGCTCCTGTACCTGCTCTTGGCCTTCGACTTTCTGCTCGGTGATATTGCTCTGCTCTTGGGTGTTGTTCACGCTACTACCTTTCTTGTTTACGGCCTGAGACCTTGGGTTAGTGGGTTGTGGGTTTTGCCTGTTCGGCGGGATCTTTCATCTCGGAGATGAACTTGGATTCAACATCAAGCAGGCTGCCATGCTCGGTTTCAGTGGCATCCATGGCACTGGCGATCATCAGCAGCAGCTCTTGAGGCGTCACGTTGCGGGCCAGCAGCTCGCTGAACGTAGAGGACATGGCATCCATACCGGCGGCCATAATCTTGGCGGTCTCAGGTAGGCGCTCTCCATCCGGGCGGGCTGCAAGGCACTGGTCGATAAACTGCTTTGCCTCGGCGCTGCAGTCCATGCTGTCCATCGTCACCTCAATAAATTCGGTCATGCGTTAACACCTGTTTTCACAATTACGCGGCCTGTTGGGCTGCTTTCTACTACCGCTGCATGGCGAGAGCCACGCATCCACCATTGCAGCTGACACTGGCGCTGGCGCTTAACTTTCGTGTAGCCCTCTTTCACCAGGTAGGCCGTGGCCAGCGCCATGGAGTCGAGCACTACCTTGTCAGTGACGGCGATCATTCGGTCTCTCCAGCCTTGGCCGGAAGAGGTTGCCCGCCAATATCGGCGGGCTGTGGCTTGTGCTGGTCATCCCCAGGGTAAGCGTGAGACCAGGCACAGCTCGGGGCGGCGCCCAGCATCGTCTTGTAGGCAGCCACGAACAGGGGCAGCATCAGGCTGGGGATGAACCACGCATTGCAAGACGCCACCATTTCAGGGGTTGGCTCTTCCGGTACCAGCCGCCACCCTTCCGGCACTGGAGCTCGAGGAGCCTTGTTGCTATCGCTCATTCGCCCCCCTGCATGAAACGGGTCTCTCCGTTGTCGGCATCAAGGAAGCCATGGCACATGTAGCCAGCAGAGGCCCGATAGGGCTTGCAGGGGCGCTTGGCCCGAGCTGCCGCGTGCTGGTGGCCGCAAGAGAAGGCGAATGGGTGCTGTGAGTAGTCGGCGTAGTAGAGATCCCGCCCGTTCTCGAACTCCCGTACCCCAGCAGCAAAGGCGCTCAGGAAGTCGGAGCGAGCCTCCAGGCGAACAGTGGCGCAATCGCCCACGGCCGCCGGCTGAACGTCCATCACCCGAACAAAGCCCATCCTCTCCAGCTTGGAGAGGGCGGAGCAGGGGGAGACGCCGGTATAGGCATCCTGATCGGGATCGTAGGCCACGCTCAGGAACGGGGATTCGCCAAACTCCATCATGGAGACGATCACACTCAGCATTCCGCTGGATACGCTCACAGGCCGCCCTCCAGTTGCATCGGCTCAGCACAGAGCTGGCGAACCAGCGCCTCAAAACAGCTGCCCTTGGCCAGCGCGCCATCGTGCAGGGCGATCACCTGCATCGGCTCGCCACCAGCTGCGAACTTGGCAGACCTGAATGCGGGATCGTCCTGAGAGGCGGCCAAAATGACCATGCAGGGGTTGCTGTTGCCAGAACCCTGATACTGGACGGTGCCACGGTAGATGTGAGCATCGCCATTCTCGCTGGCTACGCGCCTCATATCCGGGTTGCTGATAACGGCCTGAGAGATGGTTTTCATCAGCCCAGCCTTGTCGGTGGCCACCAGCACGCACACCTTGATAGCTGACCCGCTCAACTTGGCGCGGATCATTGAGGGAACCAGTGACGCGGGGAACCGGCGCGGGGAGTTATCCACGGCGGCGGTACCCAGGCTGAACGGGTGGGAATTTGCTTCTTGATTTTGCACGTTGCATACCTTCTTTCATGCCAGCGATGAACCTATCGACAAGCTCAAAGTGCGGTTCTAGCTGGGCGTGAGCCCTCAGAAATACCGCCTCAGTTGCGCTTGCCACAAAGGCTATCGCCGTACCATCGGAGCGCATCGGAAAGGCGATAGCCGCCTCCTGCACCTCGGCGCCATCCACCAGCCACGCCGCAATAACAACGGGGTGACCAGCGGCATTGCGGGCCGCCGTGAGCTGGATTAAGCGGCCTTTCACCATCTGACTGCGCTGTATCATCATAATATACCAAACGGGTGATCTGTTAGGATAATGGATTCACAAGACATAACGCGCACCATTAACCCCGAGACACATCACCGGCTGCCACCAGGGGAGGGGAGTCATAGCACCCGACCGGCCAGAAACCACCGGATCGTGGTCACGGCGCTGGCAGATGGCTGGCAGACACCGCGCTCCCATTTACTGTAAGTATCCCGATCCACTCCCAGCCTCATGGCCATTACGCCAACCGGAATATCCAGCGCCTCTCGGGCCGCTCGGATGTTGGCGGGGGTTATGTCTCGGGTACTCAACTCTACCGTCCTGCAGGCCTGCAGGCGCTCGACTATCTCTGCCGTAGTCACAGCCACTCCGCACCCTTCATGCTGTATACCGCTTGAGGCGAACCGGCCGCCGGTTCGATCTCCACCCATTGACCAGGGAACAGCTCGCCCTTGTCCGCATCCTTCTGCAGGCGCTCGAGGGCGGATTGGGCATTTGCCTTTGCCTTTTCCTCGACCCCCGCCTCATCAAAGGCAAAGAAGGTAAAGGTGTCTGAGTGCTGCAGCCGGGTACCGTCTCCAGCAGTGGCAACAATGCTCAGCACGTTACCGCCGACCGGTCGGCCATCAGCGCCCCATCTACTCCGCATAAAGCGGCTCTCTATGGTTAGCTTCATGTCACCTCCTGTATACGCCGCCAAGGCGTATCGACTCGCACATAATACGCCGTGGAGGCGCACTTTCAAGAAATTTATCAGAAATATGTTTCTGGTTCTATTTGGCGTAACGCGCTATAAATACGCTTATCCACAACTTCTGTGGGCGGCCCTGTTAGCAACTCGGTATAGTATTCCGGCCGCCTTTTCACTCTGGAGCGTTAACCATGATCTTCTCAAGCATCCCCCTCGAGCAGGCCTGCACCCTTCCCCCAGCTGAGCTGGTGGACGCCGTTATCAATGGCGTGCCGGTAAACCCTGCCAGCCCACCAGCCCGCGACCTGTCGAACGAGCGCCGAACCCAGCAGGAGCTTATGCTCTGGTGGCGTCAGCCCTACCTGACATGGAACCCCAGAGCTGGGGAGTGGGAGATCCGCTGCCTGGATGGCGGCGCACACGACCGGCCGACCTTCAACGGCTCCCATCCCGAACTGGCGAAGGCCATCGAGGCGGCCAACGCGCCAACCCGAAACTATGCCCTGCATGAGCGATACATCATCGCCACCTCAATGGCCGCCCTGAACATCATGGAGTGACCGGCGTTTACAGCTGGGGCGCCAGTCGCATAACATGAAATATATTTCGCCATTTCGATATTGAAGGTAGTAGGAATGACCACAAAGACCACCACCAAGCCAGCCCCCATGCCAGCCATGATGACCAAGGAGGAGATCAAAGCCCTGCTCAAGAAGAAGGGCTGGACGCAGCGCGCCCTGGCTGACCGCTGGGAGCTGACAGAGCGCCGGATCGGCCAGATGATTTCTGACCCTAACCGCCCTGGTTACTATGATGACGCGCTGCGCGGCCTGCCCTATGCTAACGGCGTAGAGTAGAAATATATTTCCACTTTACGCTTGATAACCAGAAATATGTTTCTTATATTATCTCTCATCAGGGGGCGCCGCCCCTTCCTTTGGAGAGATTCGCCATGACTAACCAGACCCAAACCACCAACCAGCTCCCGACCACTTGGGCCGCCATCTGCGCCCTGAAAAGCGATCTGTTTGCCGAAGCCAAGCAGGATGCGGCCAACAACTGGGACTTGCGGGTTATTCGCAGCCGCGGCGCCGTGCTGGTGGCCGAAGATGCGGAAGGTAAAACCCTGCTGGCCACCGGCGAAAGCTGGGATATGCCAAAGACCCTGAAAGACTTCAAGGCCGCGCTGGAGACTATCAAGGGCCGGTTCCCGACTGCTGCCCGGGTGCTGATCTGCATCGGCTGCGATGGCGCCGAATCCGTCAGAGCAATGAATGATGGCGACTACACCCCTTGGGCGGGTGAGGCAACAGGGCTGGTCTATGAGTATCCCCAGCAGGAACAGGAGCAGCAGGCGGCCAGCGCGAGCAAGGCGGCCAATGGAGAGCTGGTGAAGCTGCTCGATGACCTGTCCAGCAGCCGTAACGCCTTGAATGAGAGGCTTGCACAGTGGGAACGGCTCACTCGCTCCGCCCTGGTCGGTGAGCAGTGGATCATCTGCACCCCGGACGCTCTGGCCGCCTACAAGCTGGTGACCGTAAAGGCGCTTGGCAATGGAATGTCTGAGTTTTCGAGCGAGTTTTGCAGCCTCCAGAACGCGCCGCTCTACTCACAGAAGCGGGGTAAAGAGGTGCTGGCCCGCCAGCAGGAGCTCAGAGCGGATCAAGAGCTGGTGCTGATGCACATACGGGAAGCAATCACCAAGCGTCTGGCGAGCATAGATAGTGTCGAGGCCGCGGTAAGGGCGGGCATGGCGGCATAGCCATTACATCGCCCCGGCCACCAGTCGGGGCAGAACAGAATCACCAGAATCAAGAGGTGTTACCTTGATATCACGCAACATCAAAAGCCAATTCATATCGCAGCAGTCGATCCCCCTCACTCAGTTGGCAGCTGATGGCGCTCCTGGGGACTACGGCCTCTATAAGCTGGCCCATGTCGATGACCTATCAGATGCGCTGGTAAGGCAGAAGTTCTCTTCCGGCGTTAAGGCTGTTTTTTCAAAGTATGGGAAGCCGTGTGTTATCCAAAGGGCGTTGCTTGTTACAGATATTGATGACGAGAGCCCTGCCACCAGCAAGATGATGATGGTGACAGTTGGGAAGGTGGGGGAATAAACGCAATGCACAACCAGCTCCCGACCGGGATCTCCTTTCAGGCCTCAAAAGGCCTATGGCAGGCACAGTACAAAAGCCAAAGGATCGTATACAGCACGGCCCGATACGGCGACACGGCTAAGGAGCTGGCCCATAGAGCGCTTGAGCGCATGATGGCGGGAACCTTTGACCCAGTGACAGACGACCTCCTATTCAAGCACTCATGGCGCATGGAGGACGCCTGCAAGCAGCTGGGGATGACAATAGGCCAGCTCAGGCAATGGATATTGACCGGCACAGTCAACGGGACGGAGATCCGGCCACCCCAGAGGGATGTAAAGGGGGTAGACAGGATCTCCGGCTACGAGCTGATGATGGCGCAAGAACGGCTTGCTGGTGGCCCAGCAGCAACAGAACAAGGAAAAGCATGATGGCAATGACCGCACAAGATCTGGCGCAATCACTCGATAGCCTGCAGCCCCAGGTTGAGGCTGCAATTGAGAGACTAAAGGCGGGCGGGCTGACAGTAGAGGTACCAGAGAAAAAGGCTCTGCCTATCCACCCTACCCACGCCATCCGATTCCGCGATAACTGGGATGGACAGGGGGATATTGTTCACCTCTTCGCATTCAAGGTTGGCGATGTATGGCACGAATGGGAGAGCGGGGAGCCCTTGATTGAGTTTGAGGGCGATGAAGTCTTGGCCGCATGGGAACTCAGTTGAGGGGGCGCGATGGCCATCAACTTTCAGTACCGGTGCGGAATCCTTGAGGCGGCCGACACCACCAGCGACACAGAATGGTGCTGGTTCAAGGGTGACACCGAGATAACCAAGAGTAGGGGCGGCGAACCGGCCGGAACAGTAAGCGCTCCCCCTGGGGCGCCGGTGGCCGAAGTGAAGGCCATCATTCGCAGAGATGCAAAGCAATAGAGGAAAGAGGTAGTGAAAATCCATCCGTGCCCATTTTGCGGCCAACAAGAAGAAATTGAGGTTGTATCACTCGAGCGCCAAGACTTGGCCCTCAATAAACACGGCAAGATTCGGAGATACGCTTATCTGAAAGATGTTGTGCAGTGCGGGGAATGCGGCGCTCGAGGCCCGACAGCCCACAACCACACAAGCGGAGACCTCCCCCTGACCCAGGAGTTTGAGCAGGAGTCACGGAATACCGCCGTGCTACTTTGGAATGCCAGGGCGGCCACCAGCAACAAGGCGTTTGAGCTGGTGGCCGCCATCATAGATTCATCACTGGCTGCCCTCCCGGGAGAGCGCAGCTGACACCATCAAGGGGGCATCAAGCCCCCTTTTCTATTGCCCCCTATTTAACATATTAAAGCCGTTGCGCAGTGATACGGTGCGGCGCCGTAGATGGGCCGCCAATGCTATTCTTATGGAACAGCCCCGTTTCGGGTGGTAGAGTAGGCGTGAATCAAATATGAGCAATCTACTACGGGACTCTATGCCGCAACTTCTCCTAGACGCCAACAAGGTCATTGAAACATTCCATGACCTTGAAGTGACCGCAACCAACGAGGCTATCTATCACGCCTTGGTGGGGCACGTTCACGTTCAGGACATTGCCAGCAAGCTGGGGGTGGCCCTTACTCCTGGGTACCGCCTGATTTGCATTACCACGCGGATCAGCAATGAGAAGTTCGAGATTGCCCTGGTAAACGACCACATAAAGCAGGTTGTCTATTACAACCAGGTGATCATCGTTCACTACAAAGACCTCAAGTGCCGACCGGCCACCCAGCAGCGCGTATGGCGCTCGGCCGACTTCCAGCACAAGCCGGTTCTGCGTGACCTGCCCGCCAAGGTGTTCTTCGACTACATACTGGCGCGCTACGATGTGATCCTGAGCGATAACATTCAGACCGGCGAGGGGATGCACTTCTGGAAGGAGCGCATGTCTGAGGCTCTGTATCGTCAGTTGTACGTCTACCACTATGACGTAATGACGGCCGACCTTAACCAGATCCTCACCCAGCAACAGCTGAATGCCCTGTCCGATACGATATGGGGGAAGGTAGAGGGCCATCACGAATGGCAGCTGGCCATCATCGCCTGCAAGCCGTTGCCATACCCCGTAGAGATCACGGTATAAACAGAAAGGGCGCCGAACTGGCGCCCTTCTTACATCTACCCTAGACCACCCCAACTATCCGGCAATACCGGATAGTTGGGGGCGAGCGCTTTTTAGTCAAATCCGGTGAATTAAGCAAACTCACCGTGAATTACCCTTAACTCACTTGACCTACACCCGCCCAGCTCGGCGCTTGGCCATCGCCCCTTCATGGGCAAATATGTCCCTGCAGTAGCGCATCACCATCACCTCACTCGACCACCGGCCCGCCTTCATGATCTGCAGGGCGTTGTAGCCGTCAGCCGCCAGATCTTGGGCGGCCCCTACCCGGGCTGAGTGACCCGACCACGGCCGCACCCCCAGCTTATCCAGCCCAAGCGCCTTATGTGCCCTGGCAAACACCCGCTCGATCGTCTTGGTTGTGAGAGGAGCGCCCCGCTTCAAGGCCTTGCCGAACCGGCTAACACTCCCCAGCAGCGCTGCATCGCTGTAGGCATCCAGCTCCCGCCCGGCCAGCTCCAGGTACTCAACAATGAGCATCATGCACTGGCGGGACAGGGCCACTTTTTCCGGCTCGCCGCTGTGATTAGTCTTTGTGATAGGGATCGTCAGGATCGCCCCGCCATCCGGCTGCATGGCGATATGCTTGAGCTTGACCCGCGCCAGCTCGGCCTCTCGGAGCATGGTCTCATAGGCCAAGGTCAGCAGGGCCAGATCCCGGCGAGCAGTCAGGCTTGGGCTTTTCCGCCACATGGCCAGCAGCTCATCGAGATGGGTTTCGCGCATGGCGCTTGCCTGGCTAACCCCCTCCTCCTCTTCCTCCACCTTCCGCCGACTGATCGCGGCGGCCGAGTCGGTCACCTGAGAGTCAGCCGCCGGATTTGGGCAACCGGCGGCCCGATGCACGCGCCCGATCGCCCAGAGGTCAACCTTTAAACTATTACGATGAACGGTCACCCCTCTATGTGAGAGATAACGATTAACGGTTTCTGGTTCTGCGGGTAGTGGAATCAGTGAACTGCTATCGCACCACTTAACGAAAAGTGACCAGCTACTCTCTAATTGACGCCATGTGTTTTTCGAGAAGCGGCCGCTAGTGGATTTGAACCGCTCGAGGAACCGGCGCATGGCCTCCTGCACTTCGGGGGAATCTTCCAGGCGAATGCCACGAAGGCGCGCTTGGGCGATCAGTTCGGCCAGCTGGTCTGGCCCCACTCGGTCGAGTTGGAGAGGAATGCTCGAAACCGGCAAGGTGCCGGTGTGAATAGATGGGAGTTGCATATTGTTCGCTTCTTGACGTTGGGGTTACCCGAGGGATTATACATCAATGTCGTATAACTGTAATTATCAGACATTGATGGGCGTTCAAACGAACCAAACCACTTGTTCGGCTACGCTTAACGATAGTTATGAAATAGCAAGAGATTTCGATCACTTTATTCAGTTTCGGTCAAGGTTAGCGACAGATCACCACTTTGCAGACTCAAAAAGATTGCCGGATCTTTTTGCGAGCGGTTATCATCCTGTCTCCGGGATCTTGGAGACAATAATGAACAAGGCACTGCCATATAACATAGAGTCGATAATAGGAAGGTCGCTCTCTAACTCACCTGACGATATTTGGATGGCATATTTGGCCACCCTGCCAGCTGAGACAAGCAGCAAGGAATTGACAAGCATTCAGGCACAATTCATGCCAGCCGTTCAGGCCTATATCGAGGAGAATGAAATCTGGTGATGACTCTACGTAATCTGGTGCTGGCCACTATTGGGGGGTTGCTGATCGGGCAATCCTTTTGCATGGCGGGTATCGCACATATTGCCGCTGTTGCTTTTTTGCTTGGTTGCAGCATTTTATTCTTCATCAACAGCGAAAAGCTCTTTTGTGTCGGTTCGTCAGCAGCCATCATCCCTCCGGCTAGCTACGTCTTGCTGACATTCACCCCCGAACTGCCAAGCGGTGTCGCCTCACTGATAGCCTTTTTTTTACATTTGATCTGGTGTGACCAGCTACTAAAGCGCTCTGATCCATAGGTATTGTCGCAAATCGTAACAATAATTATCCTAACACCTAGCCCGAACAGTTGACCTGATTCGGGCTTTTTGTTTATCTATACACTAATAAAAAGTGTCGTTTGACGCACACAGGAGCAGCACCGACCATGAGTAAAAACGGAATCGCAGAATATCAAAAATTCTTGGAGTTTCGCCAAAGCCTGATTGATCTTATTCATCGGCGCTCGATAAGCCATGAAATAAAAGATGGGAAAATTGTTAGGCCTGTCGGGTTTATAACTAACGAGGAAGAGCTTCGCCGCTTCACCTTGCTTATTAGTGAGTGGAAAGATATGGTTGCCGAGCTTGTTTCTATCGACCCAGTAAGATTTCTTGAGAGCTCAAGAGTATTTAATCCACCACCCAAAATAATTTACGGGGTTGATGTTGTAAAGATTGAAATAAAGCAAGCGGTTAACTCTCGTTCCATTGAAAAAAGAATAATAGTCGAAAGAATGAAGCGGCATATAAAGGGGCTTGAAAAAGACCAGCAGCGAGCGGCAACATTAGCAGGCAGTCATGCACTAAATGAATTGCGCGCCGAACTGGCTGCCATGGAAGAGGATAATGAAACCCACTACCGCAGCCGGAACGATAACGGAACAGAGACCGAATGCCTGTTCACCATGTCAGATGGCGAAACAGTAAAGGAGCGCTGCCCATTCGCCGGTATGCTTATCGACAACCGCAGCGGGCGGGTGCAGGTAAAACAGAAGCGCGAACAAGAGGAAAGGAAGGACGCCATGTACTATAAGGTGTGTCCAATTGTTAAGTGCTCTTTGCCGAGTGTCGCGGGCAAGCTGTACCGAGAAAGCGAGGTGTTGAAATATAAGAAACTTTTTAGCTTACTAAAAACAGGTGTAGTCATCAGTGATTAACTTAGGCTCGACTGGTGGAATGATTAAACATCCTCCGCCACCAGCTCCCGAGCCCACGCAGACACAGATTCGTGCTCAGCCTTCATATCATCCGTAATTACCATTGCGGCTGGAATATAATCCGTTAAAAAATGGAAGCAATAGGTGTCCCATCTATCCGGTGATGGCAAGCCGAGATCTTTGCGCATTTTATCCTTTGGCATCATGCACCATTGCCCCTGCTCGTTCAGGCGACAAGGTATTCGGGATGCCTGGTCTAGCGTTTTCTCATTTGTATCCAATTTCAAACGACCAGACTTAACAGCGTCACGCGCCATAATATTTGCCAGAGCGCGCTTGTTCAGGAATCGGGTCTTGTCATCATCGGAGAAGCAGGGCTGGCCCCAACGGATTCTGTGTACGGCGACACCGGCCTCCTCGAGGATCGTTGCCGTATCAGCACCCACGCCGTCACCATCCACCGCAACGGTGATGTTGGGGTACTGCTCCCTGGGGTATTCGGCCGCAATCAGGCGACCGAAATTGACCGGATCAATGGTACCTGGCCACTCTTTCACGCTATGCGGCACCACTCGCCGCTCGAACCGGTCGCCAGATACCCGCGCCAGATTGGCCACAGAGCTATCGCGGCCGTTACCAACGTCCACTGTGAGCACCCAACCCCACGATTCATCCAGCCGCGGCTTGGCCCGCCCTGAGCGCTCGCATTCATCGCGGGTCAGCAGGTACCCAGCGAGCGACTTGGGGAACTCCCCGCGCACCTTGATCATGTACTCCGGGGCGTCCCGGGAGCCGCCATACTCCCGCAGTTTCATGCGGATAAAGCCGACTTTGACGATAGGAGACTCTTCGGAGTTGAGTTTTATCGCCGTCCATCCGTCCTTATCGTCCGGCCCGCGCTTCACCAGCTTGTGATGAGTGTCATAGAAGAAGCCGCCGTTACGGGTCGGCTGGGACAACAGGAGCATCCTGTTATCCTCCTCAGTGAGGGCGCCGGTCATCACACCGAAAGCCTTGTCGCTGACGCCGGAGGCCTCATCCACGATGTAGAGGAGGTGTTTGGCGTGCGAACCGGCCAGCGATTCCTCGTTACCGATACGGCAACCCTTGGGAGCCACGAACCAGACGCCCTTACCGGTGATCTCGTAGAACGTGGTATCGGTCAGTACGAAATACTGCTCAACCCAAGGGTGGCGGCGGCAGAGCTCCTTCCAGTTGAGGCGCAGGTACTTCCAGACCACCTGCTGCACCTGGCTGATTTTGTTCGCCACGATGTTCACCATCGCGTTCGGGAAGAACAGCATGTAGCAGATCACCATGATGGAGGTCATGTCTGACTTGCCGGTACCGTGGCCTGACGACACCGACACCTTAGAGCCCGGCTCCTCGATGGCCTCCAAGATGATCTGCTGCTGCCATGTCGGCTCCTTGCCGAACAGGTCAACAGACGCCCTTATCCAGTCGTACCGGTACTTGGCCACCAGCTCGGGGTAGCGCGGGTCTTTCGTGATAGAGCGCAGGCGAGCCATTATCCATGCTCCCCTGGTACGTCATCCTCGCCGGTAAGCGGCTCTACCCCATCCACATCGCTCCAATCGGGAGGGGGGAGGTCGGCATACTCGTCCTCGTCCAGCTGATCGCTTACCTGAGCGGCCAGCTCCGCCTCGATGGCGGCTTGCACCTCCTCACGGCGGTTCTTGAGCCATGGCCCCTTCTGGTCGGCCATCTTCTCCTGGTACTTGCGGGCCAGCACATCCAGCTCGTCATCAGTGATGCCCTGACCCTCTTCAACCTTGGCTTCCATCAGCGACACTTCACGCAGCAGCTCGGCTTCCAGGGCGCGGGGTAGGCGTATGCCGTGGCGCTCTATCAGATAGGCCGTCTCCAAGGCCGTGAGCTGCTTCTCCTCTCGCAGATCCAGCGCCTCATCAACGATGGCAATCTGGCGCTCGGCGCTAATGGGGTGGGCACGGTGCTGATCCAGCCTCAGGCGAGCGGCTGAGACCTTGCGGCGACCGATGAAGTTGATCAGCTCGGTCATTCGGTCAGAGGGGGAGATCAGAGCTTGTGCGATTGCCACCGAACGGGGCATTGGGGTCTCTGTGCCGGGGTAGGGCCATGACTTACCAGCGTCATAGTCCTCTTCTATCTGAGTAAGTATGTTTTTCTGGGCCCGCTCCATCTGCAGGTACCGGCCACATGACAGCATCAGATCGCCGTCATCCATAGCCAGCATCTCGGCCGCCATCCGTATGTCGTCATCCATCCCCAGATAGGTGACATAGCCGCCGGTGTGATCCTGGGCGTGCCTCGTCAGCATCAGAATGTCGTCATCAGGCCGACTGTTTTGGCTTTTTTGATCTGCGGCAGCCAACTGATCGCGTGCGTGCTGGCCCCTCTGCTTATTGGAGCCGTAAGGCTTTGATATTATTGTCTTTTTTGTTTTTTCCTTTGGGGTGCCGCTCAATGCGATCACTTTGCCGGAAGTGATCGCACGATCACTTTTGCGATCACTTTTGCCCTGATCACCCTTGGATCGATCACTTTTCTGATCGCCCTTCCCTTTCTGCTCTCCCTCCTTGGCCTTCCCCTGGTCAGCAACACCCGCCATGGCTCGGCGGGCGGTGTTCGGGTTGATGCCCATCTCTTTGGCGTAGTCGGTAATAGACAGGTGCGAATAGCTCTCACGATAGCGAGCTTTGTGAAGTTCCCAGTTTTCGCGTGCCATAGTCATTAATTACCGTTACGTCAAACCTGTTAGGATATTAACCCAAACAGGGCGCCCCAATCTAACCCGAGCGAGCAGCCCTCATTTCAGGCGCCCATTTACTGACCGGCTGGCGCCATAAAGCGCCCCAACATCACAAATAAGAACCTCTCAGCGCCTTTTTGGTATTGCTTGGCGCTGATTTGGCCCTAAAATACCCCTGCTGTAACGCGCTATATTTATTAATCAAGGAGCACCACGTAATGACTAAGCAACCTGCCGAGAAGCCAAGCATCCAACTGGTAGCCGTAGATGACGGCTCGGGTAACATCAACGTTGCCTACACTGACGCCGAAGGCATCATGGTTGAATACTCCCAGCCATCCCTTGTGGAGGCCGATGTAGCCGCCTCCATGACGGACGAACTCAACGCGAGCGTCTGGACTACCAATGGCCACAACTACACCGTGCGCCGCACCACCCAGTCCCCTATCAGCACCCTTGACCCCGACTACCAGATTTCTGACGCATCCCGCGTGCTGGTGGTAGATACCTTCGTCAAGGCAGGGCTGGCGGGCCAACAGCTGGCCGTGGGCTGCACCCTGCCGGTGAACCAGTATTACAAGGCCAATGCTGGCGGTGACCGCCGCAATGCAGATCGCATCAAGGCCAAGCAAGCCTCGTTGAAGAAGTCCGTCACCAACATGTTTGGCGTGGCCAAGCCGCCCCGCATCCTCTCCGTGGCCGTATACCCAGAGGCGCTGCCCGCTTACTACTACTGCGCCTACGGGGCTCGCCCTGGTGAAGAGGTGGCCGAATACCCAGACGAACACATGACGCTGGTTGTTGACCTGGGCGAGTTCACCTGCGACCTCGCTATCGTCACCACCGGCAACGAGATCCAAGACATTGCCACCTATGAGCACGGCGTACACCGCATGGTTGAGCGCTTCCGCGCCCTGCTGATGCGTGACAGCTCCGCTCTTGGCCTGCCAGACCTGTCGGCCGCCAGCGCCCCCACCCTCAAGGCGCTGATCAATCGCGGCTACTTTGGTAGCACTGTCCCCACCCCTGAGGCCGTTGCCAACCGCATTGATGTAACAAGCCAAGTCCGTGAGGCGGCCGACTCCCTGAACGAGCTAATCCGTGATGACATCCACAAGATGATCCGCGGCAAGGAAGCGGTTTTGACCCGCATCGTTTTCGTTGGCGGTGGCGCCCACTGGTTGCGTGAACACGCCATGGCATGGCACTCCGTTGTAGACATTCCGGCAGAGCCGGAGAAGGCCATCAGCCGCGGGGTTCACTTGCTCCTTGAACAACAGCGCTCCGCAATTCTGGTGCGTGCAGCAGAGGCACTGACTGAATGAAAAAAACCTACGCCAAATTCGAGGTAGATACCGCTCGAAAGGGCGCAGCAGGGCGGTTTTCCGCCCTCTACCAGGAGACAGGCAGCGGGAAAGCAGCTCTGGTAAGCCAAGCCGTATGCGGCGGGACACTGCTCAAGGAGTCCGGCCTGCTGGAGTTGCTGATCACTGCCTGCGATAACGATACCTGGGCGGTTGCCAGCCCTAGCCATCGCCGCGCCATGCTGGTGGCCGAACTGGCGGTGTTCTTTGGTCACCCCCACCAGCCAGTTGAGATTGTGGGAGCTGGGAAGCCAGCAGAGCCCACCAGCGAGCCACAGAGCGCGACTGACGATGCGACCAACGCACTGACACCCGCAACAAATGAGGTCGCTCAGAGCGCTGCACAGCCCACCAGCGGCGAGCATCAGCAAGATGACACCCCGCAGAAGCGCGCAAACCCAGGCGTTCGGCGCCCCATCCCGGGCGGCCTTGGCACCCTCGACTAACAAAAAAAGCGGCCTACGGGCCGCTTTCTCTTTCCATCTCTCCTGTCACGCCATCAGCACGGCATCCCCACCAGCCAGCCGCTCAGAAAAGGCGTTCACGCCACGATATAGCCCCTTGGCCTCTCGCCTGGCATCGTGCAGAGCGTGATGTTGCACCTCCCCCGGCACCAGCGGGATATTGCGCGGGTCAATCTTGAGCAGCAGTCGCGCCAGCCACACCACCGTGCGCAGCGATTGATTGAAGCGGAAGTGCCACGGCTCATTCAGCCCACACCACCCCAGCGCATCCAGCAGGATGACATTATCAAACTCTGGGCCGTTCCCCATGACCTCCACCTCGCCATAGGTCTCCTGAATGGCCATCATCCAGTTGCAGAAGGTCTGCAGCACACAAGCCAGCGGGCGGCGTGAAACCTCTTCGCTGAACACTTCATTCCATGCCAGCCGGTTCACCAGCTTCTGCTCTGCCCAGAAAGCCATTGTGGGGCCATTCCGAAAGCGATCATTCTGACCTTTCAGGTCTGCACGCTCGTAGAACTCAGAAAGGATCTCCCCTGTCAGCACATCCACCAGCACAGCGCCAACGGTACCAATCGCCGCACCCGGGCTAGTGCTCAGTGTTTCCAGGTCAATCACCACTACGAACCGTGAAGCCCGATTTACCGCCCCTACTACCACTTCAATACCTCCAGCATCTTTGACCATGGCCCGACAATATCAGGCAGCACACAGTACCCAATGGCCACACCGGCCATCAGGCAAACAACCAGGAGCAGCGCCAGTATCACAACGGCAACTGTATCCCACATGCCACCAGCAGCAGCCCCACGGCCATAGACGACAGAGGACATATGCAGGAGCTCATCAACACGCTCACCGGCCGCAGCTGGTGATACGCCGACAGATACACGGTCTCGGTAATCCCGTACCGCATTCAGCACAACCAGGAGGCCGTGCTCCTCGCATGAATTGCCAGTCTCACACTGGCTACACTCCTTGGCGCTCATTGCTCCCCCTTGCTCCTCTGCAGTACACGGCCATAGCGGGCCATCCCCTTGGAGAGCTCATCAAAGCTCTGGTTAACAGCGTCAGCGTTCGCCTGAATGTCGTCAGCATCCATCCATAGGCGATCAACCTCCACTCCATCCTCAATAACGGCGAACTGGGCAGCTGGCACATCTCGGGCATAACGGACTGAGTTGAAGGTAATCAGCTTGAGTTGAACGTTATTCATCTATCACACCATTGGTCATTGCGGCCTGTAGGGTCGCTACTGAGAGCACCACATCAGGCATTGAATCGGGAATGTTGTATCGGGATAGGGCGGGAGTGGGGTCGCTTCGGCCGTTGTCCATGGCGCTGACCTCTGCAATGGTCAGACCCATGGCTTTAGCCATCTGGCGGAGGGTTATGTTGTTGGCTGCACGGTACAAACGCAAGCGGCGACCACCAGCCATCCAGTCAGGCATGGCTTTAGGCACACGGCCGGTTGATTTACAGCGGAAGCAGGGCAGCGAGCCGTAGTAGTGGAGCGATAGGTCGGGGCCGCCATTGGCGAACCCGTCCACTTTTCCCTTACCGTGGCAGCTCGGGCACTCAATCGTCATATTCGATACCCTCCACCCCGTCCTCTGCAGCCAGTTCGGCGGCTTCATCCAGCATGGTATGGACGAGGGTGGTACCGTCCTCCTCCTCACGGCGCAAGATGCCCAACAGCTCACTGGCGAACAGGTCAGGGTCAACCACCGACACACCGCCAAGGCCACCACGCCCCATGGTGATGGAGTGAGCCAGAAGGGCGGTACCGGCCGTGATATGGAGCGCACCACCAGCCAGCCACACCCTGAGGTCAGTTGATTTCCGGTCATCAAAAGACTGGATGTTATCAGGGCGAACCGGCAGGAGCTCAGGTCGGCCGCTACGCTCGCGCAGTGCATCGGCAAGATGGAGCATCATCCGGGCTTGGCCAGCCAGGGCGGCAACCTCCTGCTCGGTGCATGGCTTGTCCTCCATGTCCAAGAAGGTGACCAGGGAGGAAAGGCGCTCCTCCAGCTCAATCAGCTCGATAACAAGGCGGTCGTGCCAGGTGTCGGCTTTGCGATTGCCTTCCTCGAACACATCCTTGGGCGACCAGCTTACGTGCTGGCGTGACTCACCGATGTTGTAGACCACCAGATAGCCGGGATCGGCGGGATCTTCATTGGCAGGCAGCGACCAGCCGCGGCGCTCGTTGTACTCCCCACGGCTCATAGGCTTGGCGGCAACGGTCTTGTGGCTCTGGTAACGGGTCAATTCATCAAGCTGAAACATTGGCGGCCTCCAGGCGGCGTTTATGGAAGTATTCGTGAGCGGCTGGGGACAGGTCGTTACCCATCCACTCCAGACCGAGCTCGTCAGCGGCAATCAAGCTGGAGCCAGAGCCAAAGCAGGGGTCGATAATGAGCTCCCCGGGCTGGGTGCTCTGGGATAGCAGGGTCTTAATCAGGCCGACCGGCTTCTCCGTGGGGTACCCGAACCGAACACGCTTAGCCGGGATCAGGTCGTAGCAGTCCTCTTGGTCTACCGCCTCGAAGTTGAGCACATCAGGGATACCCAGATCGTTGAGCTTGCGGTACCCCTTCTCGCAGAACAGGACGTACTCGCAACGGGCGCGGTAGTGGTACCCCATCCCCATGGCTAACTTGTCCCACACAATGGGCTTCCAGAACTTGAATCCGGCGGCCTCGAGCAGCGGCTTGGCCACAAACATCGTTTCCTGGTCACACATCAGGTACAGGTGGCGGTTTTTTTTCAGTACCCGATACAGCTGGGCGAATAGCGCCTCAAAGCGAGCGTTCGGGATAATCTTGAACCAGTCGTTACTGGAGCTCTTGCTGTGAGCCAGGCGGGTTGTCGTGCCGCGCTTGCGGTGCTTTTCCAGTGACTCGTAAGGGGGGTCGATGATGATGCAATCTGCTGAGCCGTCCGGTAGGGACGCCAGCCACTCCTCCGCATCGAGGGAGAATAAACGCGATAGATCACTCACTTCCTAACACCCTCCCCTGTTTTGATTGCGTGATTTTTAATGTGAATACCAAGGCTGGCGGCCTCCTCCAATATCGTGCTGACCACCAGCTCTACTCTTGAGCCAAACCCCTTCACTTTGGCCAGTTCGTCAAAAACATCACGCTCACTCTCTGAAACGCGAATGCCGCGGAGCTCAACAATACCCAGCTTGGCGCAGCGATCACGGTACCGCTTCTGGCGGGCCGCGGCTGATTTCTCAGGGTTCGGGCTTTTGGGGCGTCCCGGCCCCTTTACTACTTCAATCGCCATGGAGCAGAGCCTCCAGCTTGCTTGCCATGTCAACCTTCACTTGGGCCTCGGCATATCGAACGAGGTTGAGCTCGCGTGCAGATTGCGGCTGACAGCCCACCATTCCGCCCCGTTCCTGCCGTGCCTGACGCATCACTTTATCGCCGTCACTTCTTAGGTTGGCGGCTACCGCCCGTAGTTTTTGTTTGAGCAATTGCATCCCCTTTCTGCTGCAGCTTTCGACCGGCCACCTCAATGGCCTTCTCCCACTGCTCATGTGTGAGATCGACAAGGCGCTCTACCGCCCCACCGGTTACGGGGTTCTCGATCACTTCCTCTTGCCCATTGTCGTCTGACAGATAGAACCACTTGCGGCCATGGTGATAGTTCAAGTGGGTGCCGTACTCCAGTGCATACCCCTCAACCACACGGCGGCGGGTTATGCTCTTTGGCGCTGGAGGTACCTCCACTCGGCGGCCCTTCTCACTGAGCTGGTAATACACACCGTACATCGGCTTGCGCTCGGCCAGTTCGACATAGCCGTCATTGATCAGGTTGCTGGCCGACCGGCCGCTCACCTCTGAAATCAACTTCTCATGGCCATCTTTCAGCTCAACGATGCAGGTACCAGTCAGCAGTACACCTCTGAGACTCATAGGGGTGGTGCTCGCATTCCGGCGTAACATCATGTACCCGGGATTGCAGAGCAAATCGAGAATCACCCTTCTGTTGTTATTCATACGCATCGCTGTTTCCCCCCTCATCAGGTGTTTTATTTTTTAGTTCGCCACTTGGCGTCTTGTGGCCTCTCGGCCATGCGTTGGCCAGGGGCTAAAGCCATGTAGGCAATCAGCACCGCCTTGGCCTCTTCGACCCCCCAGCATACCGCACAATAGAAACCCTTATCTGCCAGTGAGTTCAGGGTCTCTATTTGCAGCTCGGATAAGCGGCCATTCTCGGCCTTCATTTCCAAGCGGGCCCCATGATAAGCGCCAGCAGGCAGATCGACCAGTATATCGGGGTAACCGGGCTTCACTCCCTCGGCTCGGAGATCGGCGGCGGTCTTTTTGCTCCGGTGACCACCGTTCGGGACGGCGGCCATCGACTCGTAGAGCTCAGCGCTATAAAGCTCAGCCCAATAGAACAGCTCTACCTGCTCGTAGTGCTCTTGGGCACCATTGCGAAGATCAGGGTTACTTGCCAGGGCGGCCATGGCGGCAGCATGGGGGGACACATAACCGACCTCCCCCCGCTTCGGCTTCTCCTTCGGCTTTTTGGCCTTGGGGGGAACCAGCCCCACACCGGCGCCACCAAAAGCCTTGCCGCTCCCGCTCTTGATGCCCTGGGCCGCCCATCCCTTCTGGCGGGCGATCAGGGCTTCATACTGCTCGGGTGAATGACGCACAAATCCCCCTTAGCGGCGCTTCTTGGCTGACTTACCCTGCTTGCGCTGGATAACGGCAGTGCTGCTCTGGCGGGCGCGCAGCATGGCCAGGATCTTTGCCTCTGCGTCAGGATTCTTCATTTCGGTGTACGCGATGGCGGCGGCTTCGCTGTGCTCCATGGCGACTTGCATCTCCTTGGCGCTCATCTGCTTGAAGTGCTCGATGATGGCGGGCCATTCATCCTTGGGCGGCATCACAGCCTTGGCAATGTCGATAGTCTCATCAACGCCAGCAACAGTGACCGAGAAGGAGGGGAAGATCAGGTAGTGCTCGCCGTCATCATCCCGCGGGGCGGCCGAATACATCACAACGCAACCGAGACCGCGGGGAGTGTTCCACCAGCAGATCGGCTTGTCGGGGTGAATGGTCTCGTTATCCGTGGACTGAATGTGCCCTGGGTGCAGGCTCATAATTGTTAGCCGGCCGCTGTCAGACTTGTACTCAGGCTGGTTGTTGAAAGCCCTCAGAGACATATAGGCATAATCAACATCCCGGCGTGCCTGGGCATAGTGGCCGTTAACCACCGTCAGCATGTTCTGGGCCTTCTCCATTGTGCGAGCAAAGCTCTCCTGCTCGGCCTCCAGCTTTTTGATGTTCCCCTTGTATGTCTTGTTCGTAGCCAGCAACCCATCACACTTCTCCTGCAGACGGGCAATCTCCCGCTCCAGATCCGGTACCTGCTTAGCCTGACGGCGCAGGGTGGTGAGCTCCTTCTGGTCAACAGCAGCAACGCCGTCATACTCGCTACGCACGGCTTGCAGCTCGAGGGCGTGAGCCTCGCGCAGTCGTGTCTCAAGGGCAGCCAAGGCATTCTGCTTGCCACGGTCAGCAACCGCTAGAGAGTCGCGCAGCTGGCGAACCTCGCGTTCGGCCGTGGCCAGCTTGGCCTGCCTGTCTTTCAACTGCACCGCTAAGTGGTTCTTGTCCGTCTGCTCCGATTGCAGGCTGGCGGCCAGTTCGTCACGGCGGGCCTCTACGTGAGCAAGGCGGGCATAAGCATCTGCAGCCCGGGCGGAAGCGTCACCGGCGGCGGCTGCCCCCTCTTTTGATGCGGCCAGCTCGCGCTCCAGCTCGCCAATCCGAGCCCGAAGGTCGGCACACTCACCGGCTAGGCGCTCGATGGTTGCCTGTTTGGCCTGCACTGCCTCGCTATTGGCCGAACCGGACTCCAGCGTAAGGCGCTCGATAACCTTCTGGCGCCCTTCGCTGGTGGCCCGCTCAATCGCCAACTCTCCATCGAGGGACGATAACTTGCTGGTGGCCGCAGCCAATAACTGCTCCCGCACCCCCAATTCACTCCGCAGGGCTGCCAGATCCCGGTACTGGTGGGTGATGATGTGGTCAATCAGGCGCTCGCGCTCAATCTCTAGGGATTCGCCGGTTGGCGTGAGAGAGGCCAGCTCCAGAGTGACAACGTAAACCTCCTGGCTCTCCTGGCGAATGATCACCTCGTCACGCGGAAGTAACGAGGTTGGGGTGAGTGCATTCATTTGGCGTGCTTCTCCAATCACAAAATAACGTCTCTTTGAGATTGTTAGGATAACACAACGTAACGCGCCACAAAAATAATGGACGCAAAAAAGCCCCAAAATAAGCCGTCCACCAGCCACCCACTCCGCCCAACAAAAAGCCCAGCGAACAGGCCGGGCTTTTCTCAACTCTTCAAATACAGGTGACCTCACAGCAAATGAGGGTGACCTCGAGGCAAATAGAGGTGACCTCGCCTTTGAATACGGGTGACCTCAGAGCAATTACCAGCGGAACCGGCCTACGGCATTTCCGAACGGCCGATAAGCTCTCGCTGAACGTTTACCGCCCGACCAAAGGCAGTGGTGACGACAGCCCTACAGGTGGCCACCAGCAGCGAACCGGACAGCCTCACACTGCCGTTCTGCAAAATAACCTCGCCGGGGTGCTGCCCCTGCAGCGCCTCCCATTTTCCACTTTCCAGTAACTCAGCCAGCAATGGGCCACCCTGATTCCAGTCTATTGAGGGTTGGTAATCAGGGTCAGTATTAGCCGCATCCTTTGCACTGATGTAACGATAAGCATCACAGGCAGCAATGCCGCCCGACTCCTGGTGCATCATCTTCAATTCAATTGCAGCAGCCACAGCCCAATCCAGCATTGGCGAACTCAGTGAATTAATGGGCACTTCAACAAACGCAGCCATTACGCCACCTCACAGTAATACACATAATATCCAAACCCCGCCGCAACAGCCGCCATAAGCCCTTCTACTGGATCTTCACGTATGTACGCGCTGACCGCTATGTTTAGCGCAAGAAACAGAATCATCCCAACCATGAACCAACCCATAGCTACTCCCCATCCATTCGCAAACCACTCATCTGCCACAGAAACGCCTTCCTCTCAAAATCTCCGCAGCGGTGGCCTCTCTGGGTTATTACATGCCCTGCTGGCATTGCCAGGCTAACCGACTCCATACCAAGCATCCCGTGCCGTTCTTCCCCTGACACAGGGGCCGAGCGATGACACTCCCCAGTGGCGGAGTTGATGTAATGCCACCAACTGCAAGAGGCGCAGCAATCGCCATGGAAGGCGACAAAGTGGGCTATGCAGGCCTCTACCGCAGTGCTCACGACTCCCCCTTAACACTCATCAAGGTGGCCGCAAAGCTACCGGGAGGAGGGGGATACCCCAGCTCTGTCAGTTCGCTGGTCAGCTTGGCAATTCTCTCTTGCAGCTCCCCCGCCCTTTTCAGCATGTAGCTATGCTCGCGCTGCTTGTTCTTGAGTACCTGCTCGACCTTATCCAGCAGCAACGGCTGGGGTTCGATGACCACCACCCCGAGATCACAATCAAACTGGAGGGGATGGCCGTGGTCTGCTGCAACCCAGCACATCACCCTCCCCATGCAGCTCAGAGCATCATCCGTCCCGAGCTGCACTAAAGCGGCGACGATCTGCTCGGCAAACTCCTTGTTGTCAGCCATCGGCTCACCCCTCCCACTCCGGCAGATTGTCGAACTGGTCTTGAGTGAGCATCACGGTTTCAACATGGTGCGGCCCGTCAATGTTCTCGATCACGCCATCACGCTCATCCACCGGCACGATAAAGCTGGCGTTATCGAACTTGATGCAGGTGAACTCCAGTTGCTTGAAGTCCTCACACTTCGGCGCGTGGGTGCTAGGCGGAAAACGCCCGCCTAGCGTTTCGGATAGGTCGCGCGCCATTGTCTGGCAGTTGCACATGATTTTTTCCTCTTACTCGAACTCAACACTGAATGAGTCGGCTTCGATAGGGTTTGAACTCAGCGGGTTTTCTCCTGACATACCCCCACTTGCGTTCAGTTCAAATTCCAGCCACTCCTGAACCTGTTCATCCGTTGCATCGTCAGGGACGGAAGTGGTAAAGGACACCTTGATTTCGCGCATGATTTTTCCCTCAACTTCCAACGTTGGTCGATATGCTATTTGGAACCCTTAGGCCAAGGCGCTCGTACAGCTCCTTGCCGAGGGCGTAATCGCCTTTCTTGAGGTAGGCCGGATTGAGGTCTTGAACGGCATCAAACCATTCTCTGAACAGTTCGATCTGCTCCCTGGTAAACCCCAGCTTGCCATTCTCCATCGCCGTCTCCCCTCCAGATCGCTGCATGGTGTCTTACCCTTCCCCTTGCCCCTTTGGCGCATTGACCCAGTGCCCCCGGGCGAACGGAACAACGCTAATCAGCTGCTTCTTGACGCCTCCCGACTCCATGAAGGCCTGCCACTCCTGCAGGTGACCAGGGCAGTAATGAAGCTCTGGCGCAACCTCTGCAGCGTGAACATTGCAGAGCGGCCGATCACAGGTCTTATCCTCCCCCACTGGGAAATCACACAGGTACCCAGATACCCCTCCACAGCAAGCGCAGTGCGGGCCAAGCTCTCCACAGAGATGGCCAACTGCCTTGCCGTTCTTGTCGTGAAGCGTGTAACACGGCATTGCTGATCACCCTTCCTGGCTTGGAGATGACGAGACGGGATACTCCTTTACGCCGACAACCTGGTAGAAATTCGGGGAAACATCGTGCCTCTCACACCACGCATCGAGGAGCGCAGCCAGTTGATCACCAAGCTCAGCCTTGGCCTCCTCAGACACATCTGGGTAGTATTCCGCATACTCTCCGCCGTAGTCGCTAGCTTGGTTTTCCATGTGCTCAATTACATCGCCAGCATCAGGGAAAAACTGGCTATTGCTGGGGCGATCCACCTTGCCAATGTGAACGTGGGCATTATCTTCTTCGTTATCTGCAGCGGCAGCCGCCAGGGCATCCTTGACGCTGTAAAAGGTATCGCTTTTGAAGCCCTCTCCATTCCATGAGTAGCAATACTCATCAGCTCGCTCTGCTTTTTTCTCTGGCTGCTCGTTCGGCTCAGCAATGCTGAATTGGCACTCTACAGACCGAACACTCCGGCCATCATCAAGACGGAAAATGCTTTCAAATGGCGCCTCCACATCATCCCGAACACAAACCCCACGGATGGTGTGACTTGTTTTGTAGTGGAAGCACACGTTGACCGACTTTCCTAAAAGACTGCCTTGCTTTGGAAAGCTGCTGTGACTGATGTTTTCTGCAACGCCCATTACCCAATTACCTCTGCATCTTGAGAAAATTGCGAGATGACCCACTCAGGCCATCTCTCGTTTTTTATCTAACTATCGAGCGGCTTTACGCCATCCTCTGCCAGCAAGTGCTTAACCGTCTCCAACACCTGCTTGATCTTTTCTTTGGGGTATACGCACTTCCCGTCAGCACCCATTTCCGTCTCATCGAGGGCGGCATAGATACCGGCAAGATACTTAACTCGAACTTCTTTTTTGCTCACAACTACACCTCTACAGCCCGCAGCCCGGGCGCCTGATTCGTTTCCCCGAAGGTGTGAAGGTTGTCACGAATGACGGCAACCAACTCCTCCCTCGATAACCCCTGACCCAGCCAGTCATACTCCGGGTCGTTCTTCTTGAGCCAGATAAGGGCCTGTGTCCGAGTTAGGGTCGTCACATCCCGTTCGTATGGGGTCATCACTTGCTCTCTGGCATGGCCACCGGGCGGGAGATGGCCGAAGTCATTAGTACCTGGTTGCCCTGAATGGTGACCTTGCCCAAGCTATGCCGACTCTCACCGGCAATCATCCCCTGCATAGGGCTGGCCAGCATCACGATACGCCCCAGAAGCTCACTCAGAACCTCAACTTCACCACTACTCACCAGCTCCTCGGCAAACTCCATCACATCGTCCCAAATGTCTGGGCCGTCCTCGCTGAACTTGTCCGGGTATGCAGCCACCAGCAGCTCGTAAAGCTCAAGGTCGGTTGCCGGTTTGAATTTGAATGCGCTCACTTCATTTCTCCTTATCTGGGCGTGATATTGGGTTCGGTACCTGAGGCCGAACCGGCGGCTTCTCCATCCCTTTGAACGGGCAGACCTTACAGCCGCCGAACCAGCGCAACTCGAGGCACTTGGCATCGAGCTTGCCGCACTGGTGGCCTATTAGGTGCTGGCACTTTGGCTTATACATCTCAGCCTCCTGAGGCCTTCCGGCCTCGCTTAAACTGGTACCTGTTTTCACACCTGGTACAGTCAGCCCGCATCGATCCAGAGCGGGACTGCTTCAACTCAGCCCCACAAGTGCAGCGAGCCGTTTTTAATGCCTCGGCCATCGCCTGGTTGATGGCGCCGCCGTTGTTTCTTCTCGGAGCTGAAATCCCCAGGGCGCGGAGGATCTTCTTGTAATCCCTGCTAATCCACTTCCCATCCGGCTCTAAGTGCAAGCCATCTCCCATCATGTCGCCCAATTTGACCAGCTGGGCATGGAGGCGCTTTTTCTCATCATCCATGCCGACCTACCTCCCCCGGCTTTCGCTCATTTCTGGCGTGTGGGCCCAACGCGCTGACCATATTGCCGACCTCGGGAGAATGGTCATTTCCGGCTGGCGGGTGAGCCCAACTCACGTTTGCCCCCTTCTCGGTGGCCAGCGCCCTCAGGAAAGTCCCCTCATTGCGAACAAATGCGTGAATCTGATTGCCGTCCTGATCACAACTAACCGGCGCAGTCAGCAGGATCAGCGCCTCGGCAATGCCACCGAAGGTATCCAGATCCACACCAAACCGTTCCATCAGCGGGGTATCAAAATCCTCATCGCCATTCATGATCGCCTCGACCCGATCATCGGTCAGCCCCAGCACTGCAGCGGCAAGCGTTTGGCGGTCTAAAATATCCATGTGAAATCCTCAAAAGTGGGCCACCAGCGACCCATCAAACCGTCTTGTTACCAACTTCCCGCAGCAGCTCTCGAACCAGCTGATCTTGGCGAGCCCGGTCATCGAAAACCACGGCTTGATAAAGGCTCTCGAGAAACTGATCATGGTCAAATTCGGCTCCAATAGGGGTCAGCATTGGGCCCAGATTCCGCCGCTTTAACTCGGCCTCCAAATCAGAGGTTTCCAGTTCGGATAGATAGACACACACATCCACCTCCACCTCTTTGGTGATTCGGGCCACCACTTTATCTGTCACACATCCCCCTTATGGTGCGTTGCTGGCGCCGCAGTGCGGGCAGTCGTAGTAATGGCGGGCGCCGTAGAACTTGCCGCAGGTAAAGCACTTGTTGGGCTGGCGGATCGGCCGGTCAGGCTTGTGCAGCTTGATGCCGGTACCCTCCAGAGCCTCACTGATAGTCACTCGCTGCATGTCCACGGTCATGTCAGCGCGCGCCCTCACATACTCAGCAGGCCATGGAATGTCTGTCTCCCTGTCCTGGTTGTGGTAACAGGCCCGCTCCCTGGTGAACAACTCGGCCTCGGCAAGGCTGGTTGTATAGCCACCCCCTGCCCGCCACCACGAAATGCAATTCCCTGAATACCCGCGGGCGTCCTGCAGGTAGAACATGCCTGGTGCGCTCTCACCAATGGCCGCCTCGATGCGCTCCTTCAACTCAGGAGGGGCCACCTCGGCCGCCTCCTTGAGCAATGCGAGCAGGTGCTCGGTATGGCTCATCCCTTACCCCCTTTGGCGCGGCGGTATTCAATCAGGGAGGCCCAGTGCAGCAGGGCCACCAGCAGCGGGACAACGTTCCTGTCGTCAGCCCATCCGGCGATGCCGATAAACTGATCCCGACCGTTAAAACTGACCGCCTCTCGGGACTTCCAGCTGAACGTGCGCATGGTCAAAAATGCCGGGTCGCTGCGATAGCCATTGATCCGCATAGTCCCCTCGTAGCAGTTGGTGAACTGGGGCAGCAGCAGCCGGAGGCATTCATGTAACTCGCGTAGCTGGCGCACGGTGACGCTATCCACTGTGATCCCGGCTGCCGTCAGGGTATCCCTCACCCTTTCCCTATTCATGCCCGGTTCGTAGGTGCAGAACAGGGGCAGCCCCTCGCACTCTTGCCGCAGCAATTCCGCCTCCTCCTTGGGGTACCCCCAGATATTGCCGTCCTCTGGGTTGTTGCGGGTCGGGCAGATGATCTCGATTGACAGCAGGTGGCCATGGGCAATGTAGTCGTGCAGACGGATCACCAGATCTCGGAGCGTGCCGCCATGGCTAAACCCCCGCCAGCGGCCGCGGTACAGCGTGTAAATTGGCTGGCCGGTGTAATCGTCCATGAACCAAATCCGGCCGTTCAGGTCGATCCACATCTCAGCGGTGCGGTCGGCCCCCTTGTTGTAAAAGAACCGGCGGCCACGGCTGGCAATCAACTTGATCAGGGTATTGGCGTGCTCCAGGCGCTCGCGGCACATCGCATACTTCATGCCTTAACCCCCGCCTTCTCGAGTGCCAGCTCTGCTTTCCGCAAGGCCGCTCGGGCTTGTGCCAGCTCGGTCTGCAACTGATCCTGCCGTGCCTGCAATTCCAGATAGGCCGCCTTGGTGATCTCGGGATCGGCGTCATCACTCCACTCCTCGGAGGGCAACTGACAAGCATTCTTTGACTGTTCGGGCTTGCTCAAGCTAAGGCGCGCTTGCTCGGCTACAGCCCTGCGCACATAGCTACCTTGGCCAGAGGGGCAGCAATCAAGGTGCTTATCGTTAACTTCTCCGACATGGCCGCACTCATGGCAGTAGCGAACGAGGTCGGTTCGGTGCAGCTCCACCCCTTTCAGGACGGGGACAATGATGTTTGCCAGCTGGGTGCGCAATTGCTGGGAGCCCTGGTACTTGATGGCGGTATCACGCAGGTTGTTTACCAGGTCAGCAATGGCACGGTTTGACCGGTCGCTTTTCTCTGCCAGCTGGCCAACCATCAGTGCATCACGCAGGGCAATCATCTCTCGGTTGCGGAACAGGCCAGTGACGTAGATGAAAGGCTTGCGCAGGTTGTGGCCTTGGATCTCGAGGAAGTCCTTACAGCCCTGCTCTGTGAAGCAGGCAGTCACAAACTCGTCTACCTCCTTGATCGCAACCTTCACCCAGTCGCCGGTTGAGCGGTAAGTTTCCTCGCGGTAATCAAGCCACCGAGTTGTCCGTTCGCACGCATCAATGTGTTCTTCCGTGTTCCACCACACGATCTTGTCGTGGTCGAACTCGGCATCTACCACAATTTCGCGCTTTGAGAACACGCAAAAGAACGGGTCGGCAGTGCAGCGATTGCTTTGAGTGTTCAGTGACAGCTGCAGGCGTTCCAGAATGGCGGACAAGCCATCAACTCGTTTAGTCATAGTCATATCGGGGCTTCTTGATTTGGCGGGCTGGCGAACCAGCCCGGGGGATTAATTACTTGATTGGACGAGGCGTGACGGGGGGCGCATAAGGCTTCTCATCTCTGCCGACCAGTACATTCCTTCCTTGTCTCGCTCATTGAGCGGGGCACCTCGAGAGGTTGCTGGGGTCACCGACAGGTCTCGGGCTTGGCGCCGTAGGTCATCGAGTATCGACACCTCTTTCAGCAGCGGCTCCGCATCAGGGTTCTTGCGGCGCATCTCCCGATACGTTGCCTCTCGCCAGTTGTGGAGGCAGCGGGGCGGCTCTAGTCCGGCCGCCTTGAGCAGGATCACCAGCTCGGCATACCCACGCCCCAGCTCGGCCACCAGCTCTCGCCGGTCGTTAAGGGAGGCGAACCCCCCTTTTATCTTCTTGCGAGCCTGCTCAGCCATGGCCCGAACGGCGGCCAGAACACTTGCGGTCTCAATGCTCACTGCTTCCCTCCAAGACCAAGGAACTGGCGAACACGCTGAACCATTCCAGGTGGCTGCTTGGCGAGCATCTTGGCGCTGAACTCCTTATCGCGCTGGCGGGCAGCCGCTTCGGCCTGCTTTACCAGGGCAACATCAACATACAGGGACACCAGAGTGCGCTGTGGGACGGACTGGGGATCAACTCTCTTGCTCATAACAACCTCTTTCAACATGGTGCGCTGACACGGAAACAAGCCCGTCCAGATGGATAACCTGCTCGCCGGTCTGGGCCATGGCGTGCAGGGCGCGCGATACCCGATCGCTTTCCCACCCTGGGAGAAAATGAACTTCCTGTGCGATGGATAGCAGCGCCATACAAATCTTTGCGTACTCCTCGCTGGTCAGTCCCAGCGGCAGCACCGAGGGGTTTAAAACCAACACACCCTCTCGCTTCAACAGCAACTCCCTCACCAGGTACCGAGGGATCTGTGTATCCACCAGCTGGTTAAAGGGGACGACAATAAAAACCCGCTTCATCGGCCACCCGGCACTAACGAGCGCATCGTGGCGACAACCGAATCCATAGAGCGATCATCAAGCTGCTCAAGAGCCTTCATGGCCGCTTCGGCCGCCGCCTGGCTGTGCTCGCCGGTGATCGGGTCTACTTGGGTGACCGTATTCACAGAACCCAACATGATCCAGTGCATGTAAGGGGCGAACGGGATGCACTCACAGATCTTGACGATGGCCATCAGCGGCATCCGGTTCTTGTCGATTTCGTAATTCCGCAGGGTTTTTTCTGGAACCCCTGTCATGTCCCAGGCGTCTACTCTCGACAGGCCGAGAACCGTCCTTCTGACATACCGCAGACGGGCGCCGGGGGTTTTCAAATTCACACTCAGTTGGTTATGCAAGGCGGTTGTACCTCTCGTGAGACATAAGCTGATACTCGCCACCAGCGACAGGCATCCAAAGTCTCCACTTACGGCCGACCGGCAGAGAAAAGGCCTTTCCACCACGACAGACCATTTTCTTTGGGCGAACTCGACCACTTTCCAAGATCTCTTTCGCCTGCATAACCACGCGCTCCGGTACGCGGCCAACTGTCACAAAAGAGATCATCTCGCCACCCCGCACGCAGATTGCGTAGCCAGTTTGCGATAGGTGTCCATCACCTGGGCCAGCAGCTCTCCCATTGCCGCTATCGCAGAGACCAGCGGCAGCGACTCTTTGATTTCCCTGTCTATGGCGATCAGGCGATCACGCGGCATCACCATCGGCTCACCCAACGGGATCTGGTGAACGGGGTAGAAAACGCCGCAGCCATCGGACAGACAAACCGGCTCTCCACCATCAGTGAAGCGAGCAGTAACCGAGCGGTGGAGGTAGGGATGCACGACTTCATGGGCCATGCGTACCTCCGCAGGGATGGCAGCCTCGCAATAGGCAGTTGCGGCGGTAGACAGGGCAAGGCGGCAGGCCTCGAACTCATCATCGAACTGGGCGCGAACGGCAGACGCCAGCGCCTCATTCTCGATCTGAGACGGCTTCAAGGTGATTGACTGATTCATGGTTAAAACGGGCTCCTTGATTTGGCGACTGGTCAGAATGACGGATTCAGATCAGCGGTCGGCACCGACTGAGGTGAACCGGTCTCGCCGGAGATCACCCACAAAACGTAAGAGGCGGTTTTAGGCTGGGCAGCCAGCTGGCCGAGCATGTGACCACTGGTACCGCGATAACCCAGCTCGTAGTTTTTCAGGGTGGTCGGCGGCACATCGATCAGCTCTGCGAACTTCGGACGGGACAGGCCCAAACACTGGCGCACCTGCTGAATGCGCTTACCCATGGCCTTTTCACTGTTTTCGATGTTCGACATTACTTTTCTCCTAAACGGGGTTAATCAAAGCGTGAGCTGTGTTTTTCGCAAAAAATGGCTTCCTGCCTTGCCTTAATCTCCTCTGGAGACCACATATCCCTAAATTCGCGGCACTCTCGCCGCAGGTCGTTGTAGTGCTTTCGCAGCTTGCGACCACCTCCCAGCAGGTACTTGATGACGGCGACCGGCTTGGATAGGTCGAAACCCGTTCCATGACACACCGCACATTCGTAGTCCTTGCCGAAAAGGCCTTTAACCAGACCCTCCTCGCAGAAGGTGCAGCGCAAATCGGCGCCGCTCTCTGGGGTAGCTTCGGCTGGTTCCTCCTCAACGGCGGGCTCCACCAGCTCAAGGCCATCGAGTACCGATGGAGAGTCAGCGTGACGGGCCGCCAGCAGTTGAAGCCGAAGAACCTCCTTTACGCTGCTGTACTCGCCATCCATAAAACCCCCTTCGTATCCAGACGGGGCAAGACTTTAACCCTAATCAGGGCTCCTGTAAATATCCTAACAACTCCATTTGAGGTCTTTTGCCCTGATTTGGCATCAAACTTGACCAAGATCACAATAACGACACATAGGTAGATTTGTTAGGATGATTTAACGGCTCGTTTGGGGCATGATTGGACTCGTCGGGGGCGTCCCGTCAATCAAGAAGCAAAGGTACAACCATGAAACAAAGCATCGCAGAGCTGATGAATAGCATTAACTCATTTGACGACCTCAAGAATGTAGAGAACGTCATTAGCACCCTCTCAATTCACCCTGATCAGCGGAACAGATGGCTACGAGAAGCCACCCGGCGGTTTGTGGAAAACTGCCCGTTCAACTGATCGCAGGGTCGATTATAAGAGGCGCCATCACGGCGCCTTTTTTGTGCCCGCAGACCAGCAGCCTCCGATCCCCCCGCCATCTCTTCCGATCCTCCCCCTCACCCAGCAGGCCCACCAGCACCACCAGGAGAGACCACCCAGAGCAGCAGAATGGACAGCCTGAAAGCCTTGGCAAATCAGGCCTCTAGGCTTCCGATCCATTAAACAAAAACATTGAAGCAGATAGATCAGAGATCAAACGCGCACGCTTCGCTTGCGCTTTGCGCTCTCGATAGAATCGTTATGGGGAACTGAGGATTGGCGGGCTGCAGATAAAAAAATACCGCCCGAAGGCGGCTTAATATTTTTTTACCCGATCATCAAGTGATCACGTTGCATGATCACAAGACGATCGGGTAGAGTAAAAAACGTAGGTCAAGCAGTTACCAGCTACTTGACCACAGAAGGTGAAAGCAACACCGTCCGTCAACTATCAGATGGATTCCATTAAATCCGCTCAACCTGAGCTCTTGAAAGAGATCAATGTCTACCTGATAACCGGAGTTGTAGCCCTAAACGGACACCAACTCTATGAGTAAGAATACAGGGGCAGATCCGCCATTTCAAGGCTAAAAGGCGAGCTTTTAGGTTTTGTAAAACCATGAACCAACAGCACCATTTTGACCTTGTAAACCTCATCATCAACGCTTGGCCACATGACTCCGCTCAACGCCGAGTGTTACTTGCCATTGCAGGCCACGCCAGCGCCAAATCTCCGCAGACTAACAACCTATGGATTGCACATCCGGGCAAGGAGCGTATTCGCCAACTCTGCGAGTACCAAGACCGCCGGAATGTCAGACTGGTGATCGCCCAACTGGTTCGCTGGGGAGTGCTGACCAAGTTCCGGGTAGAGGGTGAATACTTCGATCGGTATGTCATACACCCTGAACCACTGGCCGAACACGCCGACAAGCAGCGCGCCAGCGCCAGCAAGCTCTCCAAGTACCTCCGCAAGCTCATTACCAAAGCAGTCGAATTTGCCAACCGTCACAAGACCACAGCCTTCAAGAGCGTGAAAGACGCCACCGCCATCATTGCCGCCAAGCTGAAATCTAAACTTGGCTACCAGCGCAGCGCCCGCAGCATTGAGATGGAGCTGGACGTTGCCAAGCTGCAGGGGAATAACGAGCTGGCTGACAAGCTCGCCGCCATGCTGGCCGCCCACCCTGACCGGCAGCCACAGCAGGCCGCAAGTGTGGCGCGACAGGAGCTCTATGCAGCGCAGCGCGCCTCCGCATCGGCAACAACCAGCGTCAGCGGCTTGATGGCCCTCTTGAAGATGGCCACAGCCCGCGGCGACACCGCCCTTATCGAATCGCTCAACTCCCAGTTAGCCCTCTGCCAGCAGTAAGGAGCCCCCATGGCAAAGAAAACGCCGGAACAGGCCATTATCAACCAATCCCGATTCTTGAAGGCTGAGTTGATCCGCCTACTTGAGAAGGTGGACGCCATGAATAACCCGGCACTGGATGAGGTGGCCGACAAGGTTCAGGCCATGCACGAACAGGCTGATGATCTGCTGGCCGACCTGCAGGCCATATTGGGCAAACAGGAAGAGGCGGCATGAAAAAGGCCGCCAATCGGCGGCCTTGGATTCAGCTCGTTACTTTGGCCATGCCGGCAATTGCTTCTGGAAGATCACAGCCCCCAGCGGAATGCCGGAGCGCTCACCCTTAGTCGGGGTCGGCGTGATCTCCACCGGCGCGGCGCGATGGCGGATCGGCAAGCTCTCCACATCCATGTTGGCCAGCGATTCCAGCATCATCTTCACGACCTTTGCATCCTCAGGGGTAGAAAGGCGCAGGAACGCTTCACGCTGATCCTTGGTGAATACCATTGGGGCGGTATCAAGAGCCTCCATGAGCGCCTGCTCACGGCGCTTACCCAGCTCTTCTCGCTCCTGCTTAGCCAGGTCGAGATCTCGAGACAGAACCAGACTACGGTTGCGCTCCTCGATGAGCAGCCCCTCCATCATCATAATGTCCATGTCCACATCCCGAGTGGCGGCATAGCTCTCTGACAGACCGGCCCACCCTTCAAACAGCGGTACCGCATCGCCATTGCTGACGCCGGATGATACCAACAGCTCGATAACCCGCTCGCCGCTGGCCGACTCCATCATGGCCTGCTGCCTGTCCAGCGGGACAAAGTTGGGCTGCTTCACATAGTCAAAGCCGAAGAACGAGCGCGGGCGGGCGCCGAACGCCGGATCATTGGAGCCGCTGGTGGCCCAACTCCAGCCGCCTACCTTGTCATTCCACATTGCCTGAACGATTCGGCCAGGGGGAGTATCAAGGATCTCCTGCTTGTGATTGACGATGCCATTCTCGTCTACATCCACAGCCAGCGTGCGGTTTGACGGTACAACCTGGATTTGTACCGGCTTGCCGTCAATGGTGACCACCTCCATCTCCCGCGGGCGCATCTTGCCGGTCATCTCTCGGATCGTGTGACCGAAATAACCGTAGGCCTCCCCCAGTTTCAGAGCCTCCTGAGTAACCGGGCTTTGGAACATGGCCTTTACGGCATGGATGATATAACGGCGCCGGTTACCACCCGCGCGCCCTTCATTTTTCAGGTCGAAACTATCTTCAACGATAATCAAGACGCACCTCCTACAAAGCTGATGATTTCTGAGTTGATTTTCTGACTGAGCCAAGCATCGAATCCGGCCCTGTCTCCCCGATAACCAACGGACTCCATGAACTCGTCACTATCCGCGGCCTCACTGGCGCTCTTTGCCAGTTCGTGAATGACCGCCTTGGCCACATCTTTGTCGATGCCTGCCAGGTCGGTAAGCGCCAGATTCTTGAAGGTGTCGGAGCCAGCCAAGCGGCCGTTCTCGATGGTGTCGAGCAGGGTGGCCAGCGTCATGGCGAAGTTGGCGCGGGATTCGCGCTCTTCTGCCTCTTCCTGGGCGATCGCGGTATTGAGCGAGTGGAATTTCACCTCAATCGGGCGGGCCTGCCCGGCAGGGAACACCTTGCCGTACTTGTTGGCCATGTGAATGTCGATCATCCGGTGGATGGAGTGACGCAAGCCGATGCGCAGCCAGTTAGCTCGAATGGCGGCGTGAATGCTGGTGCGGAAGAACCCGCCATCCCCCAGCCCGCCAGACATGAGATCCCCCCAACCAAGCATTGACACATCCAGCCCAAGGCCTGCTGACATGCGCTTTAGGTGAAACATCACATCTTCGATATGGGCTATATCTGGGCTGGTGGTCTGAGTGTCGATTGTCACGCCGCCCTTGCCACCAGCCAGGGCCGGAACAATGCGGTTCCAGACCGTTGGCAGCAGGCCTTTCTGGCGGCTCTTGCGCTCGGCCGTCTCCAGATCTTTGCGCATCTGGGTACCCACCAGATTCAGGTATTGCGCCGCCTGCACTGGGTCGAGGTTTTCCATCCCCAGAGCGACAAAGCGGTCGATTCGGGAGGCGTTGTAACGGGAGCCCTTGAGTGACACCAGGGAGTCTTTGAGGTCGCACCATGCCGGATAGCAGTGCTCGAGCATCGAGGTACCATAGTCTTGCGTCTCGATGGGTACCCGCCGGTGGTTGTCATCGTAGAGGCTGTACTGGGTGCCGGTATTGTTCAGCGGCTCTCGGTTTATGTTTGGCTGCCAGTACGGGATCTTGAGGGCCACCAGCGACCACGGCTCCGCCAGCTGGATTGCGCCGCCTGTCCCGCGCTTCTTGAGGTATTCGGAGGTGTACCCAGCCACCTTACCGCCCCGGACGTATTCGCGGATCTGCCGCGCCATCGTGTACCAGGACGATTCAATATCAACGATGCCGACACCCTCTCGGGCATACGGGCGGACGTAGTGAGCCCCAAAAACCGCCATCTGCTTGCACCAACTGGGGGCGCCTTCATTGATGAGCGGGCCAAGCGCCGCATTCAGCTCGGCCGCCAACTCGGCCATGCTCGGGTCGGTGGCCTCAATGGTCACTATGTTGCCGGTTCGGTTGTCAGCGCTCAGGGCATGACAGATATGCAGGTCTATACCGCCAGACAGCAGCGGATCGGTAATCATGCCCTGCAGAACGTCATATTTCAGGTAGCGATCTTCTGGCATGACCTTATCGCCTACCCAATCAGAATCGGTAGTCGGATCTCTGCCCTCTTCCGCTTCTGGCGCTGAGTTGTGCCAGCTGGAGGATGCCCCGGGCCCGCTTTGCAGCGGAATGCCCGCATTGTTCTGGTCATCGGGGTTGTAGCCAGCGAACGCCTGGGCGATCACCGCCACCAGTCCCTTTTCTTTTTTGGCCATGGTCTATTCGCGTCTAGGGGCGCGTGCGGCTGGGGGAGGCCGCTTAACCGGGGAGTCACGAAATCGGGGCGCGCCCGACTTGTTAGGATGTTACCATTTCAAGCGCTGTTTACCCACGGAGATTAATCATGCAGCGCACGAAAGTCGCATCTGCAATCGCAGACGTTGTTGCGGCGGGGTCAGTGGCCAGCATTCTGGCCAGCCTGGATAAGGCGCTCCTGCCCGCAGCCCCGGTCGAATTCGGTTTGACCAAAACTCACGGCGTAGATATTGGCAAGGCCAGACTGGCTGCCAACCAAGCCGCGCTTGAAGTCCTTGCTCGCGTCACTGCAGACCCGAGCTCCATCACTGAGGCCGATAAAGACGCCCTTCGCAAATACTCCGGCAAAGGCGGGATTGGCGGCTCCATTGATGAGTATTACACCCCCCAGTATGTAGCCGAAGGCGTCTGGGACATGATGGCAGCTCAGGGCGCTGGCCCGGGTAATTATCTGGAGCCGTCAGCCGGTATTGGCGTATTCAACGGCACCAAGCCAGCCGGGGCCATTATGACCGCCTCCGAACTGGACGCCACCAGTAGCCAGATTAACCAGCTGTTGCACCCAGAAGATCACGTTCGCCATGCCGCCTTTGAGCAGCTGGCCAGCGAGACAGAGGACAACACCTGGGATGGTGCGGTAGGCAACGTGCCGTTCGGTGATACGCGAGGCATGAATGGGGCACACGATCCCGAGTATTCCCACATCAAATACGTGGATCAGTATTTCATCACCAGGATGATCGACAAGGTGAAGCCAGGCGCCTTGATCAGCGTTGTTGTCCCTCCCCGCATCATCTCGAGAGCGTCATGGTCTAAGTGGCGACATGCCATTTCTCTCAAAGCAGAGTTTCTGGGCGCTCACCGCCTCCCCTCCGGCACGTTTGATGCCAACGGTACCGACACCGTTACCGATATTCTCCTGCTGCGTAAGCACCCAGCCGACATGGCCGAGCTGATCAACTCCCGCAAGAGCAGCGACCTGAAAGCCGCCAACGTGCTCTGGGATACCTGGATCAAAGGCAAGTGGTTTGAGTCAGCAGAGGGTCGCCGCTTCATCATGGGCGAGCAGACCACCACAGGTACCGGCCGGTTCGCCAGAATGGTCGTGGAGAAAGGCAACCTGACCAACCAGGGGATCAAGGAACGACTGGCACAGCGCTTTGACAGCCGCATTGATTGGGCCGCTCTCGAACTGGCCGAGCCATCCAGCCCAACCTATGCAGAAGGCGATGAGCGTCAAATCAACGGCCGCTGGCACCGCCTGACCGCTGGGGAATGGGAGCTCATCAAGCCAGCTGGCGGCGATGGCGATGAAATCAGCCAGGAAACCTATGGCGCCGCATCGGTATCCCAACTCCGCAGCGTCCTATCAGACAACCCTCAAGCTGTGCTCGAGCTCACCCTCCCCCAGATCATGGCGGTAGAGCGGGATTATCCCCGATTCTTGGATCAGCGAGTCCACGAAGCAATCAAGCTGGCCAAGATGGCCGACCCGAAGCACCGGGAACGGATCATTCGCGGCACCCTGATCGGTGACCGTATCCGCACCATGGCGGCAGTGTTTACCGAAACCGGCAAATTCCCAGTTGAAGAGGCGGCACAGATCCGCAGCCTGATCAGCAACGAGATCGCCCGATTCGGAGTGGCCGCAGCTGATAAGACGCTGGCCACCCTCAAGACCGGCAATGCCGCGGGCGCTTGGCAGGCCTTCTATGCCGCCACCGACCCCACCGGCGAGCTCTCCGACCTGCTGCAGGGCAAGGCCGACCGGGGCAACGTGCGGGCTTATGACGATGAGGATGCCTATCAGGTAGTTTCCTTCCTCTTCGGCCAGCTGGGCCTTAATCCGGTTGATCTGGACGACTTCGCTGAGCACTACAACGGCAGCGTCCCTATGACGCTCGAGGCGCTGGCCAAAGTTGACGGGGTAGCCATCACGCCGGATGGAATGCTGGCACCGATGGACAGGGCCACCAGCGGCGATGTAGCCAAGAAGTCTGATCGGCTGCTGCTGGCAATGGTCTCCGGCACCGACCAGGCCATTATCGACAACTACCAGCGCCAGCTGGCAGAGATCGACAGGAAGCGCCCTCATACCGGCGTAGACGCTATCGACATGACCATGCTGGGGCGCTGGCTGCCACGCCGCTATGTGTCTGAGTTCCTGCGCTCCCAGGGCTATGCAGGCCTGCGCTATGGGAAGGTGATTACCGTAGATGGCGAGATGGAGCTGGACGAGAGCTATGACGGCGAGGATGGCACCTGGTACGGGTATGACAGCGATGGTCAGGGCGGCAAGCTCAAGGGCCGCAGCAACGAGCAATTTGAGCGCCAGCTCGAGCACTACCTCAATGATCTGCCAGTAAGAGGCGCGGGTCTCGAGGGCGCCGCCGTCCACATGAGCCGCATCAAGTCGCTCGAGGAGCAATTCGGTACCTGGTTGCGCCAGCATGACGACTGCGACAACCTGGTTAAGCTCTACAACGACACATTCAACGGCTATGTGCCTCCCGAGCACTCAGACGCGCCGCTCGAGCTGACCGGCCTCAACGCAGAGCTCACCCCGTTCGATTACCAGAACCAAGCCGTTCGCCGGTTATCAGAGGACGGGCGCGGGATCTTGGGTTTCGGTACCGGCCTTGGCAAAACAACCACCGCCCTCCTGCTGGATGCCTACAACAAGCAAAATGGCCGCTCCAAGCGCTCGGCCGTTGTTGTCCCCAAAGCTGTAGAGGAAAACTGGTACCACGAAGCGGTTGCCACCTATGGCCGCGCCTACGTTGACCAGAACATGCTGTTTGTGGGTATCGAGCCGGTTCGCAACAAGGACGGCGATGTAGAGCAAACGCCGGTGCTCGATGACGAGGGCGAGATCAAGCTCAACAAGCACGGCCAACCCCTAACCCGGGACAAGCTGCGCACCCTGAGCGGCGATGAGGTGATCACCCGCATCAACATGATCCCGCACACCGCCAAAGGCACGGTATTGATCAGCAAGGAGCGATTCGCCACCCTGCCGCTGCGAGCGGAAACGGTGATCGACCACGTTGACACCATGATGGCGGCAGGCCTGCGCTCCGGCCTGATCGAGGGTGAAGCGAAGAATTACCGCGAGGCCAAGAAGAAAGAGAAGTTCAAGGAGAAGCACAGCGACACCGGCACGAAGAAGGCCATGAATCTCCCCTACTTCGAGGATTGCGGCTTTGACTCCGTAATTGTCGATGAGGGTCACAACTACCGGAACACCTATGAAGTGGGGCGCCAAGCCTCCCAGCTGGCCCACCTGCCAAAGCCGAAGTCTGCACAAACCGCTATGGACATGCAGATGAAGATGGCATGGCTGCAGCGCAAGTATGAGGGCCGCGGGTGCTACATGCTGACCGCCACCCCGACCGTAAACAGCCCGGTCGATGTGTTCAACATGCTGAGCCATATCATCACGCCTGAGGAGTGGGGCAAGTACGGGATCGCTGACGTTAACGACTTCATCAAAGTGTTTGGTGAGACCGATAACGTAATGGTGCAAAAGCTCTCCGGCGAAGTAGAGAGCCGCCAAGGCCTGATTGGCTTCCGCAACCTCTCCGGCCTGCGAAGCCTCTTCCATCGCTATGTCAATTTCAAGACGGCAAAGGACGTATCCAAAACGGTCACAATCCCTGACCTTGAGGAGGAGAATGTCGCCGTTGATATGTCAGAGCGCCAGCAGCAGATCTATGAGGAGCTGCGCCAGCGAGCGGAGCGCCTGAGCAACGGCGAACAGGACAAAGACGAGCCGAAAGATGCCGTGTTCGCCATCATTGCCGACATGGATCGGGTTTGTACCGACATGGATCTGTATGACAAGACCATGACCTTCCTGGTACCGGCCGAACATGCAACCGCACTCAGGGATTTGGTGAACGATCTCCCTGAAAAGGTGACCCGCCGGGTAGCCGCCACAGCGACAACCACAGACGACACTGACGATTACGCCGATGGCAGCGGCTCTGTCACTCTGACCTATACCGCCTCCGCACAAATCACCCATGAGGGTAATACCCTGCGCCTGGTTGTTTCTGACGCCTACGAGGCGGAGGTCGTCAAGCGACTGGCCAAGTTCGGCATCAAGGACACCGATGTTAGCCACCCCATGACGCCGAAGTACGCTCGCCTTGTTGCGAACGTGAAGGCCAGTTACGAGGCGGGCGGCAAGCAGCTGATCTTTGTCGAGGACAAGAGGCAGCACAACAAGCTGCGCCGCCTGCTGGCCCACCACCTGGACATTACCCCGCAACAGATCGGCATTATCAATGCTGACACCGTTGATGGTAAGTCAGATATGAAGGGGGCTGACGGGAAGAAGCTCAAGGATGTAGAGCCGATTGCCGCCGCTTACAACGAGGGGCGATTCCGGCTCCTGATCTGCAACAAGAAAGCAGAGGTCGGGGTCAACCTCCACCACGGCACTACGGATATTCACCACCTGACGCTCCCATGGACTCCCGCCAGCATTAAGCAGCGCAACGGCCGCGGCGCCCGAGTCGGGGCCAAACAAAGCAAGGTGCGGGTGTGGTACTACCTGGGCAAAGGCAGCTTTGATGAATGGCGCCTGGAAACGCTCAAGCGCAAGGCCACTTGGCAGGATGAGATCCTGACCGTGGGCGGCGCCGAGCGGGCGCGCAATGAGGACGCCAGCGACTCTGCAGATATGGGGATGTTGCTCGCCCCCGATCCCGAGGAGCGCCAGCGCCGCATCGAGGAGGCCCAACGAAAGGCCAAGGAGCGCGTAGAGGCGGCTGCGCGCAAGCGAGCCAACATCGACTTGCACAACTACCTCAAGGCACAGCACGATGCAGCAACGGACGTTGGCGCTCTGGATGCAGAGCTGGCCGAGTTGCGGCAGGAAGTACCAACCTTGGCAGCCAGCATCGAAAAGACCCGCGAACGCGCCGAGCGCAACAGCGAAGAGGCGGCCACCAGCTCCTACTCCATGAAGCGCTTTTACCAGGAGAATGCCAAGGAAGCCCGCAAAGAGCTGGCCAAGCTCACATCTGAGTACAAGGTGAAGTCTGCCAGGCTCGATGGCGCCGAGCGCCGCAAAGCACGCCTGACAAAGGCCAACGACACCATTAAGCGCCTCCGCGGTGAGGTGGAGCGAGCCATTGATACCGGCTCAATTCAAGTCAGCCGGGACGTTCTGGATCATGGCGCCGAGTTTATGACTGACGGCAAGACCATGATCCGCAAGGGCCGGTTCTACACCCTGATCACCGGCACCCTGGTGGAAGTCGTCTCCCTGCAGTTCGACACCAAGACATTCTCCGGCAAGCTGCTTTACACGGCTGAGAAGTTCGCCAGCAGCAAGATTGGCACGGTCGAGACTTACAGCCTGAATTTCGCTCGAGAGGAATGCTCCCACACCACAGATGAGATCAAGCTGCTGCAGCGCTTGATGCAAACCGTGATGATTGGGCAGGTAGCCGACTTGATGACTGAGGCTCAATTCGTCCAGCACATGCGCGCTAAACGGATCGACCTTGGCCAAAGCGCCGGTCTGCTGGTCAGGGATGGGGATAGCTTTGCCGAAACCGCGTTTTACCAGCTCAAGCTCCCCCAAGATGCGGATCGGGTTATCTACCCCAACCCCAGCGACACCGAGAAAGCGCGGCTGGCCAAGTGGCTACTGGAAGATCGCTCCCGTATGCGGGAGTACGGCCAGGCCAATGCACATATCAAGGCCATCTTCGGTGACAGCTACAAGCTGGCCATTGAGGAGGGATACGGCAAGAACGCGCCAGCTGGGGTTATCAACCAGTGGGCGGCGGATACCCGGGCCAAGTTTGAAGCGCTGCCAGAGATCATTGAGGAATGGCAACAAATCAAGGCCGGAGTCAAAACCCGACTGGCCTACACCTGGGACAACTTCGCCAGCAAAGAGATCCCGAGCGAATGGGACAACCGGACTGCCTTCTCCAAGGCGGTGGATACAGTTCGAGAGGCCATCTCCAACGAGATTGCCAAAGAGCGAGAGATCCAAGATGCCAGGGAAGCCGTCAGGCTGGGGGCTCGCATTGTGTGGGCCAAAGCCAACCTCACTGACGACAAGCGGGCGGCGCGCTTGGTGTGGCTGCGTGACCACAAAACGGCAGCGACCGGATTCTATGCCTTCGAGATCATCGACAAGAAGCAAGCGCCAGAAGGTTGCCCGTATGTGCTCGAGGATGGCCGGTTCGACCTCGCCGCCGCTGTAACCGACCTTGCCGCGATCGGTGCGGTAGAGCTCGGCAGCGTAACCAAGCAATCAACGCTGAGCGCACTCCTACAGGACGGCCAGAGAAAGCTGGGACGCTATGACTGCCCCCTGAATGCTTGGATTGAGGCGCGAGAACGAGCCAGGATGGAAGCCGAGAAGGCTGCGATGCCGGTACCTGAGCCAGAGAAGCCATCGCCGGAGGAGCTGGAGAAGGCGGAAGCGGCCACCAGCGCGGCCAATACCGATGACAAGATCGTCTCCGGCGTCACTATCCGGGTGATCTCCATGCCTGCATCAGTCAAGATTAACCGGTACCGCAAGGCTGATATGTCGCCAGGGTCTATCGCTCTGCACGACCCGCAAGGCAAGTCTGGGCGCCTGTTTGCCGTTAAGGATACGCTCAAGTCTTTGTACGGGGCGAAGTTTGCCGTTGACGCATCCGAGGAGTGCCCGGACGCTTGGTGGTTCGTGCCAGCAAGCACGCCGATCGACAACCTGATCAACATTTTGGGAGGCTAACCACATGATGGAGCTGACTGTAATCCCCAGCGCTGACGAGCTGGCTCCGCTATTGGCAGAAGCCACCAGCGAACGAGACGAGGGGGCCTTTGTGGCCCTCTACATGACCAACCTCTCCGACCTGCTGCGCAAAGACCCCAAGCAGTACCGGAGTTATGGCCCCTGGTGGTGGCCACTGAAAGCCATGCTGATTGAGCACGGCCATGAAGTGGGTACCGGCAGCTTGGAGATGGGTACCGCCGAACGCTACACGCTGGAGTCACCCGCTCTGACGGTATGCGCCGCTTGGGCTTACCAGCAACGGATGATTGAGCAGGGCTATCTGCGCTGCAGTGAGCACTGGCTTGACCTGGATGATGGCGAGACCTACGAATACAACCTCTATGACAGTGACATGGAGCACTAATAGATAGGGACAAAAAGGGAGGGAGGCATCCCTCCCTTTTTCCATCTAAGCAGTCAACTTTCCCCGCAGATCAGCTGTGTAAGTCATTACGCTTACTAGATTTTCAAAGTCCCCGCTTTCAATAAGTGATAGTGGGGTCTTGCCATCAAATTCGGCGCTGTGATTTTCCTTCCCCATGAAGCTGAACGTCCTCTCTTGGTCACGAAACGCGGACACCAGAGCAAAATGAATATTCAAAACAATCGTAACTCGAAGGAGTTGATCCTCATCAAGATAGGCTTCAACAGCCTCCTCTCCGCGATATTTTTCAAGTTCAGCTAGAGGAACCTGCAGAATGTTTTGCTGCTGTATTGGAGTGCAGCCCCACTTTTCTAATGGGCGCAAAGCAATCCTGATTAATTCCAGATGACGAGAACCGGTCATTTTATTTCTTCCTCATTGTGTAGAGCCTTCACGGCGGGCTGTGGCCCCTTCCTAATGACGGCCAAATCATAATCATTCTGCATTGCGAGCCATGAGCTCGCCATTCCACACCCCGCCAACTCGAGGCGATAGGCTAACTCAGAAGTAAGAGATGCGCGGCAATTAACAACCCTAGATAGGGATACGCGCGAAACACCTAACCGCCTAGCCGCCTCGGCAATTTTCAGTCCAATTTCTTTCCCAAGAAGTTCGCCTGGATGTGGTGGGTTGTGCATCGTCACTCTCATAAACCTCTTACCTTTGATATAGAAAGTGTATCTCCATGCGATACACTTTTCAAGAGTGGATTTGTTCGGAGCACCCAACTCACCATCACCTCGAATAGTTGCCTTTACCACCTCCCCTAATGGGCCCGATTCCTGTGGTCAAAATCAGTGGGCAGCAAGACACCTTGAAAAGTTGCCTTTCAGGCTCGAAAGCAGCGGCCGCAAGCGCCCATCCTTGCCGGTTCGGAGGGCTGGCCTCGTCACAGCACCTCAAAAAGTTGCCTTTCTTGTGGCCTATGTGAGCCGCTTTCCACCCAAAAGGCCGCTCCAGACCGCACTTATCCACATAGCCTCCCCGCCAGCAGCCCGATACCTCAATTAGTTGCCTATGGGGATAAAGTTCACCTCGAATAGTTGCCCACTCACCTCGATTAGTTGCCCATTCACCTCGATTAGTTGCCCAAACATCGCCGCAGGCCGCGCCGCACTTGGGCTGCAGGATGCCTAAAAGATCTTTAAAAGAGATCTCTAAAAGAGAAGATCTTTAAAAAGATCTATGGGGCTGGTCTGTGTGGATAAATGAGAGCCCGATGCCACTACCGAACCAGGCGGCTTGACTCTTGGCCAGCAAAGAAAAAGAATGGCAACCAAGCTAACTACTGGTTGCCATCAAATGAAAAAGACTCCGCAGCGGGTTGCTTGGCAAAGCAACGCCCTACTAAGCGCGGCCTACACAATGAGCCGTGACGAGAAGCGCATTCTCTGGCTTTGCCTGAGCCAACTGAACGGGGCCGAAGAGACAATCCCAGACGAGATCACAATCACCAATGCCGAGTACGCACAGCTTTTTGAGCTGGACTCCGGCAACGCCTCTTATGACATCAGCAATGCAATGGAGAAGCTGAGAGCAAGGGAAGTGATCTTCTATCACCCAGACGAAGATGGGGAGGATGGAGAGAAGGCTTACAGCGCCAAAAACATCGTTATCGGCCGAGGGAAGAAACCGCGCCGAGGCGAACACACGATCGAGCTGAACCCCAAACTGAGTAAGTTCCTGCTGGGCCTGAGTCGTGACTTCACCAAGTTACAACTGCTGGATGTAACAGATCTCCGAAACCCCCATGCAATGCGACTGTATGAAAACCTCATCCAGTTTGAGAACACCAAGACCTTCTGCCAGAAGGTTGAATGGTTCATAGAGCGCTATCAGCTGCCAGCGTCATACTCCAGGTACGCCAACTTCAAGCAGAAGTTCTTGGACGTAGCCGTGTCGGAGATCAACGCCAAGACCCCGCTATCTGTGGCGTATGTCGAGAACAAGACCGGCCGCAAGGTTACATCCATCCTATTCAGCTTTTCTCGCAAACCAGCCAACAAGGGAGTGACCGCGTGAGCATTCAATACCGGCGGCGCATTCGCCTATTGCCGTTCCTATGGCTGAACCTATCCAAGAGCGGCTGGTCAGTCAGCGTAAAGCTGGGGCCATTCTCATACACAACCGGCCCCAAGGGGGCCAGTTTCAGTGCAAGCGCCCGAGGTACCGGGCTTTCTTACCGCAAGCGGATCAGGGGCAAGCGCCCTTAAATATCCTGGTCAATACTGCGCGGCGCCTGCGCACCTTCCAGCATCTTATCGAAATTCAGGTCTGTGTACGTCAGGCTGGCGGAGGTCTGGGATCTCTCGTTTGAGCTCATTGTGATGTAGACAGACGAATCAGCAAAGGCGAGATAGGCCTCCTTGCTGGGCTGCTGCTCTACCGCTGCAAACTCCGCCTCTGTCGAGCCATTGGTTACCCCATACTTGTCCTTGAGCGTCTGGCTAAAGGACAGCAACTCCCCCCACGGCAGGTCGATAGCCACCCGCCCGAACCGGCCATTCACAAACATCCAGGTTGCACTGAGGGTATGCGGGCCAACGGTCAGATCCTCGCACTCGAACACCTCAAGACCCGGGGTGAACATGGGGAGGTGATTAAGCGTGCAAGGGGCCGATTTCAGAACGTTCGCAACCGGCGTCCCAAACTTCACCCCCTTGTATCCATCAACGGGAGCTGCCATCGCAGCTGCAGGAACAAGACCGAGGATCAGTAAGGCAGGGAAGAGTTTCATATTTTTCTCCTGGGGAGGTGAGTCTTTCCCGAGTGTAACAAATCCTCATCCGAACAAACACTTACATTGAGACCCCAATCAGGCCACCCCAAATCACAAAATGCGGCCACCTTCGGGCCATTCCTCGAAATCACTTTTTATCGGCGTTTCGCAGTTGTTAGGATGTTTGCGGGGTTAAACCGGCAAGTATCATTTTTAACAAATGGCGCGGCCGGGGAGTGAGGTAAAAGGCGCTGTTTCGACAGCGCCTTTTTTCATTTGGAGGGAAAAATGTCCAAGCAAAAAAGCAAGGGCCCAAGCAAAACCCGAGGGTACCGGAATAACAACCCGGGAAACTTGGAGTGGGGCTCGCCATGGCAAGGGCTTCGGCCAGAGAGCGACCGAACAGACGATCGCTTTTGCCAGTTCATCTCTGCCACCTACGGTATCCGCGCGCTGGCGTGTGTTCTGATCACCTACCAGGATAAGCGCCGAGCCAAAGACGGGAGCCGCATTGATAGCGTGCGAGAGTTCATCGAGCGCTGGGCTCCGCCCAATGAAAATGACACCACATCCTACTCTGCCAGCGTGGCGGCCCTGCTCGATGGCGTAGGCCCTTCTGATGAGGTGATCGATGTTCACAACTACGACCACCTTCGCCCTCTGGTAGAAGGGATCATTCGCCACGAAAACGGCCGCGGCCCCTTCTACAAAAACGCCAACGGCTGGTACAGCGATGCCGAGATCGATGAAGGCCTGCGGCGAGCGGGCGTAGTTCGCAAAAAGCCATCCGTTAAAGACGTTGCCAGCAAGGCAACCATCCCAGTAGGCGCCGCCATCTTTGGTGCTGACCAGCTATCTGACGTACTCCCCGCAATCACTGACGCCGCTGGTGCGGGTGTTGATGCCCTAGCAAACGCATTGCCATCTGTAGTGACGGCTGTAGAAGGTGCGCGGGATGACCTGACCAGCGGAAGCATGATCCGGCTCGCCCTGGGCAGCTTTGCCGTTGGTTGCGCCGTGGTTATCGCGTGGCAGAAGTACCGCCAAACCAAGATTGAATCGGGAGGTTGGGAATGAGCCCTGCAAACACAGGTATCGTGCTGCTGATCGTGTTCATCGCTGGCCTTGCCATCGGGTATGACTATGCAGATCGAGTTTGGGGGGAGCGCTGGCTCTCCCACAACATGGACGGCAGCGAACAGGCGAGGCAAGAGGAGCAGCGCCAGGTGTCCGGCATGGCGAAAATTGACGCCAATCACCAGAAGGAACAAGTTGATGGGAAAAATGAAACGGAGCGCCTTGCTCACCTTGCTGAGTCTGGCTCTGTGCTCGTGCTCGAGCGCTTTACCTGCCCCCGCGCCGGTGAAGCCAGCGCCGGTACCGGCCTCGATAATGCAACCACCCCCCACGGACTTCGTGGAGAGGATGCAGGATTTCTTATTCGGTACGCCGGTGACTGCAGAGCCACAGCAACCAGGCTCCTTGCCTGCCAAGACGCCCTAAAGGTTTACCAGGGCGCGAAATGAGAAAAGCCCCGGCAGTGCCGGGGCTTTTTGTTAC
>NZ_JAPDCL010000021.1:0-85391 GCF_027706025.1 Aeromonas sp. Y311-2 | reverse complement strand
AGAGCCGGCTGGAATGACGACTATCGGGCTCAGTTATTCTTTGGTTAAAATATCAACAAAGTGTGCTCCCGCCCTGACGCAAACCCACTGTGGATTGCGTAGTGATTGGCGAGAAATCTGGCCTGATATTGAACATCTGGTGGATTGTTTCACGTTGTAACCGTAACCCGTGTGCGGCTGGATGAACATGGTGCCATGCTAGCTTTATGGGATGGCTCACAGAATTTATTTTCCATGGATTTAACAGCTGATATGAAATAAAAGTTATTATGCAATAACTATTTCAGTTTTCGATTAACGTGGTTTGCCTTAAATAAACGCCATGAAAATAGTGCGTGCCGAGATGAATGAAATGACATATAAAGCAGTTTTGACGGAATAATATTCCATTATCGTCATTTTTCGTTATTCGCCAAAAACAGCCTGTGAAAAAAATGGCACGCTTTCCCGTAATGAAATATTTTTTGCAACGAAAACAGGGGGCCTCTGTTGGCAGCAGGCTGCCCCTGTCTAAGACGTTTTGCTAATACCTGTCGCCGCAGGCTCACTGTTAGGCTGTCATCCCCATAAGAGACCAGTGACGGGCAGGATGCCCATGTCGCTTGCTGATCTCTGAATCATCCCGAAACTGCCCGTTTTGTGCCACTTGTGAGGAAGGAATCCGATGACAGTGCAGAACATCTATGAGCGCGACCTTGCCAAAACCGCCGCCAATTTCGAGGCCCTGACCCCCATCAGCTTTCTGGGGCGGGCGGAGCGGGTCTATCCTGACTATCCGGCGCTGATCCACGGCTCGCTGCGCCAGAGCTGGGGCGAGACCGCCCGCCGTTGCCGCCAGTTGGCTTCGGCCCTGAGGCTTAGCGGCATCGGGGAGGGGGATACCGTCTCCATCGTCGCGCCCAATATCCCGGCGATGTTTGAAGCCCACTTCGGGGTGCCCATGAGCGGCGCCGTGCTCAACACCATCAATACCCGGCTCGATGCCGAGTCGATGGCTTTTATCTTTCAGCATGCCCAGAGCAAGGTGGTGCTGGTGGACAGGGAGTTTGGCGCCGTGGTGCGCAAGGCACTGGATCTGCTGGAGCGCCAACCGCTGGTCATCGCCATCGACGATCCCCTCTACCGGGAAGGGGCGCTTGTCAGTGAACTGACCTATGAGGCCTTTATTGCCACCGGTAACGGCGATGAGCCCGGCTGGCTGCCCCAAGATGAGTGGCAGGCTATCTCCCTTAACTACACCTCCGGCACCACCGGCAACCCCAAGGGAGTGGTCTATCACCATCGCGGTGCCCACCTCAACGCCATTAACAATGTGCTCTCCTGGGAGCTGCCCAAACATCCCGTCTACCTCTGGACATTGCCGATGTTTCACTGCAACGGCTGGTGTTTCCCCTGGACGCTGGCGGCCACCGCCGGGGTGAGTATCTGCCTGCGCCATGTGCAGGCGGCCGCCATTTATGAAGCGCTGCACGAGCACAAGGTGAGCCATTTCTGCGCAGCGCCCATCGTGCTCAATATGCTCAACAATGCCGATCCGGCGCTCAAGCGGGGGCTGGATCACCCCATCAAGGTGATGACCGCTGGCGCTGCGCCCCCCGCCACCGTGATCGCCGGGATGGAGGCGATGGGGATCGCCGTGACCCACGTCTATGGCCTCACCGAAACCTATGGCCCCTGCGTGTTGTGCGAACCGCAAAGAAGCTGGCAAGAGCAGGATGCCACGGCGCTCTCCCGCCTCAAGGCGCGGCAGGGGGTTGCATCGCCTCTGCAGGGGGAGATGCGGGTTATCAATCCGGTCAGTGGCGAGCCGGTAGCCAAAGATGGCAAAACCATGGGGGAGATAGTGCTGCGCGGTAATGTGGTGATGAAGGGGTATCTGAAAAATCCGGCGGCCAGCGCCGAGGCGATGGCGGAGGGGTGGTTTCGCAGTGGCGATCTGGCGGTGTGGCACCCGGACGGTTATGTGGAGATCAAGGACAGATCCAAGGACATCATCATCTCCGGCGGGGAGAATATCTCCAGTCTGGAGGTGGAAGATGTGCTCTATCGCCATCCCGATGTGGACGAAGCGGCAGTGATCGCCATGCCCGATGAGAAGTGGGGGGAGGTGCCCTGCGCCTTCGTGAAACTGAAAGAGGGGCGAGAGACCACCCTGGCGGAGTTGATCGCCTTTTGCCGGGAGCAGATGGCCCACTTCAAGGCCCCCAAACGCATCATCTTCACCCCGTTGCCCAAGACCTCGACCGGCAAGGTGCAAAAATTCGTGCTGCGCAAACAGCTGGGGTAGCCGCCTGTTCGTAAGGAGCGAGCACAGCCATTCATAGAAGGGAGATTCGAGGGAGTTTGAGGGCTGCTGGCCCTCCCGTTGTATGGCTAGGGGGTCTTGCAGGCAACGCAGTTGCGGCCGCTCTGTTTGGCCTGATAGAGCATCTGATCGGCGCGGGCGTAGAGGCTCTCCATCAGCTCCCCTTCGCCATTTTCCACCAGTCCAGCGCTGATGGTGATGACCAGCTTATCTCCATCTGGCAGGGGCAGCGGGCTTTGCATCACCTGCAGGCGCAGTCGCTCGGCCAGGGATGCGGCGGCCGAGAGGGTGGTGTTGGGCAGCAAGATGGCAAACTCGTCACCGCCGATGCGGGCCAGCACATCTTCGCTGCGCAGCACCGATTGCATCACCCTGCCCAGATGCACCAGCGCGCTATCCCCAAGGGGATGACCGAAGCGATCGTTGATGCACTTGAACTGATCCACATCCAGCACCATCAGTACCGAGGTAAGGTGGTGGCGCATGTCCAGACTAAGGTTCTTCTCGCACATCTCGAAAAAGAAACGGCGGTTGTAGAGACCGGTGAGGCCATCGCGCACAGACTGCTGGTGCAACTGCTCCTTGAGCTGGTGCAGTTCGGTAATGTCGGAGGAGATACCGATCAAGGTCGGGGTGCCATCCCCCAACAGAAAGGGCACCTTGACCGACCAGTAGTAGTGCTGATTGCCTTCGGGATCGGTCAGCATCTCTTCCCCGGCTTGCAGCTCGCCGGTTTCGAATACCCGGTTGTCCAGTCGCCACAGCTGGCAGGCGCTGGCCGCGGGTATCACCTCGTCATCGCGCCGGTTGATGATCTGCTCGGCAGGAAGGCCCAGCAGATCGGCGACCTTTTGGTTGACGTAGAGAAAGCGGTGCAGGCTGTCCTTCATATAGATATGGGCATCCACGTTGGCGAGGATGATTTCCAGCAGCTGATGCTGCTCCGCCATGCGGGCCTCAATCAGCTTGTGTTCGGTGATATCGGTGGAGATGCCGCACAGGCCGATCAGGTTGCCATCCTTGTCATGGATGGGCTTTTTAACGGTCCAGTAGCAGCGCTTTTCCCCGGTGGATTTGAGGTAGTTGATCTCCTCCTGGGCGATGGCGAGTTGTTGCTCCATTACCAACCGGTCGTTGCGTTGAATGGTGTCGGAGAATTCGAGATCAAAAAAGGCCCGATCATCCTGCCCCTGCAACTCGGCGAGGGTGCAACCAAAGAGATCCAGCACCGCCTGATTGGCATAGGTGTAACGGCCCGCCAGATCCTTGGTAAACATGTAGGCGTCCGTCTCGTTGAAGATGGCTTTGAGGTGATCCAGCTCATGCTGTAACTGGATAGAGAAGGGTTCATCCTTCATGGGGCTAGCCATCCTTGGGTCGCTACGATGGGTCGGTTGAACAAGACGCGCAACAGAGATCAACAGCTTTAAATAAAGCACCGAACAGGTCAGGTTTCGCGTTTATTTCCGCAAGTTCTGCGCCATGTCACACGGTTGTCATCGTTGGCGAGCTCAAAGGCAATCAACCGAGTCTGTGGTTGTGCAGATCACTGTGTTCCCCTCTTTATCGGCCCGGCATTATTGGTTAGCAGCAGAGAAATTAATCGGCAATCAAATACGCCACTCCGAGCGGTAGAAAGGGCAACAAACAGGTCTTTAATCAAACTATTTTCACTGTGCTCCTGATATCATCCTCAGCAACGCAATATGGAGAGATACGAGATGGCAGTGGCACCGTTTAATTGGGATGACGTAGTTCAGTGGGACGGGCCGGGGGCCATTGCGGGTAGCGAAGAGATCTTGAGTGCCGATCGGCTGGATCGTGCCCGCTATGCAGAGTTTCTGACCAACTACCTGGCCGCAGAAGGCAAGCAGCGCAACTATGTGCTCAATCTCAATGCCGAATGGGGAGCGGGTAAAACCTGGTTTATCAAGCGCTGGTATATGGAGCTGAAAGCGCACTATCCCACTGTCTATATCGACGCCTGGCAACAGGACTTTTCCGATGATCCCTTATTGACGGTGATTTCGTCGATTATCGATCAATTGAGAGATGCAACGGGAAATAAGGTTGCCATACCTGATGGCATCAAGTCCAAACTATTGGGTTTGCTCAAGGTGGGTGGGAAATTGGTGCTCAAGTCAGCCATTAAAAAAGCTGGATGGGAAGATAGTGATTTTTCTGTGGAAGGCGAAGATGCAGATAAGCTGGTTGATACACTGTGCAGCAATCACAAAGAGCGTTATGAATCTATCCAGTATCTTAAACAAGAAATTCGGCAATGGGTTGAAGCTGCGGTTTCAGCAAACTTAGACCAATTGGATGGCCAAGGTCGATTGGACTATCCCGCCTTTATTCTGATTGATGAGCTGGATCGCTGTCGCCCCTCTTATGCTGTAGAAATGCTGGAGACTATCAAACATATATTCGATATTCCCAGAGTGGTCTTTGTGTTGGCTACAGATACAGAACAACTACAACATGCTGTAAAAGTAATTTATGGTTCAGAGTTTGATGCATATACATATCTAAGTCGTTTTTTTAATAGGCGATTCAGTATGCTTAGCTGTTCAAGGCATGATTTTGTTGAAAGCCACTTATCTAATGCAAGCTACCTCGATAGCAATATTTTTGAAACTATATGGCCTAGAGGTCTGAATGTAGGTTCTTTGAACGATATAATTTCAGCTATAGCTGATGCTTGTCAGCTCTCATTAAGAAGCACAGAGAAACTTATTGATAGACTGCAATTAGTACTGGTTAATATTAAAGATGACTCAGTTAATACAGTATTTCTGGTGTATCTCATAGCTTTGCATGAGAGTATGCCTTCTGACTATGAAGCTATAATCACATTAGTGAAAAAATATTTGCCTTCAGCAAGCAGTAGGGTGAAGGAACATAAGTTACATGGTATAAATAATATAGTCGGTACAGTGAGTATTAAAATGGAAAGCTGTTTAGATTGGCCCCTTGAAGATCCAGACACTTCGCCCCTCTTAACTTAAGAGGTAGTCTTGGAGCTATGTTCAGTACTAGTCACAACGAGAAGATGGTCGAAGTGTTAACAGGGGCCGAGCGCCGTCGACGCCGGACTCCACAAGAAAAGATCGCCATCGTGCAGCAGACCTTTGAGCCCGGGATGACCGTCTCTCATGTTGCTCGCTTGCACGACGTCAACGCAAACCAGCTTTTCAAATGGCGTAAGCAATTCCAAGAAGGGTCTCTCACGGCGATCACCGCCGGTGAGGATGTTGTTCCTGCTTCCGAGTTGGCTGCTGCCATCAAGCAGATCCGAGAGCTTCAGCGTCTGCTCGGGAAGAAGACCATGGAGAACGAGATCCTCAAAGAAGCCGTGGAGTATGGTCGAGCAAAAAAATGGATTGCGCATGCGCCCTTGTTGCCGGGGGACGACGATTAAGTGCTGTGAGCCAGGCTCTTAATGTATCGCGTGCGCAGCTATCCGTTCGTGTTCATCGAAAACCGGGTTGGCAAGATGGTCGTCATCATCGCCAGCGTGATGATGCAGCCTTACTTGGCCGTATCATGGAGGCGATGGCAGAGCTTCCCTCCTATGGCTATCGCCGGGTCTGGGCGCTGTTACGGCGTCAGTCTGAGGCAACAGAACAACCTGTGGTAAACGCTAAGCGGGTATATCGCGTCATGCGCGAACATGGCTTGCTGCTGGAAAGAAAACCAGCTGCACCATTGGCCCAGCAGGCACATAAGGGGCGTGTTGCCGTCAAGGAGAGCAATCGACGGTGGTGCTCAGATGGCTTCGAGTTTCGCTGCGATAACGGTGAAAAACTACGTGTCACGTTCGCCATGGATTGCTGCGATAGGGAAGCGTTGGACTGGGCGGCCAGTACTGGGGGTTACGATAGTGACACTGTGCAAGATGTCATGCTGAGGTCTGTCGAACGTCGCTTTGGGGATTCGTTGCCGGCATCACCGGTGGAGTGGCTGACTGATAATGGCTCGGCGTATCGAGCCCATGAGACCCGCGCGTTTGCACGAGAAATCGGGTTGGAGCCCAGAACGACAGCAGTGAGAAGCCCACAGAGTAACGGTATAGCGGAGAGCTTCGTGAAGACGATGAAGCGAGACTATATCGAGATGATGCCAAAACCGGATAGCCGAACAGCGGTAGGCAATTTGGCTATCGCGTTTGAGCATTATAACGAGCACCACCCGCACAGCGCCTTGGGATACCGTTCACCACGGGAATTTCTGCGCAGTCGGGTATCACAACCCTAAGCGGGAAAAAGTGTCTGGACCTATGGGGTCAAATCCACTGTTGTAATGGTGCCTTTGCACAAGGAATATATACTGTGCCAATATCAAACCTAATTGTAAGCCATTTGCAGGGCTACTTGGGTGAATATGAAAATATATCATATCAACTTGAAAAAGAGGTGAAAGAGCTTAAAGCAGCGTATCCATCAATAACAGAAAAAAACCTTTCCGAGAGGTTGAAATATTATGTTCTTAATTCAAAGTTACATGATAAATCACTTGTGGATATGTCTACATACAGGGATTGGGTTGAGTTAGCTATATCATTTGAATGAGATTAACGGGCCAAATAGCCCGTTAATCAATAAGAAAATTTATTTGTTATGCCGCTTATAAAGCCGCTGAACGACATCCTGTAATCCCAGCCCCTCGTTTTGCAGCAGCACGGTCAGGTGGTAGAGCAGATCGGCGGATTCGTTGATGAGCTCCTCCCGATCCTTGGCCATGGCGGCCAGCGCCACTTCGACACCTTCCTCACCTACCTTCTGGGCGATGCGCTTGGTGCCTTTGCCGTAGAGGCTGGCGGTGTAGCTGGTGGCCGGATCGGCCCCTTTGCGAGAAGCCAGCACCTGCTCCAGCTCTGCCAGAAAACCGAGGGGCGGCAGTGGGTGACCATGGAAGCAGGAGGTTGTCCCTTTGTGGCAGGTGGGGCCGACGGGGTTGGCGGCGATCAGCAGAGAGTCCTGATCGCAGTCGGTGCTGATGGCCACGAGTTGGAGCACATTGCCCGAGCTTTCACCCTTGGTCCAGAGCCGCTGTTTGCTGCGGCTAAAGAAGGTGACCTGACCGGTGGTCTGGGTCTTTTCCAGTGCCTCGCGGGTCATAAAGCCCTGCATCAGCACCTCGCCGCTGGCGGCATGCTGGACGATGGCGGGGATCATGCCGTTACATTTAGCCCAATCGAGCTGCTCGGCAAGGGGGCGCGCGCTGGCGGTGGTTTGTGTGTTATCTGAGAAGTTATTCACGGATGGCGACTCCTTCGGTTTTCAGCCAGCGTTTCAATTCGGGAATGGGGATAAGGCCCTTGTGGAACACAGAGGCGGCCAGCGCCCCGTCCACATCAGCGAGGGTAAAGGCATCGCGAAAGTGCGTCATGGCACCGGCGCCGCCGGAGGCAATCAGCGGCACCTTGCAGACGCTGCGCACCAGCTTGAGCTGGTCGAGATCATAACCCTGACGCATGCCGTCCTGATTCATCACGTTCAGCACGATTTCGCCTGCGCCGCGTTTTTGCACCTCCTGCACCCAGTCGAGGGTGTGCCAGGCGGTAGTGCGGGTGCGACTCTCGTCGCCGGTAAACTGTTTGACCTGATAGTGGCCCGTTTCGGCGTCGAAGTAGGAGTCAATGCCCACCACCACGCACTGCACGCCAAAGCGCTCGGCCAGTCGGCTGATGAGAGTCGGATCGGCCAGCGCCGGAGAGTTGATGGAGACCTTGTCGGCGCCAAATTCGAGGATCTGGCGGGCATCTTCGACGCTTTTGATGCCACCGGCGACGCAGAAGGGGATGTCGATCACCTCCGCTACCCGGCTCACCCAGCTCTTGTCTACCACCCGGGCATCGCTGGAGGCGGTGATGTCATAGAACACCAGCTCGTCAGCGCCCTCTTCGGCGTAGCGGCGCGCCAGCTCGACAATGCCGCCCATCACCTCGTGGTTGCGAAATTGCACCCCCTTGACCACCACGCCATCTTTCACGTCGAGGCAGGGGATAATGCGTCTTGCCAGCATCAGTTGCCTCCTGTGGTGTCGGCAGCGGGGGCTTGCCAGCAGGCGATGGCGTCACCCACCGAGAATTTGCCCTCCAGCAGGGCGCGGCCAAGGATGATCCCCTTGACGCCGGAGCCCTTGAGCGCCTCGATATCCGCGATGCCGCCAATGCCGCCGGAGGCTTGAAAGGCGACGCTCGGGTAGCGGGCGCAGAGATCCCGATAGAGCTCGACGTTGGTACCAGCCAGGGTGCCGTCACGGCTGATGTCGGTGCAGAGCACATGCTTGAGCCCGGCGGGGAGGAAGCGCTCGATCAGCGCTTCGATAGTTACGCCGCTGTTCTCCTGCCAGCCCGCCACCGCGATATGGCGATTGCCCTGCTCATCGATATTGACGTCCAGCGCCAGCACGATCTGCTCGGGGCCATATTTCTCCATCCAGCTCGCCACCAGATCCGGGGATTTGACGGCGGTGGAGCCAATCACCACCCGGCTGGCACCGGCGGCCAGCAGATCCGCCACATCCTGTTCGGTGCGCACGCCGCCACCGACCTGCACTGGCGCTTCGGTGGCCGACAGCAGTTGGGTCAGCAGGGGCAGCTGGCGCGCCTTGGCATCCTTGGCTCCGTCCAGATCTACCAGATGGAGCTGCACCGCCCCCTGGGAGACATATTCATCGAAGCGGGCCTGCGGGCTGCTGCTGTATTCGGTCTTCTGGTCGTAGTCCCCCTGATAGAGGCGAACTACCTGACCGTTGATAAGGTCAATTGCGGGAATGATCATTCATAGCTCCAGAAAATTTTGCAGCAAACGGGCACCGGCTGCGCCTGAGCGCTCCGGGTGGAATTGGGCGCCAAAGAAGTTGTCACGGGCCACAATTGCGGTAAAAGGGTTGCCGTAGTCGCAGGTCGCCAGCGTCGCTTCGGTTACCTCCAGCGCATAGGAGTGGACGAAATAGAAGTAGCTGCCGCTCGGGATCCCCTTGAGCAGAGGATGGGTCTCGTCATGCTCAATCTGGTTCCAGCCCATATGGGGCAGGCGCAGATTACCCACCTCCATCAGGCGGATCTTGCCCGGGACTATGCCGAGGCAGTCGATAAGCCCGCCCTTGTCTTCGCCCTCACTCATGCTCTCTTCGGAGGCCTCCGCCAGCATCTGCATACCGAGGCAAAAGCCCAGCAGCGGCTGCTTGGCGGCGCGAATAAGGGGCACCAGCCCGCGCTCGTTGAGGTTGTGCATGGCGGCTACCGCGGTGCCGACACCGGGCAGGATCAGCTTGTCCGCCTGCTCGATATCGGCCGCCTGGCTGGAGATCAGCGGCTGCACGCCGAGGCGCTCGAACGCCATTCTGACCGAGGCCAGATTGGCGCAGCCGGTATCGATAATGACCAGCTTCTGCTTGCTTACATCCATCACAGCACTCCCTTGCTGGAGGGAAGTTCGCTCCCTACCACCCGAATAGCCTGACGCAGGGCGCGGCCAAAGCCTTTGAACAGTGCCTCTACCTGATGGTGGGTATTGCCGCTGCCCACCTTCATCTGCAATGTGATGGCCATGGCGTCCGAGAGGGAGCGGAAGAAGTGGGGCACCATCTCGGTGGCCATCTCACCCACGTTGTCGCGGCCAAAACCGCTCGGGCAGTCGAACACGAAGTAGGGGCGACCGCTGAGATCCAGCGCGGTGCTCACCTCCTGCTCGGTCAGCGGGCGCGCATCGATCACTGCCTGCACCTCGTCCATCGCCAGCACAAAGCCGAAACGGCCGATGCCGCGCTTGTTGCCAAGTGCCTGACGCAGCGCCTGACCCAGCGCCAGCCCAACATCTTCCACCGTGTGGTGATCGTCAATATGCAGATCGCCGCTGACGTTCAGCTTGAGCTGGAAACCGGCGTGGGTGGCAATTTGATCCAGCATGTGATCAAAGAAGCCGATACCGGTGGCGATCTGGTTGCCGCCGCTCTTGTCCAAATCCAGCGCCACCTGGATGCGGGTCTCCTTGGTATAGCGTTCCACCGAGGCTACGCGCCCCTTGGACAACAGCTGATCACGGATGGCGAGCCAGTTGTGATCCTGCGTGTGGTAGCGAATACCGCTAATGCCCATATTCTCGGCAAGCTGCAGATCGGTCTGGCGATCGCCAATCACGAAGGAGTTGGCAAAGTCGATGCGACCGGAGGCGAGATACTCCTTTACCAGCCCGAGGTGGGGCTTGCGGCAGCTGCAGCCGTCGGTGGGGAAGTGGGGGCAGATCAGCACCTGTTCCCACTTCACCCCTTGCGATTCAAACAGGTGCATCATCAGGTCGTGTGGCGGCTGGAAGTTCTCCAGCGGCAGGCTGGCAGTGCCCAGCCCATCTTGGTTGGTCACCATCACCAGCACGTAACCGGCGGCCTGCAACTCGCGCAGCACCGGAATGACCATGGGCTCGAAGCGCAGCTTGGCGAGGCTATCCACCTGCTTGTCGGTCACCGGCTCTTCAATCAGGGTGCCGTCGCGGTCGATAAACAAAAACGGGGTCTTCATCGCTACATCCTTGTCTTAAAAAGAGGGAGGGGGCAGGTCACGCAATACCGCCAGCACGGCATCCATCTCGCCCTGATAGCCGATGGTGATGCGAATGCTGTTGTCCAGACCCGGCTTGCTGGAGAAATCCCGCAGAATGATGCCGGCGGCCTTCATGGCGGCAAAGACGGTGGCGCCATCCACAAAGCGCACCAGCACGAAGTTGCCCTTGTCTTCGAACACTTCCTTCACGCAGGCAAGCTTTACCAGCTCTGCCTTGAAGGCGGCTTTTTGCTTGTTGAGCTCCATCACTCGCTCGCGCATCAGCTCCAGCCCCATGGGGGAGAGGGCCTGCGCCGCGATCTGGGCGATAGGCTCGGGGATGGGATAGGGGGCGATCACCTTGGCCAGCATGGCGATCACCTCGGGGCTCGCCAGCGTAAAGCCGCAGCGGATCCCCGCCAGAGCAAAGGCTTTGGAGAGGGTGCGGGTCACCACCAGATTGGGGAAGCGGGCCAGCAGGTCCACCACGGACGCTTCCGGGCAGAACTCGATATAGGCCTCGTCCACCACCACGATGGCGCGATCCCGGGCTTTCTCCAGCAAAGCGATAAGACCGTCGCGACCCACCAGATCCCCTGTGGGGTTGTTGGGGGAGCAGAGAAACACCAGCTTCACATCGCTGAGGCGATCGGCAATGGCGGGCCAGTCAGGCTGACGGCTGGCGGTCAGCGGCTGCTCGAACATACCTACGCCGCAGGTCTCGGCGCTGATGGCGTACATGCCGTAGGTGGGCGGACAGATGAGGATCTGATCTTCACCCGCTTCGCAAAAGGTGCGGATCAAGAGCTCGATGGCCTCGTCGGCGCCGCGGCTCACCAGCACCTGATCCGGATTAACCCCGGCGTAGGCGGCATAGCCGTTCACCACCTCGGCCGGTTGGCACTCGGGGTAGCGGTTGAGGCGGCTCCCCTCAATGGTGAAGGGATAGGCCAACGGCGCTTCGTTGGCGTTGAGCCAGACGTGGCCCTTGCCGCCGATGCGGCGGGCGGATTGATAAGGGGTGAGGGCCCGCACCACGCGGCGCGCCAGATTGGCAATGCTCATGACAAATCCTTCTGCTGTGCTGTTGGTTGGGGCGCGGCGGCCAGGGCGTTCAACCTGAGGGTGACGGCATTTTTGTGGCCATCGAGCCCCTCGGCCTGGGCGATGCGCTCGACGATAGGGCCAAGGCCGCGAATGCCTTCGGCGCTCAGCTCCTGCACCGTGTAGCGGCGCTGATAATCGGCGAGGCCAAGGCTCGAGCAGGTGCGGGCATAGCCATAGGTGGGCAAGGTGTGGTTGGTGCCGCTGGCGTAATCGCCGACCGACTCGGGGGTCCATGCTCCCAGAAAGATGGAACCGGCGTTCTCGAGTTTATCCAGCAGATCGCGGGGGGCGCGGGTCTGCACGATCAGGTGTTCCGGTGCATAAGCGTTGGAGATGGCGCAGGCTTCTGCCAGATCGTCACAGAGGATCACCAGACTTGAGCCCAGCGCCTGGGCGGCGATATCGCGGCGGCTCAACTTGGCCAGCTGGCTCTTGAGCTCCCCTGCGATGGCATCGGCCAGCAGGGGCGAGGTAGTCACCAGCACCACCTGGCTGTCGGGGCCGTGCTCGGCCTGGGAGAGCAGATCCGCCGCCACGAAGGCCGGATTGGCGCTCTCGTCGGCAATCACCAGCACCTCGGAGGGGCCGGCGGGCATATCGATGGCGGCGCCGCGCCAGTCGCGGGAAACCTGGCCCTTGGCTTCGGTCACATAGGCGTTGCCCGGGCCGAAGATCTTGTCCACTTTGGGAATGCTCTCGGTGCCGTACGCCATGGCGGCGATGGCTTGGGCGCCGCCGATGGCGAACACCTTCTCGACGCCACAGGCGCGGGCGGCAAACAGGATCTCGTCGCTGGCCGGGGAGGGGGTGCAGAGCACCACTTCCCGGCAACCGGCGATAGCCGCCGGAATGGCCAGCATCATCACGGTGGAGGGGAGCGGTGCGCTGCCTCCAGGCACATAGAGGCCGACCCGGCTGATAGGCTGGGTGCGCAGCTCGCACACAACCCCGGGCTGGGTTTCTACCCGTACCACCGGCTGCACTTGCGCGGCGTGGAAGGTTCGAATGTTGGCAATGGCCGCTTCGATGGCGCTTTTGATGTCGTTATCCAGCCGCGCGCAGGCAGCTTCAATTTCGGCCTCGCTGACGCGCAACTGTTCACGGGGGGCGCGCTCGAAGCGCAGGCTCAGCTCGCGCAAGGCCTCGTCGCCACGGCTACGCACCGCGCCAATGATCTCCTTGACCACGGCACCGATATCCGCCTCGTCATTGAGAGCGGGCCGGGTCAGCACGTCGGTCTGCTGGGCTGGGGAGAGGGTCTTCCAGATCAGGGTCTGCATGATGTCCCTTCCTTATTCCATCATTTTTTCGATGGGCAGCACCAGAATGGAGCTGGCACCCAGAGCCTTGAGCTGCTCCATGGTCTCCCAGAACAGGGTCTCGCTGGAGACAACGTGCAGGGCCACCTGATTGGTGTCACCGGCCAGCTGCATGATGGTGGGGCGCTCGGCACCCGGCAGCAGATCGGTGATGGCATCGAGCTTGTCTTTGGGGGCGTGCAGCATGATGTATTTGCTCTCGCGGGCCTGCTGCATCCCCTGAATGCGGGGCAGCAGTTTGTCGATGAGCTTCTGCTTTGCATCGGACAAGGGGTTGGGGGCCTGTACCAGTACCGCCTTGGAGCGGTAGATCACCTCCACCTCTTTGAGGCCATTGGCTTCCAGGGTCGCGCCGGTGGAGACCAGATCGCAGATGGCATCAGCCAGGCCCGCGCGGGGCGCCACTTCCACCGAGCCGCCCAGCATCACGCTCTTGAAGCCGAGCCCCTTGTCGTCAAAGAAGCGCTTGAGCAGCCCGGGGTAGGAGGTCGCGATGCGTTTGCCGGCAAGGCTCGCTGGCCCTGTGTAGTTCACATCTTCCGGCACCGCCAGCGAGAGGCGGCAGCCACCAAAGTCCAGCTGCTTGAGGGTTTTGACCTCGAAGGGGAGGCCTTGGGAGGCGCGAATAAGCTGCACCTCTTCCAGCACGTTCTCGCCGATGATGCCAAGGTCGACCACCCCTTCCATCACCAGCCCCGGGATATCGTCATCACGGACCCGCAGGATATCGATGGGCATGTTCTCGACATGAGCGATAAGGCGCTGCTCGCGCAGGTTGATCTTGAGGCCACAGCTCTTGAACAGGGCTTGGGAGTCCTGGCTCAGACGACCGGACTTTTGCATGGCGATACGCAGACGTTGTGTTTCCATTTGCTCGATTTCCTTCTAGTCAAAAACGAAAAAACCCTCGGAAGTGGGTGCTTCCGAGGGTTTATGAATCTTGCGGTCCTTTTGGAAGTCACCAGTTAAGTGTCTTCCAGCAGTCAACCTCCTGAAAGACTAGTCGGGATGATGATGGTGGTGATGAGTCTTCAGGGTGGTGAACTTCATGTAATCAATCCTTTACAAAATAAGATGTCGTAATTGACGCCTGATTTAAACTACCTGCCTTGACAGAAAATGCAACCCGAAATTGTGATTTGATCGATTAAAGTGGCGAAAACGGTTTTCTGGTCGATAACTAGACAATAACCCCTGCAGGAGTCGCCATCATGCCCAGCCAGGACCTGTTGTTCCCCATTTTGCCCCGGGCACCCGCCGCGCCCGGCAGCGAAGAGATCAAGCGGGAAGTGAACCAGATCAGCAAAAAGCACCAGCTGCGCAAGACCAGCACTGACAACAGTGACTCCCAGCAGCGCCAGCAGGCGTATAGCACGCCCGCCAAGCGTGATCAGCCCAAGTCGGAGGAGGGTGATCACAAGCCGGACCCCGAGCATCAGATCGATCTGTTCGTCTAGGCAGATTATCTGTCCCGCTTTTGCCGCGTTTTTGGCATAATGGCCGCTTTTGCTGCGGGACGCCCTTTTGACCATCCAGACCCTGTTCAAGCCAGATGGCCCTCTGGCCAGCCATATCGACGGTTTCAAAGCCCGCGCTCCCCAACTGGAGATGGCCGAAGCGGTCGCGCGCGCCATCAAAAGTGGTGGCCGTCTGCTGGTGGAGGCGGGGACCGGTACCGGCAAGACCTACGCCTATTTGGTGCCTGCGCTGGAGTCCGGCAAGCGGGTGGTGATCAGCACCGGCTCCAAGAACCTGCAGGAGCAGCTCTTCTATCGGGATCTCCCGACCATCACAGGGGCGCTCTCCTACACCCCGCCGGTGGCCTTGCTCAAAGGGCGCAGCAACTATCTCTGCATCGAGCGGATGAACCGGCTCTTGAGCGAATCCCATCTGCAAAAGCCTGAAATTCTCAACGATCTGGTGAAGGTCAAATCCTGGTCCACCGCCACCGATAACGGCGATGTGGGGGATATTCCGGGATTGCAGGAGAACGCCGAGATCCTCGCCCACGTCACCAGCACCAACGATAACTGCCTCGGTCGCGACTGCCCCTATTACGACGACTGCCATCTGGTGGTGGCACGACGCCGCGCCATGGACGCACAGGTGGTGGTGATCAACCACCACCTCTTCTTCGCCGATATGGCGGTGAAAGACACCGGATTTGGTGAGTTGGTGCCCGAAGCGCAAGTCTATGTCTTTGACGAGGCGCACCAGCTGCCGGAGATCGCCACCAACTACTTCGGCAAGTCGGTAGGCAGCCGAACGATTCAGGATCTGGCGCAGGATATCCAGCTGGCCTATCGGGCAGAGGCCCACGACATGGCCCAGCTCGGCAAGGCTGCGGACCGGCTCGCTATCGCCAGTCAGGACTTGCGTCTCGCCTTCGGGGTGGATGGCGGTCGTGGTAATACCCGCGACATGCTGCGCCAGCCGCTTTGGGGGCAGGCTTTGGCTCGTCTTAACGATGCCATCGGGCTCTGCTACGAGGTGCTCAAACTGGCTCTCGGCCGGGGCGAGCAGCTGGATCACGCCTTCGAACGAATCAGTGAACTGCGCACCCGCCTGGGTGAAGTGCTGGCGGTCAACCAGACCGGTTTCTCCTACTGGTATGACTGCTCACGGCTTCATTTCACCCTCAATCTGACGCCGCTCTCAGTGGCCGAGCGATTCAGTGCCGAGGTGCAAAGACCGGAAGTAGCCTGGGTCTTTACCTCCGCCACTCTGACGGTGGATATGCGGTTTGATCACTTCAAGGCCGAGCTGGGACTGGCGGGCAGTGCTGAGCTGATCCTCGACAGCCCGTTCGACTATGGCGAGCAGGCGCGGCTCTGTGTGCCCCGTTATCTGCCGGAGCCCAACGCCTTTGGTCGTGGCGAGCAGTTGGCCAATCTGATGATCCCCCTCATCAACAAGACGCCGGGGGGCTGTTTCTTCCTCTGCACCAGCCATCAGGTGATGCGTCAGGTGGCTGAGGTGCTGCGCCGGGAGATTGGCCGCACCGTCTTGTTGCAGGGGGAGGACAACAAGCAGCGGCTGCTCAAGGAGTTTGTCGAGAATGGCCGTGCCGTGCTGGTGGCGACCAGCAGCTTCTGGGAGGGGATCGACGTGCGAGGGGCGGCATTGTCGTGTGTTATCATCGACAAGCTGCCGTTTGCCAGCCCCGATGATCCGCTGCTCAAGGCGCGGGTGGATGATTGCAAGCTCAAGGGCGGCGATCCCTTCGCCGAGCTGCAGTTGCCCAAGGCGGTGATTGCCCTCAAGCAGGGGGTGGGGCGGCTTATTCGTGATCGCACTGATCACGGCGTGCTGGTGATCTGTGATCCACGAATGGTCAACAAGCCTTACGGCGCCACCTTTATCAAGAGTCTGCCTGCCATCCCCCGTACCCGGGAGTTGGGAACGCTGGGGAGTTTTTTCGATCGCACTGAACGCGGTGAACAAGTGTGCCGTCAGCTAACAGATTTGAACAACGGGTGAGCATATCTCGCTTGCCGGTTATGTAATTGACTGATTTTATAGAGATTGGAAAGCATGAACGAGTTGAAGATCCTGACCGTTGATACCGCCACCGAAGCCTGCTCCGCCGCCTTGCTGGTGGGTGACAAGCTGTTCTCCCGCTGGGAGGAGGCGCCACGGGATCACACCCGAAAAATTCTGCCCATGGTTCAGGCTGTGTTAGAGGATGCCGGGATAAGTTTGAGTGACCTCGATGCCATCGCGTTCGGTCGCGGCCCGGGCTCCTTTACCGGCGTGCGGATCGGCATCAGTGTGGCGCAAGGTCTGGCGTTTGGTGCGGGTGTGCCGCTGATTGGCATCTCGACCCTGGCCGCCATGGCGCAAGGCGCCTATCGACTGGATGGCGCCCAGCAGGTGCTGACCGCCATTGATGCGCGGATGAACGAGGTCTATTTTGGCCGCTATGAGCTAATTGATGGCCGCATGCAGCTGGTGGGTGACGAGGTGGTGAGCGATCCCGCGGCGCTGGTTGACGCCCGTGGCAAGCTGGCAGGTCGTGTGACCTGCGTCGGCACCGGTTTTGAAACCTATGGCGAGACCCTGAGTGGTCTGGCCGATGAGCTGGCGGTGAGCCAGGTGCGCTTCCCGGCGGCAGAAGACATGTTGCCGCTGGCCCGCGCCGCCTGGCTGGCGGGGGATGCTGTGCCTGTGGAGCAGGCGACGCCGGTTTATTTGCGTGACAAGGTGACCTGGAAAAAACTGCCGGGTCGCGAATAAGGGCAGGAGCACTGACAGCATGTCGCTCTTGCCGCTCATCAGCTGCAATATAAGCGGGTGGCCCGACGGACCACGCCGGCAACAGGAGAGTGACATGATGCGTAATAGCAGAAGCGACATGATGAAACGCGGGATGGTGGTCGGGGCGCTGGCCCTGCTGCTCGGGGCCTGTAGCTCGGTCCCCAAGGAGCTGGTCTATGAGCCAGAAAACCAGCTGGTGGCCTATCAACCTGCCCTTGGCGGGATGGAAGGTAAACCCGCCCGCTGGAGCGGTGTTATCTCGGCGGTGCATAACAAGGCGGATCAGAGTGTTATTGAAGTGGTCTATCTGCCGCTCAAATCCAACGGTGTGCCGGAGCAGACCGAGCAGAGCCCGGGACGTTTTCTGGCCATCATGGAGGGTTTTATCGATCCGACCCTCTACGCCAAGGGGCGCAGCCTGACGGTGCTTGGCACCATAGGCCAACCGGTTGATAGCCAGATTGGCGAGCACAAGTACCGCTTCTCGGTGCTCAATGTGACGGGCAGCAAGTTGTGGCCGCCAGTCAAGGAGGTAGAGGTTCGCTATATGGATCCCTACTTCTACGACCCCTTCTATGATCCCTTCTATGATCCCTTCTGGCCGAGACGGCCGCTGCGTCGCTAAGGCAGGCCGCGATGAGCACTCTTGTTGATCCCCTGATTGGCACTATGAGCAGCACTCTGAGTAGCAATCTGCACGAACGTCTGCTGACCCTGGCGGATGGGCGGCGGGTATCTCTGGTGGAGAACCAGTCCGCTGAGCCGCAGCAGGGTAAACCCTTGCTGATCGCCCTGCACGGCTGGCTCGACAACAGTGCCAGCTTCTTGCCGCTGGCGCCGCATCTGGGTGATTTTCACCTCATCTGTGTCGATCTGCCGGGGCACGGTCACTCCGCTCACAAAACCACCCCTTATGTCTTTGTCGACTGGCTCGACGATCTCTACCAGATCGTGCAGGCGGCGGGCTGGTCGCGCTTCACTCTGCTCGGTCACTCCCTCGGGGCGCTGATCGCCTCGGCCTATGCCGGAGTATTTCCCGAACAGGTGGAGCGGTTGATCATGCTGGAGGGGCTGGGGCCGCTGAGCCAGCCCGATGAGGAGGTACCTGCCCAGCTGCGACGTGCGATTTTAAACCGCAGCCGCACCCGGGAGCGCAGTGCTAACGGCTTTGCCTCCATTGATGAAGCCGTGGCTGCTCGTTGCAAAGTGGCGGATATCACGCCGCAGTCGGCGCGTCTTATCTGTGAGCGGCAGCTTGAGATGAGGGCTGGGCGCTGGCACTGGCGCAGTGACCCCCGTTTGCGTGATCTGTCGCCCCTGAGAATGAGCGAAGGGCAGGCCCGGGCACTGATGGCGGCTATCCGCTGTCCAGTGCTGTTGATTCAGGGGGAGCAGGGCTTTGCTGCGCTTGAAGCCCAATGGCAGGCCCGTCAGGATGCCTTCCAGCAGATCGAGCGGGTCATATTGGGTGGAAACCACCATTTTCATATGGAAAATTCGGTTGATACGGCCGTTTGTATCGTAAAGTTTTGTCAAGTTCGGTAGAATCGCCAGCTTTCAATAATTCCAGGTTTGTTTTCTCCCTCACATTTTTCTGTTGTTAATTTGCTGTTAATTTATGTTGCGCTGTGTAAATATGTGCGGCATTAGAGCATCAGCTTAAAACAACCGATTAAAATGGATGTGAACCGGGACGGAGGCAACACAGTGAGCGCACAGGTGCTAGTTATGCAGGAGAAGTTTGTGGAAAAAGTCTGGCTGAAACGTTATCCGGAAGGGGTCCCCGCCGAGATCAATCCAGACCAATACAGCTCCCTGGTCGAGATGTTCGAATCCTCGGTGACCCAGTTTGCCGATCAGCCCGCCTTCGTCAATATGGACCAAACCATCACCTACCGCCGGCTGGAAGAGCAGTCCCGCGCCTTTGCTGCCTACCTGCAAAACGAGCTGAAGCTGGAGAAAGGGGATCGGGTTGCGGTGATGATGCCTAACCTGCTGCAATACCCCATCGCCGTGTTCGGCATCCTGCGTGCCGGCATGATCGTGGTCAACGTCAACCCGCTCTATACCCCGCGCGAGCTGGAGCATCAGCTCAAAGACTCCGGTGCCAAAGCCATCGTCATCGTCTCCAACTTCGCCCATACCCTGGAAAAGGTGGTCTACGACACCCCGATCAAGCACGTTATCCTGACCAGGATGGGGGACAATCTGGGGCTGGCCAAGGGCACCTTGGTCAACTTCGTGGTCAAGTACGTCAAGAAGCTGGTGCCGAAATACAATCTGCCCCACGCCACCACCATGCGTCAGGCCCTCTCCAAGGGGCGTTTCCTGCAGTACATCAAGCCGGAGATCACCAACGACGATCTCGCCTTCCTGCAGTACACCGGTGGCACCACCGGCCTCTCCAAAGGGGCCATGCTGACTCATCGCAACATGATTGCCAACGTCGAGCAATGCCTCGGCGTCTATGGCCCCATGCTGGAGCGTGGCAAGGAGTTCGTGGTCACCGCGCTGCCGCTCTATCACGTCTTCGCCCTGACCGTGAACTGCCTGCTCTTTATGCGTATCGGCGGTTACAACCTGCTGATCAGCAACCCGCGCGACATCCCGGGGTTTGTCAAAGAGATCAAGAAGTATCCCTTCACCTGCATTACCGGCGTGAACACCCTGTTCAATGCGCTGGTCAACAACGAAGAGTTTCAGGGGATCGCCTTTGACAAGCTCAAGCTCACCATCGGCGGCGGCATGGCAGTGCAGCGTGCGGTTGCGGAGAAGTGGAAGACACTGACCGACACCCCGCTGCTGGAAGGCTATGGCCTGACCGAGTGTTCGCCACTGGTGAGCGTCTGCCCCTACGATCTGACCGATTACAACGGCTCCATCGGTTTGCCGGTCTGCTCTACCGAGATCCGTCTGGTGGATGACAACGGTCAGGTGATCCACACCCTCGGCACCCCGGGCGAGATGCAGGTGCGCGGCCCGCAGGTGATGGTGGGCTACTGGCAGCGTCCCGAGGCGACCGCCGAAGTGATGCAGGATGGCTGGCTCTGTACCGGTGATATCGCCGTGTGCGACGAGCAGGGCTTCTTCAAGATCGTTGACCGCAAGAAGGACATGATCCTGGTCTCCGGTTTCAACGTCTATCCGAACGAGATCGAAGATGTCGTTGCCCTGCACCCGAAAGTGTTGGAAGTGGCCGCCGTGGGTGTGCCACACAAGGTTTCCGGTGAGCTGGTGAAGATCTTTGTGGTCAAGAAAGATGCAAAATTGCAGGAGGACGAGATTATTGCCCACTGCCGCAAACATCTGACTGCCTATAAGGTGCCGAAACTGGTAGAATTTCGTGACGAACTTCCCAAGACCAATGTGGGCAAGATCCTGCGCCGCGTACTGCGCGACGAGGAGATTGCCAAGCAATAACCGGACTGCGGCTGCAGAAGCCTCTGCAAACCAGCACCGTCGTTATGCAAAACCGTGGGTCATCCCACGGTTTTTTCTTTTTGGCCCTGATCAACCGCGCAGGCACAGATGCACTATCAACTTATCACTCAGCAAGACGAACTTGAGCAGTATCTCGCTTCTCTGGCCGACGTTCCCCTGGCTATCGATACTGAATTCGTTCGCACCCGTACCTACTACCCCCAGCTTGGCCTGTTCCAGATCTATGACGGCGAGCATCTGGCGTTGCTGGATCCGCTCACCCTGGATCTCTCCGCCCTCTGGCAGCGACTGGGCCGGGAAGGGCAGATCGCCATCCTGCACGCCTCTGGCGAAGATCTGGAGCTTATCCAGCATCAGGCGGGCCACCTGCCCAACCAGATGCACGACACCCAGCTTGCTACCGCCTTTCTCGGTTACGGCGTCTCGGTCGGCTTTGGTGCGCTGGTGAATGAATTCCTCGGGGTCGAGCTGGAAAAAGATCAAGCGCGCACCGACTGGCTGGCACGCCCGCTTACGCCACGTCAGCTCGAATACGCGGCGGCGGATGTCTTCTACCTGATGCCGCTCTACGAGAAGGTGATGGCCAAACTGCGGGAAAGCGGCAAGTTTGCCTGGTTCGAGCAGGAGTGCCAGAACCACTCCGCCCGCAAGACCCAGGGTAGCGATCCCCGTCAGGCATATCTTGACATCGTCAACGCCTGGCAACTGGGGCGCCGCGAGCTCGCCATTCTGCGCGAGCTGGCCGCCTGGCGCCAGCAAGAGGCGGTGCGCCGCGATCTGGCCCTCAACTTCGTTGTCAAAGAGCTGCACCTGTTCAAGGTGGCGGAGCGTCGTCCTGCCTCCCTGCGGGATCTCAACGAGCTCGGCCTCTCGCCTATCGAGATCAAGATCCACGGCAAGCGGATGCTCGATATTGTCGCCAAAGCGCAGCAGAGCGATCCTGACAGCTGGCCCGAGCCCATTCGTCGGTTGGTGGATTTCCCTCAGTACAAGGCCGAGCTCAAGCGCATCAAGGCCATGGTGGAAGAGAAGGCCAAGGCGAGCAATATTCCGCCCGAGCTGATTGCCAGCAAGAAGATCATTCACCAGTACTTCACCTGGAGCTGGCGGATGAACGACGAAGAGCGGGCCCGCAGCGACAAGCCGATGCTGCTGCAAGGGTGGCGTCATGAGCTGGTCGGTCACCTGCTGGCACAATAAGCCACCAGACGGTTGCACCTATAAATCAATCCTCACCCTCGGGTGGGGATTTTTATTGGGCGAAAGAGACAAATGGGCATGCTGAAATGTGGAACGCAGGTGGGACGTGGCTGGTCGGATGGCAGGAATCGAGAATGAAAAAGAGAGCAGAGAAGAAAAGGCAGCGGCTAACACCGCTGCCTTTTTTGATCACCAGATAGGCTGGGTCAGATAAGGGTTGCTCACCTTCTCGCGACCGAAGGTGGAGCTGGGGCCGTGGCCCGGGATAAAGACGATCTCGTCGCCCAGCGGCAGCAGGGTCTCGGTGATCGACTTGATCAGGGTAGCGTGATCACCACGGGGGAAGTCGGTGCGGCCGATGCTGCCGGCAAACAGCACGTCGCCAACCCAGGCGAGTTTTTCGGCTTGGGAGAGCAGCACGATATGGCCCGGGGTGTGGCCGGGGCAGAAGTAGACATCCAGCTCGCACTGGCCAAGCAGCACCTTGTCACCCTGCTCAAGCCAGCGATCCGGCGTGAAGGCGGGGGTATGGGCGAAGCCGAACATCTGGCTCTGCTGGGGCAGCATGTCGAGCCAGAAGGCGTCCTCCTTGTGGGGGCCGGTAATGGCGACGCCAGTTTTTTCCCGCAGCTCGGCGGCGGCACCCACATGATCCAGATGACCGTGGGTCAGCAGGATATGAGTCAGGGTCAGGCCGCGCTTGGCGATGGCGGCCAGCAGTTTGGCCGCTTCGCCGCCCGGATCGATCAGGGCCGCCTGATGGGTCTCGTCACACCAGATGAGGGAGCAGTTCTGGGCGAACTGGGTGACCGGGATCACCTCGAATTTCAACATAGAGTTCCTCTCTTGGGATGGGTCAGCCGCGCAGTGCGCTGGCATGCTGCTCGGCGAAATAGTCGAGGCAGGCCTGCTTGTCACCGCGAAACACGATGCGCTCCTGCTTGTTGCCAAGCTGGTAGAGATACATGGGATCGTAGTAGCGGGTCAGCAGCAAGGTGATCCAGGCCAGATGCAGCCCGGTATCGCCGCTCTTTTCCTGCTCGGTGAGGGCGGTCTGCATCAGGGTATCCAGCTCGCGGTGGGCCAGATCGCCGAGGCGGCGCTTGAGGCGGGCCAACGCATCGGTGAGGTAGGCGGCAAACAGCGGCCATCCCTCTTCCTGGCCATACATGGCTTGATAGCGCAGCCAGAGATCGTGCACGTAATCTTCGCGGATCTGCTCGGCCCGATCGATCTGCGGTACATCTACCACCACCAGCGGTGCCTGACTCATGGCCTCATGGAGGGAGAGGGGCAGGCAGCAGCGGCCAATCAGGCGGCTCTCGTCCTCGACCACGAAGGCATGCTCGCCCTGATGGCGGCGCTTGAGCAGTTCGATGGCCATGTTGTTTTCAAAGTTGATGTTGCTGGGCTGGCCGCCGGGCAGCTGACCAAACGACGAGCCCCTGTGATGGGCGTGTCCTTCCAGATCGAGCGCTTGGGCCACGTGGTCCAGCATATGGGTCTTGCCGGAGCCGGTCATGCCGGTCAGCACAGTCCAGCGGCACTCGGCAGAGGCCTTGTCCTGGGTGTCGATCAGGAAACGGCGCAGCTCCTTGTAGCCACCGGCGACGCGGGGGCGAGTCACCCCCGCTTCAGCCAGCCACTGTTGTACAGTTTGCGAGCGCAGGCCGCCGCGAAAGCAGTAGAGCAGGGCATCGGGCTGCTTGCGCAACTGCGCCAGCCAGCCTTCGAGTCGTTCGGCACGTACTGCTCCCCCCACCAGCTTGTGTCCAAGCTCAATGGCGGCGGCCTGACCCTGCTTCTTGAAGCAGGTCCCCACCTGGGCGCGCTCATCGTCTGTCATCAAGGGCAGGCTGGTCGAGCAGGGGAAGGCCCCCTCCTTGAACTCGATGGGGGCGCGCACATCAATCAACGGCACATCGCCTAAAAAAATCTGGGCGTAGTCCGTGGCCAGTGGCAATTCACTCATTGGACAATCTCGATAAAGCGGGAGCCCTCAAGGGGCTTGATCTGACCGATGGGCGAAAGTTCAAGCCCAGCTTCGCGCGCGATGGCGAGCAGCTCGGCTTCGCTCTCTTTACCCACGGCGACCAGCAGGCCGCCGCTGGTTTGCGGATCGCACATGATGTTGCGGGTGCGATCGTCCATGGCATCCAGCTTGTGGCCGTAGGAGTCGTGGTTGCGCAGGGTACCACCCGGGACGCAGCCCTCGGCGAGGTAGTAATCCACCTCATCCAGCAGCGGCAGCGCCTTGAAGTCGAGGCGGGCGCTGACATTGGATCCTTCGCACATCTCCAGCAGATGGCCAGCCAGACCAAAGCCGGTGACGTCGGTCATGGCGTGCACACCCGGCAGCTCGGCAAAGCGCTGGCCAATCTTGTTGAGGGTGCACATGGCGTTGGGGGCCAGCTGCTCGTGTTCGGGCTTCAGCTTGCCCTTCTTCTGGGCGGTGGTGAGGATACCGATACCAAGGGGCTTGGTCAGATAGAGGGTGTCACCCTCCTTGGCGGTGTCGTTCTGCTTGATGGCGTCAAGGGGCACGATACCGGTGACCGCGAGGCCGAAGATGGGCTCGGGGGCATCGATACTGTGGCCACCGGCCAGCGAAATGCCCGCTTCATGGCACACCTGACGGCCGCCGTCGATCACCTGCTGGGCCACTTCGGCGGGCAGGGTATTGATGGGCCAGCCGAGGATGGCGATGGCGACGATGGGCTTGCCACCCATGGCATAGATATCGCTGATGGCGTTAGTGGCGGCGATGCGGCCAAAGGTGAAGGGGTCATCGACGATGGGCATGAAGAAGTCGGTGGTGGAGACAATGCCCTGACCGTTGCCGATATCGACCACGGCCGCGTCATCCTTGCTGCTGTTGCCAACGATCAGGGTCGGGTCGTTGAAGCCCGGGATCTGGCTCTTGAGGATGGTGTCGAGTACCTTGGGAGAGATTTTGCAGCCGCAGCCAGCGCCGTGGCTGTATTGGGTCAGACGAATGGAAGACATACTTACCCCTTTTATTTGCAAACAGAGCAGAGGCTCTGTGGAGCCGTCTTGATCAATGGGCGGCCTTGTAGAAAGGAAGACAAGAAGCCGCAAATATGGGTGGCCTCGGTGCCAACAGGGGCAGCGATGACTGGCAGTTATGAAAGACCGCCAGGCCGGACGGGGAAGAAAAGGGCGACAAGGTGCGCCAGCGCAGCCCCGCCAAGGGCCACAGGACGGGGCATTATGCCACATTTGCCCCTTGGGGTTCGAACAGGAATTCACATAAACAGCAGGGAATTGCCCGCACTTCCCTGTCATCGGTCTGTATCCGGCGCTGGCTGATTGATTGCAGTACAGATGCAACAAAGAGAACGTCAAAGTGCAACAGCGCGTGCAACCACAACCCCGCGGAGGAGAGCTTAGTGACCACCACATTTTTGGTTAACCACCCCATTACCACGGCGCAGTTTGCGGCGTTGTTGGCGCAGACCTCGCTGGGGGCGAGACGGCCGCTGGACCATCCGGCCACCCTGCAGGGCATGCTGGATCACGCCAATTTGCTGATCACCGCCTGGCAGGGTGAGACCCTGGTCGGAGTGGCCCGCTCGGTGACAGATTTTCATTTTTGCTGCTACCTCTCGGATTTGGCGGTGGCCGAGTCGGTGCAGGGGCAGGGGATTGGCAAAGCCCTTATTCGCGAGACGTTTTTGCAATTGCAGCCGGGCTGCAAGCTGATCCTGCTGGCCGTACCGCAGGCGGTGGCGTACTACCCCAAGCTCGGATTTAGCCAGCACCCGAGCGCCTGGGTGATGAGCAGTCTGGATGAACTGGTACTGGATGAGTTGGCATAAGACCGTCAACTCATCCAGACAGGGCGAGACTAGCTTATCCGGCTTGTTCCAGCGCCGGTTGCCGTGACTTGCCCCATCGGCGCAGGCGCCTTTGCAGTGGCCGCTCCAGCAGGTTGTAACTTAAAGAAGAGAGCCCGATCAGCACCGCCAGCATCAGCAAGGTGGCCACTACCCCCAGCAGCGGGTTGGTCTGGCCATACCACCACTCGGTGAGCCCCGGTGCCAGATAGTGGATGAGCTCGCACCCGGTGAGCAGCACCAGCGCATGGAGCAGATAGATGGAGTAGGAGAGATCCCCCAGCCAGTTGGTGAAGCGGTTATCCAAAAGGCGCAGCAGCAGACTCTGGCGCTCCCCCTGGGCGGCACAAATCCAGATCAGCAGCATGTAGGAGCTGATCAGCAACAGAGTCAATTGCGGCGTCATGGTGAACTGCATCAGCGCGAAGGGCAGCACAAAGGCGACCAGCAGCGGCAGATCATGTTGCATCATGGGCAAGCCTTTTGCGGCCTTGACCCTCGGCAGCAGCCAGAGGCCGAGCACAAATTCACTCACCCCGCGTCCCACCGCCAGTGCCCCGCTGGTGACATCCAGCGTGCCGCGACTGTGTACGATAAAGGCCAGCACCGTCAGTGCTAGCAGGGGGGCGAGATGGCTCCAGCGACTGCGGGTCACTGCCAGCGGAATAAGCAGCGGGAACACTAGGTAGCTAATCCACTCTACGCTCAGCGACCAGACGGCGAAGTTCCAGGTCAACCCGTGATCGGTCACCACCTGCAGCAGCAGGAAGGCGCTCGGCAACGCCTCGGCCGGGGTGAAGGGGGAGCCGAAAGGCGGCATCCCTTCCCACTCCCACATCTTGAACAGGGGGCCAGCATAGAAGCCCACCCCGTGCCGCGCCTTGTAAAGCTCCCAGCCGACCAGCAACAGCAGGGTTACCAGGTAGAGGGGGTAGACGCGGGTCAGCCGCAGCCAGAGAAAACGGCCATAGCTCATGGTGCGGGGTGTGCGGGTGAAGGCCTCCCCATAGACATGGGCCAGCACCACGCCGCTCAAAATAAAGAACAGATCGACCCAGAGGTAGCCGTTCTCGATGAGTTGGGTGTGGCCTGCGATCGGCTCCATCCACTGGGGAAAGAGTAATAATCGGGCATGGAACAGCACCACCATCAGGGCAGCGATGCCCCGCAGCGGCGTTAACAGCGGCAATGATTGATTCATATCGGGATCCCTTGTGATGTTCAGCTTGGCCTGACATCGATTTTTGTTGTTGTACCGTCCATCAATCCTGATGGGACGGTTGCCCCGGCTTGGCTGCCGCAGGCGGGATCACACTACGGAAAAGAGAGTCATACGGATGTGATTTGAATCATGGATGTGCAGTTTTTGTGCAAGGAAATTTAAACAGAGAAGCCGTGGAGAGCAGGTAGGGAAAGAGGAGGAGAGGAAACACCAATAAAGCAGAGAGGGGGAATCGGGGCGAGCGTCAGGTTCAGGCACCATACGATGCAAAGCAATCAGGCCCGCGAGGGGCCTGATTGATCACAAGGAGAGGGTGGTTGCCGATCAGCGGGCGCGCACCACCAGACCCTTGAGGTAGAAGCCTTCCGGATAGGCGGTACCGATATGGTGATCGGAGGCCTGGGAGAGCAGCTCCAGGATCTGGGCATCGCGACCGGCATCGAGTGCCGCATCGGCGACGATCTTCTGGAACAGGCTCTGCTCCATCAGGCCGGAGCAGGAGTAGGTCAGCAGCACGCCACCCGGCGCCAGCAGCTGGAACGCCAGCATGTTGATGTCCTTGTAGCCACGGCAGGCACCCAGCAGCTGGGCCTTGCTTTCGGCAAACTTGGGCGGGTCCAGCACGATGACATCGAACTTCTCGCCCTTCTCGCGATATTCACGCAGCAGCTTGAACACGTCGTGACGGACAAATTGGGTGTTGCTGGTATCCAGCCCGTTCAGCTCGGCATTCTGGCGGGCGATATCCAGCGCATTCTGGGAGAGATCGACGTTGACCACTTCCTTGGCGCCGCCCTTGAGGGCATAGACGCCAAACCCACCGGTGTAGCAGAAGCAGTTGAGTACCCGCTTGCCTTCGGTGTACTTGGCTGCAGCCTGACGGTTGTCCCGCTGATCCAGATAGAAACCGGTTTTGTGGCCATTGCGAATATCCACCAGGATCTTGACGCCACCGTTCTCTTCGATGACCACCGGCTCGTTCGGGGTCTCGCCATAGATAACGCCGGTGCGCTCTTTCAGCCCTTCCTTCTTGCGCACTGCCACGTCGGAGCGCTCATAGATGCTGCACTCTGGGTAGAGGGTACGCAGTGCTTGCGTTATCAGCTCACGCTGGAACTCGGCACCGGCAGAGAGGATCTGGCACACCAGAAAATCGGCATAACGGTCGATGGTCAGACCCGGCAGGCCGTCGGATTCGGCGGCGCAGAGGCGATAGCCGGTGAGACCCTGACGCTTGATCAGCGGATCGCGAGACTCTTGCGCATATTTGAGGCGACGGATAAAGAAGTCGAGATCGACGGTCTCATCCTTGTCGAAGGTCCAGACCCGGGCACGGATCTGGGAGCTGCCTGACCAGGCGCCACGGGCGAGCCACTTGCCATCGTTGGCATAGATCTCGACGGTATCGCCGTCAATGGGGTTGCCCTGAACCCGCTCAATCCCCTTGGAGAAGATCCAGGGGTGGCGACGCAGCAGGGATTTTTCGCGGCCTTTGACGAGATAGATGGAAGCGCTCATTGATGTTTGCCGATGGTAGAAAGAAAAGGGGCCACATTCTATGTGCAATAGTGCGGCTAAGCCAGCCTTTGCTGGTATATGGCAGAGTGACGAATTGTACGTCTGGACAACGCCCGAGTGTTGCATATGCAAGATTTGCAGAATCTCAATGTTGGCGTTTCACGCTGTTTATCTTATATGTCACAGTCGGTTGTGCTTGTTTTTTGTTCAGTGCTGGTCACTATGTGTGCACAATGTAGCCAATAAAGCGTTTTAACCTTACTTTATAGTGATTTTCGCTAAAGAGTCATTTGATGATGTCGATAGTGGGGGAGACCATTTTGAATCTTTCCTGTATCGAGCTGTCCATGTCCCTCTCCATCGCTACCAATATTTCAGCCCTCAATACTTCTCGCCATCTTGGTCAATCATCCAACATGCTGGATTCGGTATATCGACGACTCTCATCCGGCTTGCGCATCAACAGTGCCGCTGATGATGCAGCAGGCTTGCAGATCAGTAATCGCCTCACCAGTGAAGTGAACGGGACCAACACCGCTATTCGCAACGCCAATGATGGGATCTCGGTGATCAACGTCGCCGATGGGGCGCTTGATGAGTCGGTGAACCTGATGCAGCGGATGCGCACCCTGGCACTGCAGTCGGGAAGCGGTGCCAATACGGCAGAGGATCGCGTAGCCCTGAATGCTGAGTTCAAGCAACTGCAGTTGGAGATGGACCGGATTGCCACAGGTACCCGGTTTGCCGGACAGGATCTGCTGGCGGGGAGTTACGAAGGTATCTTCTTGGTCGGTGCCTATGCAGGACAGAATACCGTCATTACCGATCTCAATGCCCAGACCAAAAATCTGGGGGAGATGGAGTGGCGAGCGCGCAGTCCGGCAGGAAGCAAGCCAGGGGCGTATGACATTGCTGATCTCAAGCTTTCATCTCAGCCTATCACCCTTAATGGCGTCACTTTTGACAAGGACTATTCAACCCTGGAAGCGTTCGTGGCAGATATTAATGGCACCACCTTTCCCAATAATCAGGGGCCGGTACAAGCGCAACAACTGCCATTTTCTGTCGCCTCTGCGGTCGATTTATCCGCATTACCCTCCTATATCGATGTGGCGGGTCACTCTGTGGATTTGACCACTGGCATTGATATGACCGGATGGGATCCGGTCAATCCGACAGCAAAAAATAGTGCCATCATGGCAACCGTGGTGCAACGCATCAACAGTACTGCGCAATCGGCAGGTCTAGGTTTTTATGTGAGTGCCTCCAACAACAGCAATCCCGCCAGCAATGCGTTGACCATGCATAGCGCTCAGGGCAACAGCCTTGCGCTGGCCAATGGCACAACCCCCCCTCCGCAGCCAGCACCACCGGCGCCTCCGGTGATCAGTAGTTCCTCTCTGAGCTCTCTGTTACCCGATGTTACATCGACGACGTATATCGGTCAGATGGAGCTGCGCTCATCAGGCGACAAGTATTCCAATATTGATATGCAGGGATCCAGCTTGCATGCGCTTGGCTTTTATCAAGAGGACAAGAAGAAATATACCGTTGATAATATTGATGTTCTTAGTGAAGACAACGCCAGCAGGGCTATCAAAACCCTGGATGTGGGTATGAAACAGCTGGGTGTTCAGCGCGCTCGGCTCGGTGCCCAAGCCAATGCGCTGGATTCACGGGTACGCAATCTGGCCAATGCCAATGAGAACCTCAGCGCTGCCCGCTCAAGGATCCGGGATGCCGACATGGCTGTGGAATCGGCTCGCTTGGTCAGCACCCAAATCTTGCAGCAGGCGAGTGCTTCGATTTTGAGTCAGGCAAACAGTCGCCCCAATGCGGCCCTGAGTTTGCTGCAATCCTGAGCGGGACTGCCAGCCGGCATAGCAATTGGTCGCTATCATTCATGGTCACTATCCATAAAGACAAAGAGGCCACCCAATGGGTGGCCTCTTTTCTTATTGCTTCTTGTTGCCGGATGCTATTCGGCAGCGTCAGAGAGTGATCCCCTTGAGTGCCTGGGCCAGTTCGCTGGCGGTGGCTTTAAGCCCCTGCGTACCGGCTACCGAGGCGCTGGCAGACTCCTCCACCTGCGCCGCCTCATGGCGCACCTGATCCAGATTGTGGGTGATCTCGGCAGCGACCGAGCTCTGCTCTTCGCTCGAGGTGGCGATCTGGGTGCTCATCTCCAGCACCGCATCGCTGTGGTTGCTCAGCTTCTCGATATCGAGCCCCACCTCGCTGATGAGCTGCTGGCTGCTGGCGGCGCGCCCTACAGTCTTTTCCATGATCTCGTTCAGCGCCCCGGTACCGGTCTGCAGCTCTTCTATCATCTGCTGGATCTCCACCGTCGCCTGCTGGGTACGGCTGGCGAGGGTACGCACTTCATCTGCCACCACCGCAAAGCCGCGTCCCTGCTCACCGGCACGGGCCGCTTCGATGGCGGCGTTGAGGGCCAGCAGGTTGGTCTGCTGGGAGATGGCGTTGATGACGTTGACCACCTCGTTGATCCGGTTGGCGTTGTGGGTCAAGCGCTCGACCGCGCCGGAGGCGTTGCCAATCTCGTCGGCCAGGGTGCGGATCGCTTCTATGGTGCGGGCTACCCGGTTGGCGCCATTGGCCGCCTCTTCGCTCGACTGGCGGGTTTGTTGCAGGGTGTCGTTGGCATTGCGCGCCACTTCGCGGATCGCTGCCGACATCTGCTCCATGGCTGTGGCCAGTGAATCCATGTGCTGGCGCTGGGAACGCGCCATGTTTTCGCCTTCACTGGCGTGGTCGCGAAACTCGTCGGCGGCCATGGTCAGCGCCTCGGCGGACTCTTCGACCAGCTTGACGATCTGATGCTGGCGGTCGGTAAAGCGGTCGATGCTACCCGCCAGTGTGGAGAACTCGTCCCGCACCGGGAAGAAGTTGAGTCGGAAGGTGAGATCCCCGTCCGCCACGGTTTGCAGCGCCTTGTTGGTGGAGTAGAGCGCACCGGAGACAAAGGTCATCATGTAGTGGATCACCAGCGCCATCAGGGCGGCCAGCGCGCCGATGAGGAGCAGGGTCGAGCCCTGACCCTCCCACATGGAGAGGTTGCCGGTATCGAGATCACCGGTGACGTAGCCCGCCTGACCCGCTGGCGCGGTAAAGAGGTAGTGATCTCCTTGCTGCTGCAACCCGCTGCTGCCTTGCCGGGTCAGACGCAGATCAGCAGGCAACACCAGAGTGGGCTGCTGGCTGACCAGCTGCGCCGTGGTTTCGACCTGTTGTTGCAACTGCGCTACCCGCAGGGAGATCTCCTGCTGATGGCTGGCCGCCAGCATATACCAGCTGAGAAAGGCGATGATGAAGAGAGGTAACCAGAACGCGATATGGAATTTTTCACTGATGGTGAGGTGAATGAGATAGCGGTCAACCCACCGGAATTTAACTTCTTTCATAATGGAGCTGCATCCTGCAGAGATAGAGTGTCGGGCACATTATCGTCTCGGGAAATTTTTTCTTAAGCGGAAGGTGTGAGAAATGGGAGAGCAATCGTTTGTCATTCGGGTGTGGGGGCAGGTGCAGGGGGTGGGATTTCGCTATTTCACCCGTGAGCGGGCGCTGCAACTGGGTTTGCGGGGCCATGCCTACAACCTGGAGGATGGCTCGGTGGAGATCCTCATTAGCGGCCCCGCGCAGGGGGTGCAGATGATGCTGGGTTGGCTGGAGCATGGCCCGCGCACCGCTCGGGTGACCCGGATGGAGTATGAAGAGGCGCTGCCGCCCACCGGTCAGGGCTTTCACACCAACTGAAGGGGCGGAGACGAGATGGACGCTGACAAGGAAGGTCTGTTGCTGACTCAGGCAACAAGCTGGGTCGCCCATTATCAGGAGGCGGCGCGGGCGGTGCGCGAAGAGGCCAGCGAACCGGCCGTGCATGGCTACCGTATCGCGGCGCGCCGCTTGCTGGCACTCCTCGCCCTGTGGCGACCACTCATCTATCATCCCGAGCTGGAGCGGCGTCTGCTGCGCTCGGTCGGGCGGCTTTCGGCGCTGCGGGATGCTCAGGTCTACGCCGAGCGTTTTGGCAAGCCGCCTGCCAGCACGGGTAATACCCACAAATCGGCCTGTCGCGTGCCCCTGTTGTCGCGGCGACTGGCCCGCTGGCTTGCAGCGGTGGCGCAGGTGCCGGATGCACGGGCATTGGCGTTCCTCTATCAGCAGCATCTGGCCCTGCGCCTTGATGAGGCGCAGAGCGGTCTCGATGAACCTATTCCCTGCGTTGGGAAATCGGCCTGCACTCATCAGCAACAGTTGCGCCGCTGGCATCGGCTGCGCCTCGAGATCAAGCAGGCCCGTTATGGCGTGGAACTGTTGCTGGATCTGGGGAGTGGGGATCCCGGTTGGTTGAGCACCCTGACTCACTGGCAGGAGCGACTCGGCCAGTTGCAGGATTGGCGTCAATGGCGGCGGAGGTTGCGAGCAGAGCAGGGGAACACTCGCAAGCAGACGAAACTGCGGCAGCAGTTGAAGGGGAAGATCACCGCCCGTTTGTGTCAACTGGACTGCCAGCAGGCGGAGCTGGTGGCGCTTAAACTGGCGATGCAGGCAGGCCACAACGTGGATGACATGCCAAGTCGGTTGGTCAGGTATTCAGAACAAAATGTATCGTCCACCAAGTCAACCGGGGATAGCCTCGAGGCCGCAATCTGCCGCAGCCATTCGCGACCAGCATCCACAAAAACTATCCAGGACAAACAGTTGAGATAAAAAAAGAGAGGCCGTTTGGCCTCTCTTTTCTATCTGGCTGTGGTCGCAGTCAGCGATACGCTTACTTGACGCGCATGCCCGGCTGGGCGCCTTCCTGCGGCTCCAGGATCCAGAGATCCTTGCCGCCCGGGCCTGCGGCCAGCACCATGCCTTCGGACATGCCGAAACGCATCTTGCGCGGCGCCAGGTTGGCCACCATCACGGTCAGCTTGCCTTCCAGATCTTCCGGGTTGTAAGCGGACTTGATACCGGCAAACACCTGACGGGTTTCGCCGCCGATATCCAGTTGCAGCTTGAGCAGCTTCTCGGCTTCCGGTACCGCTTCGGCCTTCTTGATCAGCGCGACGCGCAGGTCAATCTTGGCAAAATCGTCATAGGTGATGGTTTCGCTGATGGGGTCATCAGCCAGGGGGCCGGTCACTTTCGGTGCCTGCTCCTTGGCCAAGTCTTCCTTGGAGGCCTCGATCATGGCTTCAATCTTCGCCGGCTCGATGCGGGAGAAGAGGGCCTTGAACGGGGCAACGGTGTGATCGACCAGCGGCATCTCGATGCCATCCCAGCTGAGGGTTTCTGCCAGGAAGGCTTCGGCACGCTCGGCCAGCAGCGGCATGACGGGCTTGAGGTAGGCCATTAGCACGCGGAACAGGTTGATGCCAACAGAGCAGACCGCCTGCAGCTCGGCGTCAGCCCCTTCCTGCTTGGCGATAACCCAGGGCGCCTTGTCGTCCACGTAGCGGTTGGCCTTGTCGGCCAGCGCCATGATTTCGCGGATGGCGCGGCTGAACTCGCGGCTCTCATAGGCTTCCGCAATAGCGGTATGGGCGTTGGCGAATTCGGCGTAGAGTTCGGGTTCGGCGCAGGTGGCAGCCAGCTTGCCGCCAAAGCGCTTGGCAATAAAGCCGGCGTTGCGGGAGGCGAGGTTGACCAGCTTGTTGACCACGTCGGCGTTGACGCGCTGCACGAAATCTTCGAGGTTCAGGTCCAGATCATCGATGCGGCTGTTGAGCTTGGCGGCGTAGTAGTAACGCAGGCACTCCGGATCCAGGTGGTTCAGGTAGGTGGATGCCTTGATAAAGGTGCCCTTGGATTTGGACATCTTGGCGCCGTTGACGGTCACATAGCCGTGCACGTTGACCTTGGTCGGCTTGCGGAAGTTGGCACCTTCCAGCATGGACGGCCAGAACAGGCAGTGGAAGTAGGCGATATCCTTGCCGATGAAGTGGTAGAGCTCGGCGTCGGAGTCCGCTTTCCAGTAGCTGTCAAAGTCGATGTCGCCACGCTTGTTGCACAGGTTCTTGAAGGAAGCCATGTAACCGATGGGCGCATCCAGCCAGACGTAGAAGTACTTGCCCGGGGCGCCGGGAATTTCGAAACCGAAGTAGGGGGCGTCACGGGTGATGTCCCACTGCTGCAGGCCGCTCTCGAACCACTCCTGCATCTTGTTAGCCATCTCTTCCTGAATGGCGCCGGAGCCACGCACCCACTCAGAGAGCCATTTTTCAAACTGGGGCAGGTCGAAGAAGAAGTGCTCGGAGTCCTTCATTACCGGAGTGGCGCCGGAGACGGCAGATTTCGGATCGATAAGCTCAGTCGGGCTGTAGGTGGCGCCGCAGCTGTCGCAGTTGTCGCCATACTGATCCGGAGATTTGCACTTGGGGCAGGTTCCCTTGACGAAACGGTCCGGCAGGAACATGGATTTTTCCGGATCGAACAGCTGGGAGATGGTGCGGCTCTTGATAAAGCCACCATTTTTCAGGCGGCCGTAGATCAACTCCGCCAGCTCGCGGTTTTCGTCGCTGTGGGTGGAGTGATAGTTGTCAAAGCTGATGTTGAACCCGGCGAAATCGGCCTGGTGCTCCTTGGAGACAGCGGCAATCATCTCTTCCGGGGTGATCCCCATCTGCTGTGCCTTGAGCATGATCGGGGTGCCGTGGGCATCATCGGCACAGATGAAGTGCACCTGATGACCGCGCATTCGCTGATAACGAACCCAGATATCGGCCTGGATATGTTCCAGCATGTGGCCAAGATGGATGGAGCCATTGGCATAGGGGAGGGCGCAGGTTACCAGCATTTTACGAGGATCAGTTGCCATATTACGTTCTTGATGTGCTTGTTGGGATGATAGAGTGCCGTGCATGTTACCCGAATTGGGGGTAGCCTGCCTAGGGTTGTGGCTATGCCAACCTTGGCAGCACCTGCTGTTACGATGGCAGGCAAGCCACTGATTTGTGTGCGGTAACCGTTCACCTCAAGATAATGACAAGATAATGAGGAGTTAATGGTGATTGATTCAGTAAAACAGATCCTCGCCGAATTTAAGCCAGCAGGCTGGCACAAGGATCTGGTGGATGCCGGATTCGTTCGCGAGATCATCAATCAGGATCAGGGGCTTGCTATCCGGCTGGTATTGCCGTTTGCCGGTCTCTCGCTGCTCGATCAGCTCAAAGAGAACTACGATGCCAGGCTGCGCAGCGCCACCGGTGCCGCCCGTATCGACTGGGCACTGGAGATTGACGTCGCCAGCATGCCACGGGCCCAGGGGCTCAATGCCGTGCAGGGCATTCGCAACATCATCGTGGTCGCTTCCGGCAAGGGGGGGGTAGGCAAGTCCACCACCGCGGTCAATCTGGCGCTGGCCCTGCAAAAAGAGGGGGCGCGGGTCGCTATTCTCGATGCCGATATCTATGGCCCTTCCATTCCCACCATGATGGGCACCCTCAAGGAGCGCCCGGTCAGCCATGACGGCAAGCTGATGGAGCCGGTGATGGCCTGCGGCCTAAAGAGCAACAGTATCGGCTATCTGGTCTCCGAGCAGGATGCCACCATCTGGCGTGGCCCGATGGCTAGCAAGGCGCTGGCGCAGATCCTCCATGAGACCCGCTGGGGTGAGGTGGATTATCTGGTGGTCGACATGCCGCCGGGTACTGGCGACATCCAGCTCACCATGGCTCAGCAGGTGCCGACGTCGGCGGCAGTGATCGTCACCACGCCGCAGGATGTGGCGCTGGCCGATGCCCGCAAGGGGATCGCCATGTTCAACAAGGTCAATGTGCCGGTGCTCGGCATCATCGAGAACATGAGTTATCACGTCTGCAGCGCCTGCGGTCATCATGAGCCGCTGTTTGGTACCGGTGGCGGCCAGAAGATGGCAGAGCAGTATCAAGTGGCACTGCTTGGTCAATTACCGCTGCACATCGATATCCGCCAACACATGGATGATGGCAGCCCGACGGTGTTCGGCGCGCCGGAAGGAAGCCTGGCTCAGGCCTATTTGAAGCTGGCGCGTAGGGTAGGGGCTGAACTCTTTTTCAGCGCAAAACCGATTGCGACCCCCCTTTATGCCATGGCGCTGGATGAATAATCGGCGGTCGGTCACTTGAAAGGGAATTGAGGGTGGGCATGACCCACCCTTTTTTATATAATGGATCGGTTTAAACCATCCCCACTGCTCTTCTCTTTTAGGTATTTGTCATGTCTGATACTCAACATTCGTGTGTGATCATCGGTATTGCGGGCGCATCTGCGTCTGGCAAAAGTCTTATAGCCCAGACCATTTATGAAGAGCTGGTGGCCGAACTGGGCGCAGGTCAGATTGGTGTGATCACCGAAGATTGCTACTACCGTGATCAGACCCACCTGACCATGGAAGAGCGGGTCAAGACTAACTATGACCACCCCAACGCGCTGGATCACGACTTGCTGGTACAGCACCTGAGCCAGCTGGTCAAAGGTGACGCAGTTGCCATTCCCCAGTACTCCTACACCGAACACACCCGGATGAGCGAAGTGACCCCGTTTCCGCCGCGCCGGGTGATCATTCTGGAAGGGATCCTGCTTCTGACCGACAGCCGTCTGCGGGATCTGATGGATGCCTCCATCTTTATGGATACCCCGCTCGACATCTGCCTGTTGCGCCGTCTGGTGCGTGATGTGCAGGAGCGTGGCCGTACCATGGACTCCGTGCTCAAGCAGTACCAGAAGACGGTGCGTCCGATGTTCCTGCAGTTTATCGAGCCGTCCAAACAGTATGCCGATGTGATCGTGCCCCGTGGTGGCAAGAACCGCATCGCCATCGACATGCTCAAGGCGCGTATTCGCCACATGTTGATTGGTTAAGATGAAACAAGCCGGGTGATGCCCGGCTTTTTTAAAAGCACAATTTGTCAGGAGAGTCGCCCAATGCGTCTGTGTGATACCGATATTGAACGCCATCTGGATGAAGGCAAGATCGTCATTGAGCCACGGCCCGGGGTAGAGCGGATCAGTGGTGTCAGTGTCGATGTGCTGCTGGGTAACGAGTTTCGGGTTTTTCGCGATCATACCGCACCCTATATCGACCTGAGCGGCCCGAGCAGCGAGATGGCCGATGCCATCGATCGGGTGATGAGTGACGAGATCCACATCCCCGATGGCGAAGCCTTCTACCTGCACCCGGGTCAGCTGGCGCTGGCGGTGACCTACGAATCCGTCACCCTGCCTGCCGATATCGTCGGCTGGCTGGATGGCCGCTCTTCACTGGCGCGCCTGGGTTTGATGGTGCACGTGACCGCGCACCGCATCGATCCGGGTTGGTCCGGTCGAATCGTGCTGGAGTTCTACAACGGCGGCAAACTGCCGCTGGCGCTGCGTCCGAAGATGAAGATCGGCGCCTTGAACTTCGAGATGCTTTCCGGCGTCGCGGCCCGCCCCTACAACAAGCGGGAAAATGCCAAGTACAAGAGCCAGCAGGGCGCCGTTGCCAGTCGCATCAATCAGGACTGATAACTGGCAACACGGCAACGATTCAAGGGAGCACAAGGTGCTCCCTTTTTGCATCTGGAATCAAACGGATATGGGGTTGATGGTGCTGGTCGGATGAGATTGGTGGGGCTGGGACGTTTTATCACCACTTCTGCCCGTTTTTCTGTCATAAAAACGTCATAAAAATGAAATTATTGGCTTAATTGTCAGCTATTTTTGCCCTTTCCCGCAATCATTGATGGCTTTAATTAATCGATGGCAAGCCGCATGAAGACTGGCTCTAGGATATTTTTTTCCAAAAAGCTCTTTTTTTTTATGGCTGAAATATTTCAATGGTGGCTATGGTGTTGGCCGCCATCTGGCATAATCCGCCGCAACTCATAAACAGGCTTTTTTTTATGTTTGAAATGTTTAGTGGTTTGGGTTTGTGGTGGTCAATCGGTTTGGTATTGGCCGTTTTTTTTGTGCTTGCCTATGAATTTATCAACGGCTTTCACGATACCGCCAACGCGGTAGCAACGGTTATCTATACCAAGGCGATGCCAGCTCACCTGGCGGTTGTTGCATCGGGGATCTTCAACTTTTTTGGCGTCATGTTCGGCGGTCTGGGTGTGGCCTATGCCATTGTCCATCTGCTGCCCATCGACCTGCTGCTTGGGATGGACTCCACCCAAGGGTTGATCATGGTCTTCTCCTTGCTGTTTTCCGCCATCGTGTGGAACCTGGGCACCTGGTTCTTCGGGATCCCGGCCTCCAGTTCACATACCTTGATCGGTTCCATTCTGGGGGTAGGCGGCGCCTATGCCTGGATCACCCATAAACCGGTGACAGAAGGGATCAACGTGGGCAAAGCGATCGACATCATGCTTTCCCTCATCATCTCTCCCACCATCGGCTTCATCATCGCGGCACTGCTGCTGCTGGCGATGAAACGCATCTGGACCAGCAACAAGATCCACAAAACACCGGAAGAGCGTCAGCTGGTGGATGGCAAGAAGCACCCGCCATTCTGGGCGCGTCTGACCCTGGTGGCCTCGGCCATGGGCGTCAGCTTCGTTCACGGCTCCAACGATGGCCAGAAGGGGATCGGTCTGGTGATGCTGGTGCTGATCTGTATGGCGCCCGCCTATTTCGCGCTGGACATGAACAGCCGCTCTTATGACCTGGATCGGACCCAGGATGCCAACCAGCGCATCATGGAGATATACCAGCGTAACCAGTCCGCCCTCTCTGGCGTCATCAACTTCTCTGCACCGGCAACGGCTCAGGAAGAGCTGATGACCCACTGCTCCGCAGATGGCGTGCTGCAGGCGATGGCCACCCTGGATGCCCGTCTGGGTGCCGTGCGTACTTATGATCAGATGAGCCTGACCGACCGCCGCGAAGTGCGTCGTCTGCTGCTCTGTATCGATGACACTGCCCGCAAGGCTGCCAAGCTGCCGCTGCCCGCCAAGGAGCTGACCGATCTGGCCAAATGGCGCAAGGATCTGACCGCGACCGCTGAATACGCACCGACCTGGGTGATCGTCTCCATCGCACTGGCGCTGGGTTGCGGCACCATGGTGGGCTGGCGTCGTATCGTTCATACCGTGGGCGAGAAGATCGGCACGACCGGCATGACCTATAGCCAGGGTATCGCGGCCCAGATCACGGCTGCAACCTCCATCGGAGTCGCCAGTCTGACCGGTATGCCGGTGTCCACCACCCACATCCTCTCTTCTGCGGTGGCGGGGACCATGATTGCCAACAAATCCGGCCTGCAGAGCCAGACTATCAAGACCATCCTGATGGCCTGGGTGTTGACTTTGCCGCTGACCATGATGCTCTCCGGTGGTCTGTTCATCGTCAGCCACCATCTGTTTGGTTGATCTGCCGCGCTCATAACGCGCATCACCATGACAATGCCGCCCGGTCGAAAGATCGGGCGGCATTTTTTGTGTAATTTTCAGTGGAGTTGTATCTCCACCTGATGTTTTTTGTTCTTGAGGTAAACAGATAAGAAGGCTCTTCTTCATTATTTGATTGACGACTCGTTATGGTTTTTCTGGATGAACTTTCGTCATCGAATATCTCTTTCTAATAGTGTGCTTCTCTTGTGATTAATGGATTAACCAATTAGCGTGTTTTGGCGAGGTGCAGATGCACCATCTGATAAAGCGCCACTGAGGAGTAGATGATGAAGCTGATGATCCCGCCCATGGTGGATTTTGCGACCGGCAGCTTGTCCGGTGCCGAACTGGTGGAGAAGTGTACAAGGTTGGCTGATCTGTATGGCTTGTTTGCCGATCCTGCTTCTGAAGCAGGGGTTGACCCGCAAACTGTGCTCTATCGTGTGGCGATGTTGCCCAGCAGTGGCGTGGAGGGGGATCTCAACATGGGTGTTACCCATCTTGAGGCCGGCATGATAGGGAACGAGTTTTTTATGACCCGCGGTCATATCCATGCTCGCGCCGAGCAGGCGGAGTACTACTTCGGGTTGTGCGGAAGGGGACTATTGCTGTTGCAGGATATGGCCGGTGTTTGCCGGTTGGAGCAGGTCTTTGCCGGCAGCGTTCATCATATCCCTGGCCACGTTGCCCATCGACTTGTCAACACTGGCGAGACGCAGCTCTCGGCGTTGGCGGTCTGGCCTGCCATTGCCGGTCATGATTACCGGCTGATGGCAGAGCGGGGGTTTGGCCTGCGGGTGGTCGCAGGGAAGAAAGGGGAACCTTGTGTTGTGAGCAGCGAGGTAAGTGTCTCAATCACCTAACCATCAGACTGCATGGGTCGTGAGCGACCCCGTTAGCGGCTGCCGCAAGATTGGCGTACCACCAGAGTTGGGGGCAGAATGATGCTCTTGGCCGGCTCGTCGTTGCCGGCAATCCGCTCAAGCAGCAGTTCGCCCGCCTTGCGGCCAATCTCCCGCGCCGCCACCGACACCGTCGTCAGGGCGGGCTCTACCAGCGCGGTTTCCGGAATATCGTCAAACCCGACCAGCGCAAAATCCTGGCCAATTCGCCGCTCCTGCTTGCGCAACGCCAGCATGGCGCCCAGTGCCACTATGTCTTGATAACAGACGGCAGCGGTGACCTCCGGATGCTGCTCTAGCAGTGTTGTCATCGCGAGGGTGCCTTCCACCCGGCTGGCGCCGCAGCTGATGATCCACTCCGGTTTGGCAGTGATGCCGTGTTCGAGCAACTTGCTCATATAGCCACCGAGGCGCTGGGAGCGGCTGATGGAGGTGGTTGCCCCCCCAATAAATGCGATGTTGCGGTGGCCGAGGCGGATCAGATGCTCGGTTGCCAGCTGGCAACCGAGAAAGTTGTCGGTGCCGACGAAGTCGATCGCCACATCCGGCACCGGCCGCACCACCAGAATGGTGGGCATATGGCGCCGTTGCAGGCTCTCGAAAAAGCTGTGGGGGGTAGGCTGGGCGGCGCAGATCACCATGCCTGCGGCGCTGTTGCGCTGCAGCGAGTCCATAAACTGTTGCTGCCTTGCTGCTGACTCTTCACTGTTGGCAAGAAACAGCATCAGATCGTGATGCTCCATCTCCCGGCTGAGGCCCGCCGTCATCTCCGCATAGAAGGGGTTGGTGATGTCGTGCAGCAGCAGCCCCACCTGATTGCTGCTCTTGTTGCGCAGATTGGCGGCGGTCTGGTTGTAGACATAGCCGAGCTCATCGATCGCCTTGAGTACCCGCTGGCGGGTATGTTCCGAAATCCGTCCCTTGTTGCGCAGGGTCATGGAGACGGTCGCGGTAGATACCGCCAGATGGCGGGCAATATCGGCAACGGTCACATTGCTCATGAGGTGTCTCCTGTCGTGGTAATGAGAGTAAGGGTATATCGATTAACCCTAATGATTGATTTGACATTAATAAAAGTGAGTCATTGGTCACAAATAACCCGTCCAGTGGTGAGATAACAGTCGATTCTTTGAGGTTAATCTTGTTTATCAGGTTGGGGTTAACGGGTTAATCGATTTATCTTTCTTGCAGATATCAGTGAGAGAGCAGGCCAATGATTCATTCGAGTTATGTATCCAATTACGACAAGTATCCCGAGATTGCGGTTGCCGGATATGAAGATGCCGCCTGTGCGGGGTGGGACGCGATTGCCCGGCACCTGCTGGCCAAAGTGAACGGGCAGGACAGGGCGAAAGTGGTGCTGGTGATCGACTGCTACCACGGCGTGGATCAGGTTGAGCTGCGCACTCAATTGCTGGAGGAACTTGGCCCCCACACGCTTATCGATGTGGAACAGGCTCGTCTGCCCGAGCCCACCGTGCTGGAGATGCTTGAACGCTTCATCACCGACGATCGGGTATTTGGCGTGATGGCCCCCCACAAGATGGTGGAGTTTTTTGACCCGGCGGCGTTAGCCCACCTGCAACGGCAGGTCGCAGAGATCACCAAGGGGCTGGTGGTGGTGATGGGCAGCGGCGCCTCACTGGTGACGCAAGGGGATATGCGGGTCTACGCCGACCTGGCGCGTTGGGAGATCCAGCAGCGTCTGCGCCGTAAAGAGATTGGCAACTGGGGCGCGGATAACACGGAAGAGGACATTCTGCGCCGCTACAAACGCGCCTTCTTTATCGAGTGGCGGGTGTTTGATCGTCACAAGGTGGCGCAATTACCGACCATTGACTTCTTGCTCGATACCAATATCAAGGGCAAACCGACACTGGTGACGGGAGTGGCACTGCATGCCGCACTGCATCAGGCGGCGCGCCAGCCGTTCCGGGTTGTTCCCTTCTTCGACCCAGGAGTCTGGGGCGGGCAGTGGATGAAGCAGGTGTGTGATCTGGACCCAGCCCAACCCAACTACGCCTGGTGCTTTGACTGTGTACCCGAGGAGAACAGCCTCTACTTGCGTTTTGGCGAGGTGCGGGTAGAGATCCCGTCGCAAAACCTGGTGCTGTGCCAGCCAAAAGCCCTGCTTGGGGAGCAGGTACACGCCCGCTTTGGCGCCGAGTTCCCGATCCGGTTCGATTTTCTCGATACGGTGGGGGGGCAGCCGCTCAGTCTTCAGGTGCATCCGCTGACTGAATACATCCAGCAGGAGTTCGGTATGCACTACACCCAGGACGAGAGCTACTACCTGCTCGATGCCAAGCCGGACTCCTGCGTCTACCTCGGCACCCGTAACGGTATCGACCCGCAGGAGATGCTGGCGGATCTGGCCGCCGCCCAGCGCGGCGAGAAGCCCTTCGACGACGAGCGCTTCATCAACCGCTTCCCGGCCCGCAAGCATGATCACTTCCTGATCCCGGCTGGAACCGTCCACTGCTCGGGAGAGGGAGCCATGGTACTTGAGATCAGCGCCACCCCCTACATTTTCACCTTCAAACTGTGGGACTGGGGCCGGGTTGGGCTCGACGGCATTCCGCGCCCCATCCATCTGGAGCATGGCAGCAAGGTGATCCAGTGGGATCGGGATACCGACTGGACCGAGCGAAATCTGGTCAATTGCATTGAGCCCATCGCTGAAGGGGAAGGGTGGCGTGAAGAGCGCACCGGACTGCATGAGCGGGAATTTATCGAGACTCGTCGCCACTGGTTCAGCGTGCCGGTCGAGCACGACACCGGCGGCACTGTACAAGTGCTCAACCTGATAGAGGGTCGGGAGGCAACGGTAGATAGCCCGGACAACGCCTTCGCCCCCTTCGTGGTGCACTACGCCGAGACCTTTATAGTGCCAGCGTCAGTGGGCCGTTACCGCATCCGCCCGAGTGGCGAGAGTGAAGGGCAGACCATCGCCACCATCAAAGCCTTTGTGAGGGGGTAACCAAGATGCTGAGGATCCTTATCGCAACCCATGGTTCACTGGCGCCGGCCCTGCTGGCCAGCGCCAATATGGTCTACGGCGAGTTGCCCGCCGTAGCCACAGTTTCTCTGACCGAAGAGGGAGGAATAGAGGCGTTTCGCGCCGAGTTTGAACAGACCCTGCGCCGTCATGGCGCGGGGGCTGACGGGGTGTTGGTGCTGTGCGACATGGAGTGCGGCACCCCCTACAACGTGGCATGCCGCTTTGCATTTGATTCCGCATGGCCGCAGCCGGTAGCCGTGGTGACCGGGGTGAATTTTCCCATGCTGCTGATGAGTGCCGACTGGTTGGCGGCAACGGATGTGCACGAGGCTGCCCGCCAGTTGCTGGCCCAGGCACTGGAATCCATGGTGATCCCGGCCCCGGCGGCACACCAGCAAGATGACAACTTCTAGGAGAGCGAGATGGCGATTTCATTTGTACGCATTGATGATCGGGTGATCCACGGTCAGTTGGTGACCCGCTGGGCCAGAGAGCTTCCTTGTGACGGTATCGTCGCGATCGATGATGAGGTGGCGGCCGATCCGCTGCTCTCTCAGGTGATGACGGGGGCTGTGTCGGACACCAAGGTGTGGCTGTTTGATGTGGCTACCGCCATTACCAAGTTGCCCAAGGTGATCGCCAGTGACAAACGCTACTTCGTGATTGGCAAGTCGCCGGTCACCCTGCAGCGCCTGTGCGCCGCCGGGATCTCCCTGGATAATCTCAACGGCAAGATCAACGTCGGGCCCATGAGTGCCCGCGAGCAGACTACCACCATAGGCCCCAACCAGTCGGTGACGGCGCAGGAGATCGCCGCTTTTGATTACTTGGCCAACCTTGGCCACGAGATCGACTTTCGGCTGGTACCGGATGCCAGTCACTACAGCTGGGCAGATGCCCAGAAAAAGCTGAAATAGGGAGCAGAGATCATGTTTCTGGAAGCAACTCTCATCGGGATACTCTGCTATCTCGGTGCCCTCAGCAGCCCCTGGCTGCTGGGCTTGACCGGTGGCTGGTACACCATTACCCGCCCGTTGGTATCGGGCATGCTGGTCGGTGCCATTCTGGGGGATATTCAGACCGGTATCCTGATCGGGGTGGCGGTGCAGGCAGTCTATATCGCCATGGTGACGCCGGGCGGTTCCATGCCGGCGGATCTCAACTTCGTCGCCTTTCCGGCCATTGCGCTGGGCATCATGTCGGGCAAGGAGCCATCGGTAGCCGTGGCGATTGCCGCCACCATCGGCATCGCCGGTACCATCCTCTTCAACTTCATGATGGTGTTCAACTCCTACTGGAACCACAGGGCCGATGTGGCGCTGGAGCTGGGCGATGAACAGGGGGTTTACCTCAACAGCGCCATCTTCCCGCAGGCCAGCAACTTTGTGCTGCGTTTCGTGCCGACCTTCATTGCCGTCTACTTCGGCAACCAGTACATCGAAGGGTTCATGAACAGCCTGCCGGAGCTGGTGATCCGTACCATGACGGTGGTGGGCGGCATTCTGCCTGCGGTCGGTATTGCCATCTTGCTCAAGCAGATCATCAAGCAGAACAGCATGCTGATCTACTTCCTGGTGGGTTTTGTCGGCATCGTTTTTCTCAAGCTCAACATGGTGGGGCTGGTGATGATTGGGGCCCTGCTGGCGCTCATTCACTACAACTACAAGCCGGAACCACGCCCTGCAGTCGCTGCCCGTGCTGCCACCCAAACCGATGATGAGGATGAATTCTGATGAACACAGAGCTGCAATCAGGGGAACTGGCGGCCAAGAAACCGGTTGCTCTTACCTCACGGGATCTGCGTGCCTGCTGGCGTTCGTGGATGATGTACAACCTCTCCTCTATGAGCTTCGAGCGTCTCGAATCGTTCGGCTTTTGCCTTGGCATGATGCCGGCGCTCAAGAAGCTCTATCCCGGCAAGGCTGAACGGATGGAGGCGATGAAACGCCATGCCTCTTTCTATAACACCGAGCCCCAGATCGGCGCCATTATCAACGGGCTGGCAGTCGGGCTTGAAGAGAAGCGGGCCAATGGCGAGAAGATCGACGGTGAGACCATCAATACCCTTAAGGTCGGCCTGATGGGCCCCATCGCTGGCATCGGTGATTCCATGATCCCCGGTATGCTGGTGCCCATTCTGCTCAGTATCGGGATGGCGCTGGCGGCAGGGGGGAGTGTGCTGGGGCCGCTGTTTTACATCATCAGCTTCAACGCCATCACCATTACTGGCTCCTACATGTTGTTTATGAAGGGCTACAAGCTGGGCACTGGTTCGGTGGAGTCTCTGGTCAGTTCAGAGTCGGCCAAGCTGCGCGAGGCGCTCTCCCTGCTCGGGGTCTTTGTGATGGGCGGGGTAGCGGCCAGTTATGTCAACCTCTCCACCGGGCTCGATTTTGTCACCTCGGACGGGGTCAATATCCAGGTTCAGAGCATGCTGGATGGCATCTTCCCCAAACTGATGCCGCTGGTGGTGGTGCTGGGTACCTGGTATCTGATGGCCAAGCGCAACGTCTCGCCGGTCAAAGCGATGCTCGGGCTGTTGGTGCTGGCCTTTGTCGGGGTCGCCATCGGTCTGTTCTGATGGGGTCAAGGCCATTTGGTCAACAATGGGAGAGCCTGGCTCTCCCTTTTTATCGCCGTTGCGAGAGGTAAATCATGCATATCGAGGTGACTGAGGCCGCACAGCGTTGCCATCGCTGGCTGGTCTCCGAGGCGCTGCCCCTTTGGGGCGCGCAGGGGGTTGACCCCGAGCGTGGGCTGTTTGCCGAGGGATTGGATAGTGCTGGCCAGCCTTTGTGGCAGCCGACCCGTTTTCGGGTACAGAGCCGCCAGATCTATGTGTTCAGCCACGTCACCCTGCTGGGGTGGTACGACGGGCGCACCCTTGCCGAGCGTTCTGCATTGGTTGGTATGGGTCATTTTGACGATGGGGCGGGGCATAGCGTTTTCTCCATTAATCGGGATGGTTCGATTGCTGATGCATCAGTCTGCAGCTATGAATACGCGTTTGCCCTGCTGGCTGAGTGTTGGCTCTATCGTCTGAGTGGCGATCCACGCTGGCAACAACAGGCCGAGTCGCGCTATCAGGCCATTGAGCAACTCTTTTTGGACCCGCTGCACGGTGGATTCCACTCCAGTTGGCCATCTGGCCCACTGCGCAGCCAAAATCCCCATATGCATCTGTTCGAGGCGCTGCTGGTAGCGGCAGACAGCTTTGATGATGTGATATGGCAGCAGCGGGCAACCGCGCTGTATCGGCTGTTTCGTCAGCGTTTTCTGGAGCCCGGTTTACTGCGCGAGTTTTTCGACGACGCGCTGCTGGTGCGTCATGCCGATTCCCGTCTTATCGACCCGGGTCATCACTACGAGTGGTGCTGGCTGCTGGCACGCTACCGGACTCTTGCCAGCAGCTGGGAAATCCAGCCAACCAGCACCGAGATTGACGAGGCTGTCGGGATATTGACCCGCGTTGCCATCCGCCACGGGCACGGGCAAACCGGGCTGGTGATCGATGAGCTGACCGATGATGGGCAACCCTATCGCGATACCAGCCGGCTCTGGTGCCAGACCGAACATTTGAAAGCACTCCTGGCGACCTATGAGCAACAGGGGGATGAGGCTACCGCCTGCCAGATCAGCAAGGTAGTTGCGCGGATCTTCCACTACTACCTGTTGCCCGCACAGCCTGGACAATGGATTGATCAAGTAGATAGCGAGGGAAAGCCGCTGACCTCTCATGCGCCAGCCAGCACGTTTTATCATCTGTTTGTGGCGTTTAGTGAACTGGCCCGGATCGCGGGGGTGGGTATCGGGGAGTAGGGTGGCCTATGGGAGACGCTTAAAAATCCCAGCCGGGTTGTGTTTGCGGTTCATTGAGCGCGCCTTCCTGTGCCTTGCGCCGCGCAGCCTCGACCCGGCGTTTGCGATCCCGGCACAGGCGCATCACCTCTTGTTGCTGGGCAGGGGTCATGGTGAGCCAGTTGAAACGCTCTTCGCGATTGCGCAGGCACCCCTTGCAGTATCCTTTGTTGTTCACTTCGCAGACCCCGATGCAGGGGCTCTGCAGCGGGAAGATTTCGAGCTGTTCCATCCATCACCTCGCACATCCTGTCACCTTGTTATAACCCAGCGGATCCCCTTTGGAGAAATCCTGCTTCAAGTGATTGATGTCGTTTGCTTTCCCCCTGCAAATTTGGCATCTTCCCCGCCGAGCATGGCTCTTGGCGTTATATGAGGACATATGAACAAACACGCGTACTGGCTGACCGCCGCAGTGCTGGGACTGGCCGGTTGTGCGGGCAACTCTGACAAAGCAGAAGTGCCCAAAAAACAGACCGACAACAGATGCTTTCTTAACTGCGAGGTGCCGGAAAATCTGGGCAAGCAGTATCTGGACGGGACCTTGCCAGAGGATCTGGTGAGGGTGGAGCGGGTCAATAGCCGTGCGCGTGCCGACTACAGCAAGTTTGGCCCGCAAAGCAGACTGGTATTGGAGCGCTCCGGCAAGATGACCCGCCGTTATGGCGAGCTCTATCACCAGCTCTCCCGCTGGGTAGCGGGCGGTGGCAATCCTGCCGACATCACCCGTTACGGTATCAGCCTGGCCCAGCTGGGCGGTGCCGATCGCATGGGCAACGTGCTCTTTACCGGTTACTACTCGCCAGTGCTGGAAGTGCGCCACCGCCCGGATGCCAAGTATAAATATCCCATCTATGCCATGCCAAAATGTGGCGGTCGCTGTCCGACCCGGGCCGAGATCCATCAGGGAGCACTGGCCAACCGCGGGCTGGAGTTGGGTTACAGCAAATCCCTTATCGATAACTTCCTGATGGATGTGCAGGGCTCGGGCTTTGTCCACTACGGGGATGACGATCGGCTGCAATATCTGGGCTACAGCGGCAAGAACGGCCACGGTTACGTCAGCATCGGCCGGGTGTTGATCGATCGCGGTGAAGTGCCCAAAGAGCAGATGTCGATGAAGGCCATCAAGGAGTGGGCCAACCGCCAGCCGGAGGAGAGCGTCAAGGAGCTGGTGGAGCAGAACCCCTCCTATGTCTTCTTCGAGCGTCGACCCACCAATGATGTGATCGGCGCCGCCGGTATCCCGCTGCTGCCGATGGCGGCCGTCGCTGCCGACAAGACCCTGTTGCCGATGGGGACGCCGATCCTGGCCGAAGTTCCTTTGCTCGATAAAGAGGGCAACTGGACCGGCAAGCACCAGCTGCGCTTGTTGATTGCGCTGGATGTGGGCGGGGCGGTGAAGAAGGGGCACCTCGATCTCTACCACGGTATGGGTGAGAAGGCTGGTGTCGCGGCCGGTCACTACAAGCACTTCGGCCGGGTCTGGAAACTGGGTCTGCACCACGGGCCGACTGCCGCTCCCTGGTTGTAATCCTCTGAGGGGTTTTGGGCGTCTGTCATCGGGCGCCCGAGCAATGTGAAGAGACAAAAAAAGCCGCCGGATTGCTCCGGCGGCTTTCTATTTTGTGCGAGTTGCCAGTCTGTGGCTGCGTCAGCTCTTCTGGATATCCAGCCGGATGGCGCCGACCGGTTTGCAGCAGCAGGGGAGGCACTCCCCTTGGGCGACAAATGCCAGCGGCACCGCAGGATAGTGCACCTTGCCAGCCATCAGCGGAGTGCGGCAGGCGCCGCAATAGCCGCTGCGACATTGGAACTCCACATGATGACCGTGGCGTTCCAGGGTCTCCAACACGCTTTCGCCGGGATGGGCGTGCAGCACGGCACCATCCCGGGTATGTACCCGTGGTGCCACGACCGCATGCTGTTCGGCAGGTGCGTGCGGGGCAGGGGTCAGCGTGTTGGTGGCGTCACTCACAGCTCGAAATCACCCAGGTCGTCGGCATTGACTTCGCTGTCGATCTGACCGACCAGATAGGAGCTGACCTCTACCTCTTGCGGGGCGACCTGTACGTTGTCGGAGGAGAGCCAGGTGTTGATCCAGGGGATCGGGTTTTGCTTGGTGCCGGCAAAGGCTGGCTGCAGGCCGACTGCGCTCATGCGCAGGTTGGTGATGTACTCCACATACTGGCAGAGGATGTCCTTGTTAAGGCCGATCATGGAGCCGTCCTGGAACAGGTACTCGGCCCACTCTTTCTCCTGAATGGCCGCCTCCTTGAAGATCTCGAAGCAGGCCTGTTCGCACTCGGCGGCGATCTCGGCCATCTCCGGGTCATCCTGGCCGGTGCGCATCAGGTTCAGCATGTGTTGGGTACCGGTGAGGTGCAGCGCTTCGTCGCGGGCGATCATCTTGATGATCTTGGCGTTGCCTTCCATCAGTTCGCGCTCGGCGAAGGCAAAGGAGCAGGCGAAGCTGACGTAGAAGCGAATTGCTTCCAGCGCGTTGACGCTCATCAGGCACAGATAAAGTTTCTTCTTGAGCTCGCGCAAGGTGATGGTCACCTCGCGGCCCGCGACGGTGTGGGTCCCTTCACCATGCAGGTTGTAGAGGGCGGTCGCTTCGATCAGGTCGTCGTAGAAGTGGCTGATGGAGCCGGCGCGCTTCAAGATCTGCTCGTTGGTCACGATGTCGTCGAACACCTGGGCGGGGGTGTTGACGATATTGCGGATGATGTGGGTGTAGGAGCGAGAGTGGATGGTCTCCGAGAAGGCCCAGGTCTCAATCCAGGTTTCCAGCTCCGGAATGGAGACCAGCGGCAGCAGGGCCACGTTGGGGCTGCGGCCCTGAATGGAGTCCAGCAGGGTCTGGTACTTCAGGTTGGAGATGAAGATGTGCTGCTCGTGGGGCGGCAGGGCCTGATAGTCGATGCGATCACGGGAGACATCCACCTCTTCCGGGCGCCAGAAGAAGGAGAGCTGCTTCTCGATCAGCCGCTCGAACACTTCGTGCTTTTGTTGATCATAACGGGCTACGTTGACCGATTGGCCAAAAAACATCGGCTCTTTGAGCTGGTCGTTTTGGGTTTGGCAGAAAGTTGAATAGGCCATGGTTACCAGAATATGTGAATAGAGAAAACAGGAGAGCGGGAGCTTCATGCTCCCGCCCGGTTATCAGTTCTTGCCGTGACTTAGATTTTGCAAGCCCCGCCAGCGCAACCGTCATCTTGCAGGTCGGTCTGGGCATCGTCTGCACCATCACGGGTGTTGTGATAGTACAGGGTCTTGAGGCCGTATTTGTAGGCGGTCAGCAAGTCCTTGAGCAGCTGTTTCATCGGGACCTTGTTGCCTTCGAAACGGGCAGGGTCGTAGTTGGTGTTGGCGGAGATCGCCTGATCCACAAACTTCTGCATGATACCGACCAGCTGCAGGTAGCCGTCAACGCTCGGTTGCTTCCAGAGCAATTCGTATTGATCTTTCAGGCGATCATACTCGGGCACCACCTGTTTGAGAATGCCGTCTTTGGAGGCTTTGACCGACACCAGACCGCGTGGCGGCTCGATGCCGTTGGTGGCGTTGGAGATCTGGCTGGAGGTCTCGCTCGGCATCAGGGCGGTCAGGGTGGAGTTGCGCAAGCCCACGGACTTGATCTCTTCACGCAGACTTTCCCAATCCAGATGCAGCGGCTCGTTGCACAGCGCATCCAGATCCTTCTTGTAGGTGTCGATGGGCAGGATGCCCTGGGCATAGGTGGTCTCGCCAAACAGCGGGCAGGGGCCGAACTCGCGGGCCAACTGCACGGAGGCTTTCAGCAGGTAGTACTGGATGGCCTCGAAGGTGCGGTGAGTCAGGGCCAGACCGGATCCGTCGGAGTAACGGGCACCGTTTTTGGCCAGGTAGTAGGCGTAGTTGATGACGCCGATCCCCAGGGTGCGACGACCCATGCTGCCCTTCTTGGCGGCGGCAATCGGGTAGTCCTGATAGTCGAGCAGGGCGTCGAGGGCGCGCACGGCCAGGTCGGCCATCTCTTCCAGATCTTCCAGCTTCTCGATGGCACCAAGGTTAAAGGCGGAGAGGGTGCACAGGGCGATTTCGCCACTCTCGTCGTCGATGTTGTTGAGCGGCTTGGTCGGCAGCGCAATTTCGAGGCAGAGGTTGGACTGGCGTACCGGCGCCACGCTCGGGTCGAACGGGCTGTGGGTGTTGCAGTGATCGACGTTCTGGATGTAGATGCGACCGGTACCGGCACGCTCCTGCATCATCAGGGAGAAGAGGTCTACCGCTTTCAGGGTCTTCTTGCGAATGGCCGGATCCTGCTCGTACTTGACGTAGAGCTCTTCAAACTTGTCCTGATCGGCGAAGAAGGCGTCGTACAGGCCCGGCGCATCGGACGGGGAGAACAGGGTGATGTCACCGCCCTTGATGAGGCGCTGGTACATCAGCTTGTTGATCTGCACGCCGTAGTCCATGTGACGAACACGGTTCTCTTCCACGCCGCGGTTGTTCTTCAGTACCAGCAGGCTTTCCACTTCGGTGTGCCACAGCGGGTAGAACAGGGTAGCCGCACCACCGCGCACGCCGCCCTGGGAGCAGCACTTCACGGCGGTCTGGAAGTATTTGTAGAAGGGGATGCAACCGGTGTGGAACGCTTCGCCGCCACGGATGGGGCTGCCCAGACCGCGGATGCGACCGGCGTTGATGCCGATACCGGCGCGCTGGGAAACGTAACGCACGATGGAGCTGGCGGTGGCGTTGATGGAGTCCAGGCTGTCGTCGCATTCGATCAGTACGCAGGAGCTGAACTGACGGGTCGGGGTGCGCACGCCGCTCATGATCGGGGTCGGCAGGGAGATCTTGAAGGTCGAGACCGCATCATAGAAGCGCTTGATGTAGTCCAGACGGGTATCTTTCGGATACTTGGAGAAGAGGCAGGCCGCAACCAGCATATAGAGGAACTGCGGGCTCTCGTAGATCTCGCCGGTAACGCGGTTCTGGACCAGATATTTGCCTTCCAGCTGTTTGACTGCCGCGTAGGAGAAATCCATGTCGCGCCAGTGATCCAGATGGGTGTTCAGCTCTTCGAATTCGGCCTGGGTGTAGTCTTCCAGCAGGTGCTTGTCGTACTTGCCCATGTCCACCAGACGAGCCACGTGCTGGTAGAGGTGGGGCGGTTCGAACTGGCCGTAGGCCTTCTTGCGCAGGTGGAAGATGGCCAGACGGGCTGCCATGTACTGGTAGTCCGGGGTCTGCTCGGAGATGAGGTCAGCCGTTGCCTTGATGATGGTTTCGTGAATGTCGGCGGTACGGATACCGTCATAGAACTGGATATGGGATTTGAGCTCTACCTGGGAGACCGACACGTTGTCGAGCCCTTCGGCGGCCCAGTCCAGCACGCGGTGAATTTTATCCAGATCGATGGGTTCTTTGTGTCCGTTACGCTTCGTCACAAACAAGTTCATTGGCTGATGACCTTCAGTTGATTCCCGAAAAACCATCGCACAATGGCGCCACCCAGGCCCCGGCGGTGTGCGGGAGTTGGGTAGAGATTGTGCGATGAATCACAAGATGTAGTGTTATTTTAAGTTCGAGCTACAAGATAGTGAGGTCAGTCCGCCATTGCAATGTGTGGATAAGTGACGAGCTGTGGATAAATTGTGAGTCTTGCCCCATCAGTTAGTGACCGCTCACAGTGAGCGGGTTTTCATTCGTCCGCTCCGCTAAATGCAAGTCTCCCGATCGAAGATGGAAAATTTAAATAACTTTTTTTGCTTGCGAAACGGGGGGCTTTTTACTAGCAAACGGCGGCTGATTATCCCTTATGCAACAAGGGTCAAAAGCTGTCCAGTTGTCGCAGCCGCGGGCTCAGCGTGGCAAGGGCTTTGCATCAGATGACGGTGGTTTGTGGCCGCTTTGTGACGGCTGCGAGCTTGTCAAATGGGTATCCAACAGGCAGAAAGCTGCCTTTATTATCCATGAATAGAGGCGTGATGGTGGCGCAGGACGCGGGAGCGTAAAGGAAGAGATGCAAGGGGCGAAGAGTCTCTTTGCCCCGTTATCGCATGTCAGCCGGTAAGGCTGTGCGTTACACCTTGGCCGTCAACTCGTAGCGCAGCCAGTGGTGCAGGGCCTGCACGGTATCAAAGTGCAGATCGGCGCCCCACTGGGCGGGATCTTCCTCATCATTGAGATAGCCCCAGCCAGCGACGGCCGTAAGCATGCCAGCATTGCGGCCCGCTTCGATATCCCGCACATGATCCCCCACATAGAGGCAGTGAGCCGCCTCGACCCCCAGCTTCTCACAAGCAAAGAACATGGGGGCGGGGTCGGGCTTGCGTACCGGCAGGGTGTCGGCGCTGACCGTTACGCCGCAACTGGCAAGCTGTGGCAGGGCTGCCAGCAGTGGCTCGGTGAGAAAGCCCGGCTTGTTGGTGACGATGCCCCAGGGGAGCTGTTTCTCATCGAGCCACTCGATAAGATCCACCATTCCCTCATAGGGACGGGTACCGATGCAGAGATTGGCCGCGTAGTAGTCGAGCAGGGCATTGCGCAGGCGTGTGGCCCCCAGCTCTTCAAGCAGTTCGTCGCCGAGGCCCGCTTTCAGCAGCCCGAGCGCTCCGTGGGAGGTGGTCTGACGAATAATATCGTCAGAGAGCGGCGCAAAGCCTTCGCTGATCAGTACATGGTTGACGGCGGCCCCCAGATCCGGGGCTGTGTCGAGCAGGGTGCCATCCAGATCGAACAGCACACCGCGCAGGGGCAGAGGGTGAGAGGCGTTCATCAACCTTGCTCCGGGCGGACAAACTCCACCATATAGTTGACGTCGACATTCTTGCCGAGCTTGAAACTGTTGGAGAGCGGTGCATAGTGCACACCGCTCATGTCCCGCACCAGCAGGCCCGCTGCTTCCCCCATGCGACACAGTTCGGCCGGGGTGATGAATTTTTTGTGATCGTGGGTACCCTTGGGCACCATCTTCATCAGGTATTCGGCCCCGATGATCATCATCAGATAGGATTTGGGGTTGCGGTTGATGGTGGAGACGAACACCCGGCCGCCCGGGCGTACCAGAGTCGCGATGGCGCGCAGCACGGAGGCGGGGTCCGGCACATGCTCCAGCATCTCCATGCAGGTGACCACATCATACTGGCCCGGCACTTCGGCGGCATGGGCTTCGGCAGTGATCTGGCGATATTCGAGCTCGACACCCTGCTCAAGGGCGTGCAGGCGGGCGACGCCGAGGGGCTCCTTGCCCATGTCGATGCCGGTGACCTTGGCGCCACGGCGGGCCATGCTCTCGGAGAGGATGCCGCCACCACATCCGATATCGAGAATGCGCTTGCCAAACAGACCGCCACTTTTGTCGGTGATCCAGTCAAGGCGTACCGGATTGATTTGATGCAGGGGTTTGAATTCACCTTCCATGTCCCACCAGCGGGAGGCGATGGCTTCAAACTTGGCGATTTCTGTCAGATCGACATTGGCATCACTGTTCATTTTTCGAAGATCCTGTGGCAGGGCGCCCGCTTCTGAGTCATGGGCGCAATCTATTGTCCTGGCGGGCATTATAACGGACGGACTTTGTCACACCAGCCCGATCTGATACCCGATTTGTGGCTTAAGGTATTTGGCTCAGTGTGTTACCATGTCGCGCTGTTTAAGCCAAAGAACAACTAATTAGGGATAAGGCTTTCTATGAGCGATCTGGCCAGAGAGATCACGCCGGTCAACATCGAAGAAGAGCTCAAGAGTTCCTATCTTGATTACGCCATGAGCGTGATCGTAGGACGAGCTCTGCCGGATGTGCGTGATGGCTTGAAACCGGTTCACCGCCGCGTTCTGTTTGCTATGAACGAGTTGGGGAACGACTGGAACAAGCCCTATAAAAAATCGGCCCGTGTGGTCGGTGACGTAATCGGTAAATATCACCCGCACGGCGATATCGCTGTGTATGACACCATTGTCCGGATGGCGCAGGATTTCTCCATGCGTTACATGCTGGTCGATGGTCAGGGCAACTTCGGTTCAGTCGACGGCGACAGCGCCGCGGCGATGCGTTATACCGAAGTGCGGATGGCCCGCATCTCCCACGAGCTGCTGGCTGATCTGGACAAAGAGACCGTGGACTGGGTGCCGAACTATGACGGCACCGAGATGATCCCGGCTGTCATGCCTACCAAGGTTCCCAACCTGCTGGTCAACGGCTCCTCCGGTATCGCGGTGGGCATGGCGACCAACATTCCGCCTCACAACCTCACCGAGATTGTCAATGGCTGTCTGGCGCTGATCGAAAACGGCGACCTCACCATTGACGAGCTGATGACCTACATCACCGGCCCGGATTTTCCCACCGGCGGCATTATCAACGGTCGTTCCGGCATCGTGCAGGCGTACCGTACCGGTCGTGGCTCCATCTATGTGCGGGCCAAAGCTGAAGTGGAAGTGGACGAGAAGACCAGTCGCGAGACCATCATCGTTCACGAGATCCCCTATCAGGTGAACAAGGCTCGACTGATCGAGAAGATCGCCGAGCTGGTCAAAGAGAAGAAGATCGAGGGCATCAGTGCCCTGCGCGATGAGTCTGACAAAGACGGCATGCGCATCGTTATCGAGATCAAGCGCGGTGAGTCCGGCGAGATTGTGCTGAACAATCTCTACAAGCACACCCAGATGCAGACCACATTCGGCATCAACATGGTGGCGCTCGATAACAACCAGCCCAAGGTGATGAACCTTAAAGAGATCCTGGATGCGTTCCTGCTGCACCGCCGTGAAGTGGTGACTCGCCGGACCGTGTTCGAATTGCGCAAGGCGCGGGATCGGGCGCACATTTTGGAAGGTCTGGCGGTTGCGCTGGCCAACATTGATCCCATCATCGAGCTGATTCGCCACAGCGCGACCCCGGCCGACGCGAAAGCGGGCCTGGTTGCCAAGGGCTGGGAACTCGGCAACGTGGCCGCCATGCTGGAAAAAGCGGGCGACGATGCGGCACGGCCAGAGTGGCTGGAGCCGGAGTTCGGTATCCGTGAAGGTCAATACTTCCTGACCGAACAGCAAGCCCAGGCCATCCTTGACCTGCGTCTGCACAAGCTGACTGGCCTCGAGCACGAGAAGATCCTGGAAGAGTACCAGTCTCTGCTGGATCTGATTGCCGAGTTGCTGCACATCCTGGCGAGCCCGGCTCGTCTGATGGAAGTGATCCGCGATGAACTGCTGGCCGTGCGTGAGCAGTATGGCGACGAGCGTCGCACCGAGATCAGCATGTCCAGTGCCGAGATCAACATCGAAGATTTGATCACCCCGGAAGACGTGGTGGTTACCCTGTCTCACCAGGGCTATGTGAAGTATCAGCCGCTCTCCGACTACGAGGCCCAGCGCCGCGGCGGTCGTGGCAAGTCGGCCACCCGGATCAAGGAAGAGGACTTTGTGGAGCGTCTGCTGGTGGCCAACACCCACGACACCATTTTGTGCTTCTCCACCCGTGGCAAGGTCTACTGGCTCAAGGTTTACCAGCTGCCGGAGGCGTCCCGTGGCGCCCGTGGTCGTCCGATCATCAACCTGCTGCCGCTGGAAGAGGGTGAGCGTATCACCGCTATCCTGCCGGTGAAGGAGTATGACGCCGAGAAGTATGTGTTCTTCGCCACCGCCAACGGTACCGTGAAGAAGACCAGCCTCTCAGACTTCAGCCGTCCGCTCTCCTCCGGTATTCGTGCCATCAACCTCAAAGAGGGTGATGAGCTGATCGGGGTGGATATCACCGACGGCAGCAACGAGATCATGCTCTTCTCCGACGCGGGCAAAGTCGTTCGCTTCGCGGAAGGCAGCGGTCGCGCCGATGCCGATGTCAGCGATGACGTTGAAACCGACGACGATGCCGGCAATGACGATGATGGCAGCGACAACGGCGAAGGCACCGAAAGCAAGGGCACCTTCAAGGGCGTGCGCCCGATGGGTCGTACCGCCGCCGGTGTCCGTGGCATCAAGCTGGGCGCCGGTGACAAGGTGGTTTCCCTCATCGTTCCGCGCGGCGAAGGTGCCATCCTCACCGCCACCGAGAACGGTTACGGCAAGCGGACTGCGTTGGCCGAATACCCGACCAAGAGTCGTGGTACCCAGGGCGTTATCTCCATCAAGGTGGATGAGCGCAACGGCAAGGTGATTGATGCGATCCAGGTCGAAGATACTGACCAGATCATGCTGATCACCAACGGCGGCACCCTGGTGCGTACCCGTGTTGCCGAGGTGAGCGTTATTGGCCGTAACACCGGCGGTGTCCGTCTGATCCGTACCGGTGAAGACGAGACCGTGGTTGGCCTGCAGCGCATCGCCGAGAGCGACGAAGACGAGAACGACGCGCTGGCCGTTGACGGTGAGGTATCTGAAGGTACCGATACCGCGACCGGCACTGATGCAGTCGATGCTGGGGAAGCGGGCAACGAGTAATCGTCACCTGTTACCCGAGCAACGTCTCTGAGCAAAAAGAGCGACCCTGGTGGTCGCTCTTTTTATTTGTCTGCTTTTTATGACTCTACGCTGCTCTTACGGCTGGATCACTCCTGCAGCCACATTCTGGCGCTGCGGGCGGGAATGGCGACCCGTACCCACTGGCTCTGCACGTTGACTACGGCCCCTTGGTCGAGCACGTCCCGATAGTTGCGATACCAGTTCATCTCGAACCTGGCGGTATCGAGCCAATACTCCTGCTCGTAGTCGCACTTGTTGATACCGACCAGCCCCTGTTTGCCCCGCTTGAACAGCACGAAGCAGTCACCGCTGCCGATCAACTGCATCGGTTGACCCTGCACCGCATTGTGGAAGCGGATCATCCCCTTGAGATCGGCGCGCTGGTAGTAATCCTGCCAGCGCAGTCCATCCTTGGCCTGGGTCTCGCCGTGATCGGAGTAGATCAGCGGCGAGCCACCATCGCGGCCGAGCAGGTAGGCATAGGCCAGCTTCTCGTCAGTCTGGCTTAAGATCTGATAGCGGAAGCCGTCGTTGGTGGGGATGTCGTGGGTCACGGCAAAGGTGACGGCGCGACTGCCCGGTAGTGCCTGACCGTAGGCGCCCGGATCCGCCAGCAGGTTCATGCTGCCACCGTAACTGAAGGCGCCGCGCAGGGAGGCAAACAACGGAAAGTCATAGGCTCCCTGGCCGCTGCTGTCGAGGTAGGGTTTGAGGAAGCGCTCGTAATCGGTGCTGCCTGCCCCCCCAGTGGTAATCACCTCGCCAAACACGTGCATCCCCTGTTTGATCTCGGGGGTGAACACAGCATTGATCTGGTAATCGCTCATGTGTTTGACCGCATCGACCCGAAAACCCTTGATCCCCATCCCCTTGAGTGCTTTGAGGTAGGCCTGTTGCTGACTCACTACCCAGTTGTTGGGATCCAGATCCGGCAGCCCCTTGTCACTGGCGCCACCACAGAGTCGCCAATACTGGACATGACCCGGATCGCTCCAGTCGCTGATGCACCCTTCGGGATGAAAATCCTGACCGGAGAGGAAGTTTTGCCCCAGATCGCCAAACAGTTTCTGGCTCTCGAAATAGGCTGGGTTGCTGGCGTAGCTTTGCAGCAGCTCGTTGCCGGGATAGCTGAGGTCCTGGCGTTTCCAGCTTTCGTTGGCCATGTGGTTGAGCACCACATCGGCGTAGACGGCGATGCCCCGCGCCTTCATGGCGGCGATCAGCTGCTCGAGATCCTGCTTGTTGCCAAGAGGGGAGTCGACAAGACGCAGATCCTGCGGCTGGTAACGGGCCCACCACTCGTTGCCTGATGACTTGAGAGGCGGCGAGATGAGTACCTGTTTGTAACCGGCCGACTTGATAAGGTCGGCTTTGGCGGTCACTTCACTGTACTTCCAGTTGAAGGCGTGAAGTATGACGTCGGCGTGCGCCAAGGGGGCGATCAGCATGCCTGCGATCGCCCATATTCCCGCTGTGTGTTTCATTATTGTGTCCCTGTTTTTATTGATGCCTGAATGGGCAAGCCAGCTTTGGCGGGAACAGAGTGAGCTGCAATCCACAACCTGCAGATTTGTGACCGCTTTCAGGATGATTTCGCCGAATATGTGAACTGTTTCGGCTTTTCCTCGCCACCGCCAGTTGCCTTTTTACAAGTGATTTTTTTGTCATTTCCCTGTCATTCCCAGCCGCTATCCTGCCAGGCGAGTGGTGCGTTGTTGCCATCACCTTCACCGTCAGGAGCTGCATATGACCAGTTGGATCACGTGGGAAATTTGGTGGAGCCGGGTATGGGGCGAGTCAGAGGTGCCGCTGTATGAAGAGGATGAGCACGAAGTGGCTCATGAGCCCTCGCGACTACCGGTTGAAATGGTGCAACAGGGTCGGGATCAGCGCGCAGGCTAAGGCGTTAGCCCTCTCTTTACCGGGTAGCGCTTTCTTGTCGCGACATGGCTACTTCGTTGGAAAATTCTGAAAAGCGGGGTTTCCACAGGATGTGTTGCGGCAGGCCTTCCTCTCAACCTCTTGGCACGCCTGATGTGTGAAGGGCGTGAGCAGGGGGATTAGAAGAGCGACAGCTGCTCCCCGGGGCGGATAAACCCATCCAGCCTGAGCTGAATATGACGTTTGCCCAGATCGAGGCGCTTGCTGATGAGGCGAAAGCGCTGGGCCAGCAGATCGGCAAAGTGCCCCTCACCGCGCATGCGGGTACCGAAGGCGGTACTGTTGAGCCCGCCACCGCGGCTGGCTCGCAACTGATTCAAAATAGCCTCCTTCTGGCCCGGATAGTGGGTATCGAGCCAGTCATCAAATAGCGGCGCCAGCTCGTGGGGCAGCCGCAGCAGGATGTAATCGGCGCAACTGGCGCCAGCCTCGGCAGCCGATTTGATGATCTGCTCCAGCTCAGGTTCATTGAGCCGCGGGATCATGGGGGCGGCCAGTACCCCCACCTGCACGCCAGCGTTGGCCAGCTTCTCGATCACTTTCAAGCGGCCTGCACCCGTGCTGGCGCGGGGCTCCAGCTGTCGGCGCAGGGTTTCGTTCAAGGTCGTCACCGATACCATCACCTGACACAGTCCCTCTCTGGCCAGCTCGGTCAACAGATCGAGGTCGCGCAAGATCATGGCGCTCTTGGTAATGAGCCCGACCGGATGGCGGTGGGCCAGCATCACTTCCAGCAACTGCCGGGTGAGGCGATAGCGCTGCTCGATGGGTTGATAGGGGTCGGTATTGGCGCCAATGAAGATGGTCTGTGGCTGATAGGCCGGTTTGGCAAACTCCCGACGCAGCAGGTCGGCTGCATTGCGTTTGGCAAACAGCTTGCTCTCGAAATCGAGACCGGGGGAGAGCTCCAGATAGGCATGGCTGGGTCTGGCATAGCAGTAGATGCAGCCGTGTTCGCACCCCTGATAGGGGTTGATGGAACGACCAAAGGGGACATCTGGCGAGCTGTTGTAGCTGATGATGCTGCGTGCATCAATCTCCCGCACCTCGGTGCCAGGCACAGAAGGAGTAAAGACGGCATCCCAATTGGACGATTGCCAGCCGTCATCAACCGCTTCGACAAGGGGGCCGCTAAAACGGTGATCGATATTGTGGGGGCTGCCTCGTCCTGCCATGGTGTGCACCGATACTGTTTATACATACAGTTATTTTGCAGGTGCACCGGATAAATGACAACAACTGCTGATCGACCGGGTGCAAAAAGGGTTGTCGCAGGGATCTCTTGCTTGATCGCAACGCTACATTTCGTTTACATAGACGAAATGAGAACTGGATCACGGAAATCATCATGAGACCCACCACTTCCCGCTGGCTATTTATCGGTCTGCTTGCGCTGGTTATCTGGCGTCTGCTTCCGCTCTCCACCGAGCTGGAGATGGCTGCTGCCAACCGTGCTTGGCGTACCGGTCACTTCGATGAGGCGACCCGGATCTGGTCGCCACTGGCGGCGCAAGGGCAACCTAGGGCGCAAGCCTTGATGGGCTGGAGCCATGAAATGGGGCAGGGGAGCGAGCAGGATATCCATCAGGCCATCAGCCTCTATAGCCAGTCGGCGCAGGCAGGGGATCCCTTCGGTCAATACCGGCTGGGGGAGGCCTATCTGCGCGGTGTCGGGGTCAAGCGTGATCTGCGCCAAGCCTTTCACTGGATGGATCAGGCTGCCCGTAATGGTGATGTGCCGGCCATGCTGAAAGTCGGCGTCCTTCATCTGATGGGGGTCAGCGGCAGAGTCGATTTGCCTCAGGCGAAACAGTGGCTCTATCAGGCGGCACAAAAGGGCAACAAGCTGGCGCTTCAGGTGCTGCAAGAGCTGGCGCTGGCAGAGGAGGGGAGCAGTGACTTTGACTTCAACTGGCAATCCCTGCTTGGCGAATAGTCGGCAGGCGACTCATTTGACTGTAGAAAATATCTGCAAATCCGATACAGCACGCCCGACTTCTGGTAACATGGGGCCGTTTTGGCTTGGTCTGTCACGTTAGACATGTGGTTTATGTGTCAGGCCGTCTTCGCAAAGTGCTGTGGAGAACCAGAACATCACCTTTTTGAATCTCTTTTCCATCCCGCATGTGACCTTTGGTAGGGGTCACCACTGTATAAGGAAACACATAATGCCAATCATTACTCTGCCTGACGGCAGCCAACGTCAATTTGCCCACTCTGTTTCCGTCATGGATGTGGCTGCGGACATCGGTCCCGGTCTCGCCAAGGCGTGCATTGCCGGTCGGGTAAACGGTGAACTGGTGGATGCGTGCGAGCTGATCGAAGCCGATGCAGCGCTGGCCATCATCACCGCCAAAGACGAAGAAGGTCTGGACATCCTGCGCCACTCCTGCGCCCACTTGCTGGGTCATGCTATCAAGCAACTCTGGCCCCAGACCAAGATGGCCATCGGTCCTGTCATCGACAACGGCTTCTACTATGACGTTGATCTTGACCGTACCCTGACCGATGAAGATCTGGCTGCCCTGGAAGAGCGCATGCTGGCGCTGGTAGCCAAGGATTACGACGTCATCAAGAAGAAAGTCTCCTGGCAAGAAGCGCGCGATGTATTCGAGGCGCGCGGCGAGTCTTACAAAGTCGAAATCCTGGATCAGAACATTGCCCGTGATGACCAGCCAGGTCTCTATCATCACGAAGAGTACATCGACATGTGTCGCGGCCCGCACGTGCCCAACATGCGTCACTGCCACCACTTCAAGTTGCTGAAGATGTCCGGCGCCTACTGGCGTGGCGACTCCAACAACAAGATGCTGCAGCGTATCTACGGTACCGCCTGGGCTGACAAGAAGCAGCTCAAGGCCTATCTGCAGCGCCTGGAAGAGGCCGCCAAGCGTGACCACCGCAAGATCGGCAAGCAGCTCGACCTGTATCACATGCAGGAAGAAGCACCCGGTATGGTGTTCTGGCACAACGATGGCTGGACCATCTTCCGTGAGCTGGAAACCTTTATCCGCGGCAAGCTCAAAGAGTACGACTATCAGGAAGTGAAAGGTCCGTTCATGATGGACCGCGTCCTGTGGGAGCGTTCAGGTCACTGGGAGAAGTATGCCCAGGCCATGTTCACCACCCAGTCCGAAAATCGCGAGTACGCCATCAAGCCGATGAACTGCCCGGGTCACGTCCAGATCTTCAACCAGGGTCTGAAGTCCTACCGTGATTTGCCGCTGCGTATGGCCGAGTTTGGTTCCTGCCACCGCAACGAGCCGTCTGGTTCCCTGCACGGTCTGATGCGGGTGCGCGGTTTCACTCAGGATGACGCTCACATCTTCTGTACCGAAGAGCAGATCATGGAAGAGGTCTCCGGCTGTATTCGTATGGTCTATGACGTCTACGGTACCTTTGGCTTCGAGAACATCGTGGTCAAGCTCTCCACTCGTCCCGAGCAGCGTATCGGCTCCGACGAGATGTGGGATCGCGCCGAGAAAGCGCTGGCCGAAGCGCTGGAGCTCAACGGTCTGAAGTACGATCTGCAGCCGGGTGAAGGGGCGTTCTACGGTCCCAAAATTGAATTTACCCTGCACGATTGCCTTGATCGTGCGTGGCAATGTGGTACCGTGCAGCTCGACTTTGCCCTGCCTGGTCGTCTGGGTGCCACTTATGTGGGCGAAAACAACGATCGCCATGTACCCGTGATGATCCACCGGGCCATCCTGGGTTCTATCGAGCGCTTCATCGGTATTCTGACTGAAGAGTACGCCGGTCTGTTCCCGACCTGGTTGGCACCGACTCAGGCTGTGGTCATGAATATCACGGACAATCAGGCCGATTATGCGGTGAAAGTAGCCAAAGCATTGAATGATGCGGGCCTTCGCGCAAAAGCGGACTTGAGAAATGAGAAGATTGGCTTTAAAATCCGCGAGCATACTTTGAAGCGAGTACCTTTCATGCTGGTCTGCGGCGATAAAGAAGTTGAAGCCGGTAAGATTGCAGTACGGACTCGTAAAGGGGCTGACCTGGGCACTTATCCTGTTGAAGAGTTTATCGCTCTGTTGACCCAGGAAGTTCAGACCCGCGGACAAAAGAAAGTGGAGGAATAAGCTATAAAAGGCGGAAAAAAACTGGGCAAGCAACCGCAAGCCCGCGCTCACCGGATCAATGAAGAGATCCGTCTGAAAGAAGTTCGTCTGACTGGTCTGGATGGTGAAGCCATTGGCATTACCTCCATTCAGGATGCTCTGAACTTGGCCGCAGAGGCCGGAGTTGATCTGGTCGAGATCAGTCCAAATGCTGAGCCGCCCGTTTGCCGGATCATGGATTACGGCAAATTCCTCTACGAAAAGAGCAAAACAACCAAAGAACAGAAGAAAAAGCAGAAAGTCGTCCAGGTTAAGGAAATCAAATTCCGTCCTGGCACTGACGAAGGCGACTATCAGGTAAAACTACGCAACCTGGTTCGCTTTCTGGAAGACGGGGACAAGGCTAAGGTCACCCTGCGCTTCCGTGGTCGTGAAATGGCCCACCAGGATCTTGGTATCAAGGTTCTGGAGCGCGTCAAGAACGATCTGGAAGAGTTGGCCGTAGTCGAGTCGTTCCCGAAAGTCGAAGGCCGTCAAGCTGTGATGGTCCTCGCACCTAAGAAGAAATCTTAAGGCCCACAAGAAATTGACTCATGGGGCTTGCCCCATGAGTCGGTTCGCCTTGCGATTTTGTTGTCACTCACAATGCGGAGTATGAAATGCCGAAGATGAAAACCAACCGGGGTGCTGCAAAGCGCTTCAAAAAGACTGGCTCGGGTCGCTTCAAGTGCAAGCACAACCACCTGCGTCACATCCTGACCAAGAAGAGCAGCAAGCGTAAGCGTCAGCTGGGGCCGAAATTCATGGTTTCTGCTGCCGACCACAAACGTGTTGTCGCTTGTCTGCCGTACGCATAAGGGGGGATGTGAAAAATGCCAAGAGTTAAACGTGGTGTGACTGCTCGAGCTCGTCACAAGAAAGTAATGAAAGCCGCCAAAGGTTACTACGGCGCACGTTCCCGTGTTTACCGCGTAGCGGTACAAGCGGTAACCAAAGCTGGTCAGTATGCCTACCGTGACCGTCGTCAGAAAAAGCGTCAGTTCCGTCAGCTGTGGATTGCGCGTATCAACGCTGCAGCCCGTCAGAACGGTCTGTCCTACAGCCGTCTGATCAACGGTCTGAAGAAGGCTTCTATCGAGATCGATCGCAAGATCCTGTCCGATATCGCCGTTCACGACAAAATGGCTTTCACCGCCCTGGTTGAAAAAGCTAAAGCAGCTCTGGTTTAATCCAGTTCTGTTATAAACGCTAAAAGGAGGCTCAGGCCTCCTTTTTTGCGTTTGTCATTCACGGTTTCACATTACTTTTCCCTTTCTCCCATCCATATTCTGTCCACTGTTTTACACGCGCTACAGTTTTCTCCACACAAGGCGATATGTGCGAGATGACCTGTTCTACAAATGGGTTTATATGCCAACAAACTGCGTGTTTGTTCTAGTATTTCAGAAGTGGCGGTGAACAGATGAGACTCGCTTGATATAACAAAATGATTTGTAGGGAGAAAAGCCAACCTTAGCTATGGTCAGCGAAGGGGCTTTTTTTGTATTATTCCCCTCTTGACCTTATTTAGCCTAAAGGCTCCTGTACCGGGAGTGGTGACGAGGAAGACATGCAACAGCTTGAAGAAGTAGTCGGCCAAGCCAGAGCCGAAATAGAGGGCGTGAGCGATATCGCGACCCTCGACGAAATCCGGGTCAAATATCTGGGTAAAAAGGGCTTTTTTACCGAGCAGATGAAGGGCCTGGGTGCCTTGTCTGCCGAAGAGCGTCCCGCCGCGGGCGCTGTGATCAACCAGGCAAAACAACAGGTTCAGGATGCGCTGAACGAGCGTCGTGAAGCGCTCGAAGTTGCCGTGCTGAACCAGAAGCTGGCAGCCGAGACCATCGACGTCAGCCTGCCGGGCCGTCGTATCGAGAATGGCGGTTTGCACCCGGTAACCCGCACCATAGAGCGCATCGAGCGCCTGTTTGGCGAGATGGGCTTCAAGGTGGCCCGAGGCCCCGAGATTGAAGATGGCTTCCACAACTTCGATGCGCTGAATATTCCGGCACACCACCCGGCGCGTACCGATCACGATACCTTTTACTTCAATCCTGATCTGATGCTGCGTACCCACACCTCCGGTGTGCAGATCCGCACCATGCAGCAGCAACAGCCGCCGATCCGCATCATTGCACCGGGCCGCGTCTATCGTAACGACTACGACATGACCCACACCCCGATGTTCCATCAGGTTGAAGGTCTGCTGGTTGACGAGCATGCCAGCTTTACCGAGCTGAAGGGCATTCTGCACGACTTCCTGCGCAACTACTTCGAGGAAGACCTGACCATTCGCTTCCGTCCTTCCTACTTCCCGTTCACCGAGCCGAGCGCCGAAGTGGACGTGATGGGCAAGAACGGCAAGTGGCTGGAAGTGCTGGGTTGCGGCATGGTGCACCCGAACGTACTGCGTTCGGTCGGTATCGATCCGGAAAAATACTCCGGCTTTGCCTTCGGCATGGGCGTTGAGCGCCTGACCATGCTGCGTTACGGGGTCAACGACCTGCGTGCCTTCTTCGAAAACGACCTGCGCTTCCTCAAGCAGTTCAAGTAAGGGCGAGAGAACATGAAATTCAGTAAATCCTGGGTGATGGAGTGGGTCCGCACCGAGTTGAGTGACAACGCGCTGGCCGAGCAGATCACCATGGCTGGTCTGGAAGTGGACGCCGTGGAAGCGGTTGCTGGCCAGTTCAACAATGTGGTGGTGGGTGAAGTGGTCGAGTGCGCCCAGCATCCGGATGCCGACAAACTGCGGGTGACCAAGGTCAACGTGGGTGAAGCCGAGCTGCTGGACATCGTCTGCGGCGCGCCGAACTGCCGCCAAGGCTTGAAAGTGTGTGTTGCCAAAGTAGGGGCGACCCTGCCGGGTGATTTCACCATCAAGAAAGCCAAGCTGCGTGGCCAGCCGTCCCACGGCATGCTCTGCTCCTTCAGCGAGCTGGGTATCGACGTCGACGCCGATGGCATCATCGAGCTGCCGCTTGATGCCCCCATCGGGACCGATATCCGTGAATACCTCGCGCTCAACGACGTCAGCATCGATGTGGATCTGACCCCGAACCGTGCCGACTGCCTCGGCATCGCGGGTCTGGCCCGTGAAATCGGCGTGCTCAACAGCGTGGACGTGGTCGAGCCGACCTGGGCGCCAGCTGTTGCCACCATCGACGCTACCTTCCCGATCCGGGTTGAAGCGCCGGCAGATTGCCCCCGTTATCTGGGCCGTGTCATCAAGGGGCTGAACCTGCACGCCCAGAGCCCGCTCTGGATGCAGGAGAAGCTGCGCCGTGGCGGCATCCGTTCCATCGACGCCATCGTCGACATCACCAACTACCTGCTGCTGGAATACGGTCAGCCGATGCACGCCTTCGACCTGGCCACGCTTGAAGGGGAACTGGTGGTGCGCCGTGCCCACGCTGATGAGCCGATGACTCTGCTCGACGGCAACGAAGTGAAGCTCAAAGAGACTACTCTGGTGATTGCCGATGCCAAAGGCCCTGCCTGCATGGCCGGCATCTTCGGCGGCGATCGCACCGGCGTTTCCGAGACCACTACCGACATCCTGCTGGAGTGCGCCTTCTTCGCGCCGCTCTCCATCACCGGCCGTGCCCGTGCCTACGGTCTGCACACCGACTCCTCCCACCGCTTCGAGCGCGGGGTGGATCCCGAGCTGCAGGCCAAGGTGATGGATCGTGCCACCCGTCTGCTGCTGGATATCTGCGGCGGTGAAGCGGGTCCGGTCATCGAGGTCAAATCCGATGCCCATCTGCCGAAAGCGGCACCCATCAAGCTGCGTCGCAGCAAGCTCGACAAGGTGATCGGTATCAGCGTGGCGGATGCTCAAGTGGTCGAAATTCTGACTCGCCTTGGCATGCAGGTTACTGTGGATGCTGACGGTTGGACTGCGTTGGCGCCCTCCTGGCGTTTCGATATCGCCATTGAGGAAGACCTCATCGAGGAAGTGGCTCGCATCTACGGCTACAACAACATCCCGAACCTGAAACCGGCCGCCTCTCTGGCGATGGTTGAGCAGGCAGAAGGGCAGGTGACCTTGAAGCGCGTGCGCGACCTGCTGGTTGACCGCGGTTTCCAGGAAGCGATCACCTACAGCTTCGTCGATCCCAAGACCCAGCAAACCCTGTTCCCGCAGAGCGATGCCATCGTGCTGCCGAACCCGATCTCGGTCGAGATGTCCGCCATGCGTGTCTCTCTGTTCCCGGGTCTGGTGCAGGCCGTCGTTTACAACCAGAACCGTCAGCAGCCGCGCGTGCGTCTGTTCGAGCAGGGTCTGCGTTTCATCAAGGATGAAAGTGCCGAGAATGGCATCCGTCAGGAGCCGATGCTGGCCGGTATCATCACTGGCAACCAGAGCGACGAGCACTGGGACATCAAAACCCGCGCAGCCGACTTCTTTGATTTGAAAGGGGATCTGGAAGCGGTGCTGGACTTGACCGCCGAAGGGGCCACCTTTACCTTCGAGCGCACCGAGCACAGCGCCCTGCACCCGGGCCAGAGCGCAGCCATCCTGCGCAATGACGAGATCATCGGCCACATCGGCGTGATCCACCCGAGCCTCGAGAAGAAGCTGGGCCTCAAGAGCCGCGCGGTGATGTTTGAGCTGGAGCTGGACAAGCTGACCCCGGCCAAGGTGCCTGTGGCTGCCGAAGTTTCCAAGTTCCCGGCGAACCGTCGCGACATTGCCGTGGTGGTCGATCGTCAGGTTCTGGCAGGTGATGTGCTTGCGGTAATTAAAAAAGTTGGCGGAAATCAGGTAGTTGGAATAAACTTGTTTGACGTATACCAGGGTGCTGGTATGGCAGAGGACAAGAAGAGCCTGGCCATCAGTCTTGTATTGCAAGACACCCAGCGCACCCTGGAGGAGAAAGAGATTGCCGAGACCGTAGACAATGTCGTGCGGGCCCTTGGTGAAGAGTTGAATGCATCCTTGAGGGATTGATCTATGGCGCTTACCAAAGCCGACATTGCAGAGCACCTGTTCACCCAGCTCGGGATGAGCAAGCGTGAAGCCAAAGATATGGTGGAAGCCTTCTTTGAGGAAATCCGACAGGCGCTTGAGCGTGGTGAACAAATCAAGATTTCAGGCTTCGGTAACTTTGACCTTCGTGAGAAGAATCAGCGTCCCGGACGCAACCCCAAGACGGGCGAGGATATTCCGATCAGCGCCCGCCGCGTGGTGACCTTCCGGCCTGGCCAGAAGCTCAAGGCCAGGGTAGAAAATGTTGAACCCAACGAGTGATAAAAAGCCAGGCAGATGCCTGGCTTTTGTTTTCAGATGACCAAATTCCCCGTTTTTCTTCTGGGTGCCGTACTGGCACTGCCATTGCACGCCAAGCCTTTGCAGACCACAGTGCTGCCGTTGGCGCCGGCGACCCAAGCTTATGTAAATTCACTGAGTCAGCTTTCGCTCTGTTATCCTGCGACGCTTCCTCCACCATACCTGATGGCCGAGGGGGGACTGCTCAAGGATCGCCTCGCCCGGTTGCAGGAGCTGTTCCCGATTCCGCTTGTGCTCAAAGAGCTGCCCGATTGGCAGACATTGCGCAATGGGCTCGCAGAGGGTGACTGCGACATCATTCCCTATGTCGGAACCCGCAAGAAGGCCGTGGAGGGTATGCGGTTAAGTCGTCCGATGATGGAGACCGATGCCGCCATCCTCTACAAGGGTGAAAATCTCAAACAGGCCCGCTTTCTGGTCTACTCGGTGGCAGACTCTGCCCGCCTGCTACACGAGCTCTATCCCCAGGCACGCATTATTTCCCTACAAAGCGGAGAGAAGGTCTACGACGCGCTGCAGAGTGGCAAGGGTGATGCCTATCTGGGGGACTATCTGCAACTGCGCTATCTGATGCGCGAGTTTCCTGCCGATGGTTTGCGCCTGCGCCGCCTGTTTGGTGAGGATCGGATCATCAGCTATCGCCTGATGATGCGCGATCAGCCGGAGTTGGCCAATCTGGTGGACACCCTGATCCGTCATATGCCCGCCGGTACTATCTATACCGATCTTGCTCGCTATCTCGATCAGGGGTCGCTCTACGTCAACCAACCCCACTTCAGCGATACCGAGCAGGCCTGGTTATCCGGCCGCGGTCGCACCATTCGCCTGGTGGTCAATCCCGAGTTGATGCCCTATAGCGGCGTCAATGATCTCGGGGAGGCGAAAGGGTGGAGCGCGGATGTGCTGCGCTGGGTCACCCAGGAGACCGGCCTGAAATACAAGCTGGTGCCTGCCGCCAGCAAGGCGGAGGCCGTAGAAAAGCTGCGCCGTGGTGAGGCGGATATGATGGCCGGCTTGCCGGAATCCCCGGCATTGACGGATCAGTTCATTTTCAGTCGGACGATCTCCACCAACCGGTTTGCCTTGATCAGCAAGCGCAAGCTGGCTGCCGATCGCATCACCCAACTCAAACGGCAGCGTATTCTGGTGCCGGAATCCCTCTACGATCCCTCCTTGCTCGCCCTGCTCGGTGATCAGGAGTGGGTTCGCACCGACGGCCTCGAGCAGGGGCTTGCAGCGATCAAACAGGGCAAGGCTGACGCCATGCTGAGCGAGCTATATCAGCTGCAATATCCCCAGCGTACCAACTTGCTGGAAGGGCTCGATATCGAGGAGCTGGAAGATCGCTTCAGTCTTGGCTTTGCCATCAACAAGAGTCAGACCGAACTGGCCGGGGTGATGGATCGCAACCTGATGGCCCTGACCAGCACCCAGATCGACGAACTTAACCAGCGCTGGCGCCGCTTGCTCGTCGTGCAGCAGCCCGGCGTGAGCTACGCCGCCTGGTTTGGCTCCATCGCCATGGCACTGTTGATCAGCGGCATTGTCATCGGCGGGATCTGGCGCTCCCGCCAGCAACTGGCACGGGAAGTGGCCCAGCGTCACGCGGCCGAGAAGGCGCTGGCCATCGAGAGCGAGCTACGGGAAACAATGTTTCAGGCGTTGCCGGTGCCCGTCTATCTGCGCAATAGCCAGGGCAAGGTGATCAAATCCAATAAACAGGGGCGACGTCTGGCCCTGCGCTATTCACAACAGTTGATGCTGCCGCCGGTACAACCCCAGAAGAGTGAAGGAGAGCTGGTGCTGGGGGATCAGGTTTTCGCCTATGCCCAACATCCGCTGCGACTGGACAAGCAAGCACCTGCCACCGATCTCATCGCCCTGTCGGATATCAGTGTGCTGCGTGAGCAGGCCCGTTTCCTGCGTCAGGCAGAGCGCCGCCTGCGCGCCCTGACCAATACCGTTCCCGGCGTGGTGCTGCAGTTTATGTTCGAGCGGGGACGGGTAGGGGGGATCGAGTTTATCAGCCGGGGCTGTTACGAACTGCTGGGGCTGGCGAGCCAGCAGATCCGTCGTGAGCCCAAACGGGTGCTCATTATGCTGGAGCGCGAGGATCGCCGCCGGGTACGCCGTGAGATGTTCGCCATGTTGCAGGCTGGCAAACCCTTCGCATTCACCATGCGCTACCACCATCCGACCAAGGGTCTGCGCTGGTTGCAGCTCTATGGCCGTGGCCGCAGTCAGCCGCAGGGTTGGCGGATCTATGCGGTGATGCAGGATGCCACTACCAGGGTCGAGCAGGATCAGGCATTGCAGCACTCCCATGAGCAGGCGCAACAGGCAGTGCTGGCCAAGGGGCGCTTTCTGGCCGCCATCAGCCACGAGATCCGCACGCCGATGAACGCCATGCTCGGCTTGCTGGAGTGGCTGGCCAGTACTCCTTTGTCGAGAGAGCAAGACTCTGCGCTGGCGCGGGTGCGTCAGGCGGGGGATGAGCTGCTCGGCCTGCTCAACGATGTGCTCGACTTTAGCCGCAACGAAAACAGCAAACTCTCCCTCTCGCCGCAACCTACCGATTTTGCCGAGCTGTGCGAGCACGTGGCGGCAGTGCACTGGACCAAGGCGCGGGCCAAGGGATTGCAATTGCGCCTTAACTTGGATCCGGCTCTGCCAGCCCTGCAGACCCTCGACCCTCACCGGGTACGGCAAGTGCTCCACAACCTGCTCTCCAATGCCATCAAGTTCAGCCTGCGTGGGGAAGTGGTGCTGTGGGCCGAGGTGGTCGCATCGACCTTGCGCTTTGGTGTGGATGATCAGGGACCGGGGATCACCGCCAAGATGCGTACCACGCTCTTTATGCCGTTCGAGCAGTTTGCCGTTGAAGGCCAGCTGCGGGCGCCGGGCACCGGTCTTGGTCTGGCGATCTGCAAGCAGCTGATCGAGCAGATGGGGGGTCTTATCGATGTCGAGGGGCGTGCAGGTGGTGGTAGCCGCTTCTATTGCGAGTTGCCCCTGAAGCGGGTGCAGCAGGAGCCGGACTGGCTGCCCAATGTGCGGCAACTGGCACTCTCTTTACCCCACGATGAGGCGCAAGCGCTGTCGCCCTGGCTCAGTCGCTTGGGGATCGCCACCGTCAGCAACGCCGTTGATACGCTGCAAGCGGAGGTGGACGAGAAGGGGCTCTACTATTGGGCCTGGCAAGGGGAGTCCTGGGTGCCCGGGACCATCATCACCCTGCTGCAGCCACGGCTGACCCCGGATCAACCGGTCGCAGGCACCCAGCCCGGGCTCGGCATGCGGGTACTGCTGGTTGAAGATCACGATGTCAATCGCGAGCTGATCAGCCTGCAACTGGGGCAACTTGGTGCCAGCGTTATCACTGCCGCCAACGGGCAGCTGGCGCTGGAGATGCTGGCGCAGCAGGAGGTGGATTTTGTGCTGACCGATCTGCAGATGCCGGTGATGAACGGGGCCGAGCTGTGCAGGCAATTGCGCCAATCCGCCCGTTGGGCCCGTCTGCCGGTCTATGTGATCACCGCAGATCTCAGTGATCAGGCGGCAAGGGAGCTGCAATCCTGCGGTTGCGATGGCCATCTGGACAAGCCGGTCGCCCTCAAGGAGCTGGCGACCTTGCTGCGCCATATTGCCAAAGAGGGGAGCAATGCTGTCGCCCCGACACCGGTTACCTCGCTGCTGACCGATGAACTGGCCGCCCTTTATCTGAAGGCTACCCGTGATGATTTGGCCGAACTTGAGCGCTGCAGCACAGAAGAAGATGAAGTTGGCGTGAATGCTGCTTTACACAAGTTGAAGGGGGCCGCCAGAATGGTAGGGGCGACTGCGTTGGTGGCGGTCATTGAAGAGTGGCAACAGGCGCCCCATCCGATGCTGCAAGCCAGATTGAACCGGGCACTGGATGAGTTCAGCCAGCAGTTTTCAAAGAGGGCTCAAGATGATCATCACTGATGAAGAATTACTGGCGTTGCTCGATTCGGAAGAGCATGAGGCGGCAGGATTTTGCCCCATTGTGCTTTATGCCCTCGACAGCACCGCCCATGAGTTGGCCAGCACCATGACATTGCCCTCCTATGTCACGCTGCACCGTACCCGACCGGATGCCTGCTGGCAGTGGGAAGGGCTGTTTGCGGCCGGTGCCATTGCCCTTTACGACCCTGCCGCTCATCAGCAGGCGGACTACTTCCCCCAGTTGCAGCAGCATGAGGGAATTTACGCTATCGGCGAGGATTGGCTGGGGGGGCTTGCCGCCAGTAACCGTAACTGGTGCAACTGGCTGGCCGCTAACAAGGTGCTGCTGCTCGAGGATCACCCGTTTCAGGGGATGCAATTGCAACAGACCATCGCCGGGTTGGGGCTCTCCTGTCAGTGGGTACAGGATGAATCGGCCTGTCTTGCGGCATTGTCGGCGGGCGACATCAGCCTGCTGGTGTGCGATCTCAGCCTGGTGGAGCAAGATGCCATCAGTCTGCTGATGAACCAGCCCCAGTTGCAGGAGGCCGGGCTGCCCATTGTGCTGCTTTCGGCCCATGAGCAGACGCTGATCGACGGTGCCCGCCGCCTGCTGCACGATGCCGGTTTCAACATTCTGGCGGCATTGGCCAAACCACTCGATTGCGACGAACTGCTCAGGTTGCTGCGTCGACTCTATTTGGGCCCGCTCCGTCAGCAGCGCTTGAGCGGCCAGCGCCGCTCCATCCGCCGGTGGCAGGGGGAGGTGCAGGGTCAGCTTGGGCTGCTCTCCAGTCCCGCGACCCCTCATCCGGTCTGGCTGGCGGTAACGGGTTTACCCAGCCGCTGGGAGGCGCTCAAGGAGTGGCTGACGGAGCAGTCGCGTACCCCAGCCGAACTGACCCTGTTGATCCACCGTCGTGACCACCTGCTCGGCAATGCCGATCGCTTCGCGCTGGTGCTGCAAGCCAGTCTGGCGGGGAGCAAGCTGGCGCTGCTGCTCGATAACAGCCAGCATCTGCCATTCGATCTGCTGGAGCGTTTGCCGCTGCAAGCCTTGCTGCTGGGGCAGGGGATCTTGCCGGAGATGGAGTCCTTGACCGGTGACTCCCTGCAGGGACGCTTTATGGCCCGGGTTCGAGAGCTGGGGATTGCCGTCTATCTGGATGATCCTTACAACCTGCTCGACGTCGAAGTATGGCGAGAGCGCGGTATGACGGGGCGCTGGTAAGCCATGCCGCGCTACCTCTGCTGGCCCATGCACCGGGAGCGCCTTGGTAAAGGGCTGGAAGGCTGGCCCCATCCGGTTTCCCGGGCCGCGCTGCCACTGGCTATGGAGGTCTCCGGGGTGCCTTGCCTGCTGCGCGAGCTGCATGGGGTGGCGCCTGCCCGCATGCTGGCCGCTTACGATGCATTGAGTGAAGAAAGCATCTATCTGCGCTTTATGCGTCCGAAACGGACACCGCCACCGGAACAGGTGGCCCAATTTCTCAATTACCATCCCGAACAACAGATCTCGCTGTTGCTGACCGATCTGGCCGGTGAGCCGCTGGCTCAGGCGCAATCAATCCGCCGCCGCCTTCATCCCGATCGGGCGGAGTTTTCTTGCATCGTGGCGGATCACTTTCAGCACAAGGGGGCGGGGAGGCGCATTCTGCTGGCGCTGGCACTGCTGGCCAGAGCGGACGGGATCCGGGAGTGGACGGCGGAAGTGCTGGCCCAGAACCGGCCGATGCTGACTCTGCTCAAGCGCCTTGGCTTGCCGCTGACTCTGGTGACCGGACGGGAGATGGTCTTTGTCAGGCTGGATCTGTCGGTACTGGATGCCTGGTTACCCGTGCCGCCAGCGGCGCCGCTTAAGACCAAGGGCGAATAGTGACACTTTTTTCCCTGTGCTAAGGTCACATTTATTGTGCGGGGATAGACGGAGCAGCTTATGGCGCAGTCATATAAACATATCGTGATCCTGACCGGCGCGGGGATCTCTGCCGAATCCGGCATCAAGACTTTTCGTGCCTGCGACGGTTTGTGGGAAGAGCACAAGGTCGAGGATGTGGCGACCCCCGAGGGGTATGCCCGGGATCCCGAACTGGTGCTGCGCTTTTACAACTCCCGCCGCAAACAGCTGCAACAGCCCCAGGTTCACCCCAATCCGGCCCACTATGCGCTGGCCCGCCTCGAACGACTGCTGCCCGGTTCGGTGACTCTGGTCACCCAGAACATCGACAATCTGCACGAGAGCGCTGGCAGCAAGAACCTTATCCATATGCACGGCGAGCTGCTCAAGGCCCGCTGCCCCGAGTCCGGTCAGGTGATCGAGTGGCGTGGCGATCTCCATCAGGACGAGCTCTGCTCCTGCTGCCAGTTCCCCCAGCCGATGCGCCCCCATGTAGTCTGGTTTGGCGAAATGCCGCTCGGGCTGGATCGCATCTACAGCGCGCTTGCCCAGTGCGATCTCTTTATCTCCATCGGCACCTCTGGCGCTGTCTATCCGGCCGCCGGGTTTGTCCATGAAGCGGGCCTCAACGGGGCGCACACCATAGAGCTCAATCTCGAGCCGAGCGAAGTGGGCAGCCAGTTTGACGAAAAACGCTATGGCCCAGCCTCCCTGCTGGTGCCCGCCTATGTCGATGAGTTGCTGGAGGCGTGCGGCATTCATCAACCGAGGCAAGTCGAGGGACACAACTGGATGGAGATGCGCGGTCCCTGAGCTACTGTGCGACGGGACAGTTGCAATGGTTCGGTGAAATCGCCACACTGGCAACCATTAAAAAAATGGGACGCAGTTGGCGCAAATTACCATGACCGCAGTAAAGCAATGGATCGCTTTTTTTCTCCTGATGCTGGCCAGTGCCAGCGCATCGGCCTCCATCCCCCTGATGACCCTGGTACTGCCAGATGGCCAGCAGGTGACCCTCGATGAGGCGGCTCTCTCCGCCTTGCCACAGACCGAATTCACCACGACTACCCCCTGGACTCAGGGCGCCCACCACTATCGCGGGCCGACCCTGTCAGCCGTGCTGGCGGCGCAAGGGATCCCGGATGCTCGCAAGATCGCCGTCTCGGCCCTCAACGGCTATCAGCAGGTGGTGGATCTGGCCCTGTTCGACGGCGTGCCGCTGACCCTGGTGCGTCAGGAGGACGGCAAACCGCTGACCCGGCGCAACAAGGGGCCGCTCTGGCTGCTCATCCCGTTCACCACCTATCCCAAGCTGGACGTCCCAGCCATTCACAACTGCATGGTGTGGCAGGTGACCCGCATCGAGATCGTCGATTGATGGGGCTATCCCGCCAAAATCTGCTGTTGGTTGCGGTGTCGCTGCTGTTTCTGCTCTCGTCGGGCAGCAGCCTCTATCTGCAGTATCGGCAGGAGCAGCTGGTCGATACTTTCTACCGCAATGTCCACTGGAACATCAGCCAGGTTATGCTCGAATCCCAGCGTTTCCTCTACGACCTGCAGCTCTACCGGGCTGGCAGACTGTCGATGGAGACCCTGAGCCTAGATTACGATCTGCTGTGGAACCGGCTCGACATCTTCCTCATCAGCAGTGAAACCGCCGAGATGCGCCAGCGGCACGGGCTCGGCAAGGTGCTGGCCACCCTGTTCGAGCAGATCAAGCAGCTCGAACCCCAGATGGAGGCCGGTGCGCTGCGCGAGGGGGCTGAGCTTGCCCGCTTGCAGGAGGCGATCGCCAGCCAGACCCGTCTCATCGAACAGATAGGGGATCAGATCCTCTCCGGCCAGGAGCGGGAGCATTCGGTCAGCCAAATCCGCAACAGCCTGTTCTGGCTGCAGATCTGGCAACTGATCCTGCTACTGACCGGTGGCGCTCTGGTCGCTGCCCTCATTCGCGCCAATCTGGCGAACCGTCGGCTTGCCCTGCTCGATCCCCTGACCCAGCTTGGCAACCGCCGTGCTCTGCAGGAGCAGCTCTCTCGCGCTCTGCATGCCGATGATGTGAGCGCCCTGGTGGTGCTCGATCTCAAGCGCTTCAAGCAGGTCAATGATCTGCTGGGTTATCAGGTCGGTGATCGGCTGTTGCAGATGGTGGCCAACAAGCTGCAGCAGGCCCATGGCAGCCACGCTTACCGGCTCGGCGGAGATGAATTTGCCGTGGTGCTGACCAAGGCGGATGATGCGCTGGAAACCGCCATTCATGAGCTGGTGGATCTGCTCCATTTCGAGTTCGTGACCCGGGAGTGCAGCTTCGATCTGGCCTGTCGGCTCGGGGTTGCCAAGGCGCAGCAACAGGATGCCGCCCGGTTGCTGGATCAGGCCATCCTGGCCCTTAACCAGGCCAAGCGTAGTCAGGAGGGGGCGATCAGCTGGTTTGAGCCTGCCATGCTGCAGCAGTTGCAGTTGAGTCAGCAGCAGCTTCATCAGCTGCGAGAGTGGCTAGCGGGGCGCGAGCCAGCACCGCTGCGAGTGGCATTGCAGGCGCTGACGGACGGGCAGGGCAACGAGATGTGGCAATTGGCGCTTGAGTGGGGTGAGCAGGGAGTGCCCTGCCACATGCGCTGGCTGCAGGATTGCGGTGTGCTGGGGCCCGTGTTGGCCCGGGTGCTGCAAACGCACGAGGCGCAGTATGCCGATGGTCGGGCACTGCTGGTCCCGCTCGACAACCAGGCCCAGCTGACCCATCTACTGGCCTATCTGCCGGGGTCTTCCCGCACGCCGCTGGTGTTGCTGATACCAACGCTGCAGCCGGATGGTGTCTTGCTGGCGGGATTGCGGCAGCAGGGTTGCACTCTGGCGCTCAGAGAGATTGGCAGCACCACCTCGGCGCAGCTGGCAGCCGGCTGGCCTGTTCGCTACTGGTTGCCGCAGGGTGATGATGATGGCGAGTTGTTGCAGCCTCTGGCCAGACGATTGGGGCTGGTGCCACTGCAAGTGCTGGCAGCCAGGGAGACCCGGTCGCTGGCCTGAGGGCAAAAAGCGGTATTGCACCGGCAAGAGACAGAATGAAACAAGGCGACCTCGGGGTCGCCTTGTTCTTTTGTTGCCCCTGAAAATCAGGGGCGGGGGGCGCAGGATTGCCTGATCACCAGGTCCGGGTCGACGGTGATCAGGTGGTTCTCCACCGCTTCGCCGTTGATCCGCGCCAACAGGCGGGTGACGGCGAGGCGCCCCAGCTCCTCTTTGGGCTGGTTGACGGTGGTGAGCGGCGGCGACATAAATTCGGCCAGCGCCACATTGTCATAGCCGACGATGGAGATATCCCGCGGGATCACCAGCCCCGCCTGATGGGCGGCACTGATGGCACCCATCGCCATCATATCGTTGCAGACAAAGAGGGCGGTGGGGCGCTCGGGCAATGCCAGCAGACGAGTCATCGCCTGATGGCCGCTGGCGCAGTCAAAGTCCCCCTCCTGGATCCACTCTTGATTGATCGTGAGACCCGCCTCCTGCAACGCCTGCTCGAAGCCAGCTTGGCGCTGGTTGGCGGGGGCGCGGCTATGGGGACCTGTGATACAGCCGATGGCGGTATGGCCCAGCTCAATCAGATGGCGGGTTGCGAGATAACCGCCGTGGAAGGAGTTGTCGGCGATAAGGTCTACATCCTTGCTGACCAGACCCCAATCCATCACCACCACCGGCAGGCTCTTGAGCCAGTCGAGCTGGTTGAAGACCTCTTGTTGTCCTTCGCTACACATGATCAGCAGGCCATCGACCCGCTTGCGCAGCATCATCTTGAGGTAGGAGAGAGCGGTTTCCGCCTGACCCTCGGTGTTGCCCAGCATCAGGTTGTAGCCCTGCTCGAAGCAGTAGCGCTCCACCCCGCGCACCACCTCGGCAAAGAAGGGGTTGCTGGAGGTGGTGACCAGCATGCCGATACTGTTGGTCTCCTTCACCTTGAGGCTGCGGGCCACCAGACTCGGGGCATAGTTGAGCTCGCGCATGGCGGCGAAGACCCGTTCGCGGGTCTCCTCGGCCACAAAGCGGGTCTCGTTGATGACATGGGAGACGGTGGTGGTGGAGACCCCCGCCAGCGCCGCCACCTCCTTGATATTGGCCATCAGTGCCCCTGCGCAGTCTGCTCAAGCAGGAAGGTGTCGACCTCCTGCTTGCTCGGGATGGAGCTCTGGGCGCCGAACCGGGTGACGGAGAGCGCTGCGGCACCGTGGGCAAAGCGCACCGCGCTGTGGAAATCGGCTCCGGCCAGTTCCGCCGCCAGCAGGGCGCCGTTGAAGGTATCGCCCGCGGCAGTGGTATCCACCGCCTTGACCCGAAAGCCCGGGATCAGCTGTTGCTGCTGTGCGTTGCTGCAATAGACCCCCTGCGACCCCAGAGTGATCATCACATCCGCAATGCCCATCTGGTGGAAGCGGGCGGCCGCCTCGCGGGCGCTCGCTTCGTCGGTGACTTTTACGCCAGTCAACAGCTCGGCCTCGGTCTGGTTGGGGGTGATAAGGTCGACCAGTGCCAGCAGTTCGCTTGAGAGCGGACGGGCAGGGGCGGGGTTGAGCACCACCCGGGTGCCGTGGGCGCGAGCCAGGCGTGCAGCTTCGTGGACGCTCTCGAGCGGCACTTCCAGCTGCAACAGCAGGGTGTGGGCGTCAGCGATCATCGCTTCGTGGTTTTTCACCACGGTAGGGGTGATGGCCCCGTTCGCTTCGGCGGAGATACCTATGCTGTTCTCCCCCTCATCGCTCACATAGATGATGGCGATACCGGTCGGGAGCTTGGGATCGAGTTCGACGGCGCTCACGTCAATACCGTCTTTGGCAAAACCGCTCTTCATCTGGTGGCCGATGGCGTCATCACCGATGCGGGCGATAAAGGAGACGGGGGCGCCGAGGCGGGCGGCAGCGACTGCCTGATTGGCCCCCTTGCCACCCGGGACTACCTGATAGCTGTGGCCGGTCAGGGTTTCACCCGGGCGAGGAAAGTGGGGAACGCGCAGCACATGGTCTGCATTGACACTGCCCAGAACGACGAGACGATTCATGTTGACTACTCCTGATGCATCTTGGCTTGAACACGATGACTGAGTGAGTTCAAGCCGGGAGGCACCTGAACGAGAGGGAAAAGGGGAGGCGAACCTCCCCTCGAGCACTTACTTGCTGACCACTTGCAGCGGTACCGGAATGGATTTCTCGACCGGCTGACCTTTCAGCACCTTGTCGGCAGTCTCGACGCCGATGGCACCGATCAGCGCGGGCTGCTGGGCCACGGTGGCGGCCAGTTTACCCTTGGCAACGGCGGCTTTGCCATCGTCAGTGCCGTCGAAGCCGACGATCATCACCTCTTTACCGGCAGCCTGCACGGCGCGGATGGCACCCAGCGCCATTTCGTCGTTCTGGGCGAACACCGCCTGTACGGTCGGGTGGGCAGCCAGCAGGTTTTCCATGACGTTCAGACCCTTGGTGCGGTCAAAGTCGGCAGGCTGGGAAGCCAGCACCTGCAGCTTGTTGGCCGCTACGGCCAGGGCAAAACCTTCACCACGGTCGCGGGCGGCGGATGTACCGGCAATCCCTTCCAGCTGGATCACCTTGGCACCGGTACCCAGTTTCTCGGTGATAAAGTCACCGGCCAGCTTGCCGCCAGCCACGTTGTCGGAGGCAATGTGAGCCTTGACCTCACCCTGCGCGGCGCCGCGGTCCAGAGTCAGTACCGGAATGCTGGCACGGTTGGCCAGACGAATGGCGTTGCCGACCGCTTCGGAGTCGGTGGGGTTGATCAGGATGGCGCCGACCTTGCGCACGGTGAGATCTTCCATGTTGGAGAGTTCTTTGGCCGGGTCATTCTGGGAGTCCAGTACCACCAGCTCGTAGCCAAGCTCTTTGGCTTTGGCTTCGGCACCCTCTTTCATGGTGACGAAGAAGGGGTTATTGAGGGTGGAGACCACCATGGCCAGGGTTTGATCGGCGGCATGGGCGGTGCCCAGCACGGACATGATGGCGGCAGCGAGCAGGGTATTGAGCTTTTTCATCATTTCATTCCTTGTGTGTGGCTTGTCTTATCAACGATTGCTTTTGTTATCGATCATCACGGCAAGCAAGATCACGCTGGCCTTGGCGATCATCTGGTAATAGGAGGATACGTCGAGCAGGTTGAGGGCGTTGTTCAGGAAGCCGATGATCAAGGCACCGATCAGTGTCCCCATGATGCGGCCCTTGCCGCCCATCAGGCTGGTACCACCCAGCACCACAGCGGCGATGGCATCCAGCTCGTAACCCATGCCCGCCGTCGGCTGGGCAGAGGAGAGGCGAGAGGTAACGATAAGCCCTGCCAGTGCCGAGAGCGCGCCGCACAGACCATAGACCGCCAGCTTCACCCGATCCACATTGATGCCGGAGAGGCGGGTGGCAGACTCGTTGCCACCCAGCGCGTAGATGTAGCGACCGAGACGGGTATGGTTGAGCATGAACCAGGCGAGCAGGAAGACGATAGCCATCAGCCAGATGGGCACCGGCAGACCGAACAGGTAACCGGTACCAAGCCAAGCAAAGTGATCGGCGCCGTCACTGAAACCGGTGGAGATGGGGCGTCCCTCGGTATAGACCATGGTGATGCCGCGCAGAGCGGTCATGGTGACCAGGGTGGCGATAAATGCCTGTACCTTGCCCTTGGCAATGATGAGGCCGCTAACGCCGCCCAGCAGGGTACCGGCCCCCAGAGTGAGGGGCACCACCAGCCAGATGGGCAGCTCCATGGCGACCATGGTGGCAGCCAGCGCGCCGCACAGGGCCAGTACCGAGCCGACCGACAGATCGATACCGGCGGTAAGGATAACCAGCGTCATACCGACCGCCATGATGGCGTTGACCGAGGTCTGGCGCAGGATGTTGAGCAGGTTGTCGGCGGTGAAGAAGTTGGGGCTCAGAAAGGAGACCACACCAATCAGGACCAGCAGCGCGACCAGGGATTTGTTCTCGATCCACCACGCCTTGCTCATGACGCCACGGCGGGAAAGGGTTTGGGTTGTCATTGGGATGCCTCTTGCTCTGCTTGCCACTGTTTACCGACTGCCGCCGCCATCAGCTTCTCCTGATTGGCATCGCGGGTGTTGAACTCTGCGCTTATGCGCCCTTCGTGCATCACCATGATGCGATCACTCATGCCGAGCACTTCCGGCATCTCGGAGGAGACCAGAATGATGCTCATCCCCTCCTTCTTGAACTGGTTGATCAGCTGATAAATTTCCTTTTTCGCCCCCACGTCGACGCCGCGGGTCGGCTCGTCGAGGATCAGCACCTTCGGCCTTGTCAGCAGCCCCTTGGCGATGGCTACCTTCTGCTGGTTGCCGCCGGAGAGCAGCTTTATCAGCTGATCCTGACTCGGGGTCTTGATGTTGAACAGACGCACATAGTCGCTCACCGCCTGCCGCTCGGCCTTGCCGTTGATCTTGCCGTTGCTGATGAACTCGTCGAGGGCACACAGACTCATGTTTTCGCGCACCGACAGCTCCAGCACCAGCCCATCGCCCTTGCGATCTTCGGAGATATAGGCGATGCCGGCGGCCAGACCATCCGCCGGGCTTTTGGGCACCAGCGCATGACCGTCAACTTGCACTTCACCGGCGCTGATGGGGCTGGCGCCATAGATCAGCTTCATCAGCTCGGTACGGCCGGAGCCCATCAGGCCGCTAAAGCCCAGAATTTCCCCCTGACGCAGGGAGAAACTCACCCCGCGCACGCCGGGACCTGCCAGATCTTTCACCTGCAGGCTGACGGGGCCAAGCTCGCGCTCAAGTCGCGGATACTGCTCTTCCAGCCGGCGACCCACCATCATCTCGATGATCTTGTCCTCATCCAGATCGCTCACCGCCTTCTCGCCAATCCACTTGCCGTCCCGCAGCACGGTGACCCGATCGCAGATCTCGAAGATCTCTTTGAGGCGGTGGGAGATATAGACGATGCCGCAACCCTGCTCACGCAGCTCGCGGATCACCTTGAACAGCTGCTCGGTCTCGGTATCGGTCAACGCATCGGTCGGCTCGTCCATGATGATGACGCTGGCATCGAACGACAGCGCCTTGGCGATCTCCACCATCTGCTGTTCGCCGATGGAGAGATCCCCGAGCCGGGTATCCGGGCCATGCTTGACGCCAAGTCGCGCCAGCAGGCCGCTCGCCCGTTCGCGCAGCTGTTTGTGGTCGATGCTGCCAAAACGGGTACGGGGCTCGCGACCGAGGAAGATGTTGGCGGCAATCGATAACTCCGGCAGCAGGTTCAGCTCCTGATGGATGATGCTGATCCCCTGATCCTGAGAATCGCGCGGCCCCTTGAAGTGGACCGGCTGGCCGCGATAGCTGACGCTGCCCGCATCGGCCTGATAGATGCCGGTCAGCACCTTCATCAGGGTGGATTTGCCGGCGCCATTTTCACCGAGCAGGGCCATCACCTGGCCCGGATAGACCCGCAGACCCGCTTCGTCGAGGGCGCGCACACCGGGGAAAGTCTTGACGATCCCGGTCAGCTCCAGAATGGGTGATAAGGGGGAGGTTGTGCTCATTTGCAGCTTCCTTGAAGAGGCCTTCTTTGAAGAATGTCAGAACGCCACACCGGCGCAGAGGATCAGGTTGGCGTAGGGAGTCACCTCGCCGCTGCGCACGATTGCCTTGCTCTGGCGGGAGCGGGTTTTGAACTCCTCGTGCAGGCAGTATTCGATGGCTATGGGTTTGCCCTGGGCGGCTGCGTGGGCCTCAAGCTGATCGACCAGTGCCTGATGGGCGGCGGTGCTGATCTGCTTGATCTCGCTCGCCATGATCACCTTCTCCACCACCAGATCGGTGAGCAGGGCGGTCAGTACGGTTGCAAGGCTGGGCGTCCCCGCCATTAGCGCCAGATCGATCCGCTCCGGACCTGCCGGAATGGGCAAGCCTGCATCGCAGACGGTGATCTCGTCGGTGTGGCCCATCTGTGCCACCAGAGCACTCAGGGGAGCATTGAGCAGTACGCCTCGTTTCATACAGCACCTCATCAGGCCTTGGCCCGTCAATCTGTGAACCGCTAGGCAACCGGTTACGCAACCGGTTGCGTCATGGCACAAAGATAGGCCTTTTACTAAGGAAGGGCCACGGCAAAACCACGGAAATGTGAAAACGATCTCAAAGGCGGGGCAGGAAAGAGAAAGAAGGGTGCCAGCAGAGCCTCGGCACCCTTTCTATTGATTTTTTACTTAGTTGGAGAGGGCTTTGTTGACGGTCGGACGGGTCAGCATGCGGCGATAATGATCAGCCACTTTGGGGAATTCACTGATCTCGACCCCATCGCTTTTCAGCCAGCCCGCGACCACGAACAGATAGATATCCGCCACGCTGAACTGCTCACCCAGTACCCAGGGGCCTGCCAGATAGTGCTGCTCAATCTGGGCAAAGCCATCGCGCATATTGCTGGCGACTTTCTGCTGCATGGCGGCAATGGCCTGCTCGTCATCGGCCCAGCGGCTGCCACGGCGACCGTGGGCGTGGGAGACATGCACAGTGGAGGCGAGGAAGCTGTTGACCTCCTGCATGCGCGCCAGCAGGAACGGGTTGTCCAGCGGCGCCAGTTTGGCATCGGGGAAGCGCTGCGCCACATAGTACAGCAGGGCCGGGGTCTCGGTCAGGGTGCCCTGCTCGGTGACTAGGGCAGGCACCCGCCCTTTGGGGTTGATCCGACATTCCGCACCTGATTTAGGAATAAATTTGCCGATAGCGCTCACCCAATACCTCCAAAATGATCTGCTGGTCTCCTGTTAGCTCCGTTACTTGTGGCGGAGCTTCTCCCAG
>NZ_JAPDCL010000020.1:0-95606 GCF_027706025.1 Aeromonas sp. Y311-2 | reverse complement strand
GAGCGGGAAACGAGACTCGAACTCGCGACCCCGACCTTGGCAAGGTCGTGCTCTACCAACTGAGCTATTCCCGCAACTACCTTAAAACAGGCCGTACAGCATTTGGTTGCTTGCGCTACTGTACGGGAGCCGAATTATAAGAGCAGTCATTCCAATTGCAAGGGCTTTTTTGTCTGGTTGCGCGCGTTCGCTCAAAAGCTGGCCGAACTGTCGATTTTAGCAGCCAGAGTATGACAAACCCTTGCCGGGGAATCAGATCTTGAAGACGTGGCTGCGATAGAACTGCAGCTCGGCGATGGATTCGCGGATATCGTCCAGCGCCTGGTGGGTGCCGCTCTTCTTGAACTGATCCAGCAGTTCCGGCTGCCAGCGGCGTACCAGCTCCTTGATGGTGCTGACGTCGACATTGCGGTAGTGGAAGAAGGCTTCCAGCTCGGCCATGTGCTTGACCATGAAGCGGCGATCCTGACCGATGCTGTTGCCGCACAGCGGGCTGGTGCGCTCCGGCACCCACTGGCGAATGAAGTCGAGGGTCTCGGCAATGGCTTTCGCCTCATCGTGCTGGCTCGCCTTGACCCGGGCCACCAGACCGCTCTTGGTATGGGTGTTGACGTTCCACTCGTCCATCTTGGCCAGCTCTTCATCACTCTGATGAATGGCGATGACCGGCCCTTCGGCCAGTACGTTCAGATCCTTGTCGGTGACTATGGTGGCAATCTCCAGTACCACGTTCTCTTCGGGGTCGAGACCCGTCATCTCCATGTCGATCCATACCAGGTTCTGCGCGCTGACTGTCATGATTGCTCTCTCTATTGGGAGGAATGGCGGAATTTTGCCAATTTGCATGTATCATACTGGCTTTGGATCTGTTCATAAACTGGCGAATCGAGTGGCAAAGAAAGCAAAACTCAATCTGGGTCAACAAAGGCGCGTCCAGGCCAACCGCGAACGGCGGCTGCAAAAAGATCACACCACAGTGGTGGATGACACCCTGTTTGGCCCCGCCATCGAAGGGGTGGTGATCAGCCGTTTTGGTCAGCACGCAGACGTGGAAGCGGTCGATGGCACCATCCACCGCAGCAACCTGCGGCGCAGCAGCATCAGCAGTCTGGTCTGTGGCGACAAGGTAGTGTGGCGTCCCGGCCTCAATACCGCGACAGCGGGCGTCATCGAGGCGGTGCATCCGCGCCACTCGGTACTGACCCGGCCGGACTTCTACGACGGTGTCAAACCCATCGCCGCTAATATCGACCAGATCATCATCGTCTCGGCGGTGATGCCCGAGTTCTCCACCAACATCGTCGACCGCTATCTGGTGGCCGCCGAGGATGTGGAGATCCGCCCCCTCATCGTGCTGAACAAGGTCGATATGCTGGATGATGCCGCCAGAGCGCGCATCGAGAGCCAGCTCGAAACCTACCGCAAGCTCAATTACGAGGTGCTGCTGGTGAGCTGCGAGAGCGGTGAAGGGCTCGATGAGCTTAAAGCCGCACTGACCGACAAGATCAGCATCTTCGTCGGCCAGTCCGGGGTGGGCAAGTCGTCGCTCACCAACGCCCTGATGCCGGGGCTGGATGTACTTACCGGCGAGATCTCCGAAAACTCGGGGCTCGGCCAGCACACCACCACCACGGCGCGGCTCTACCACTTCCCGAGCGGTGGCGATCTCATCGACTCCCCGGGGATCCGCGAGTTCGCCCTCTGGCATCTGGAGGCCGACCGCATCACCTGGTGCTTCGTCGAGTTTCGCGACTATCTGGGTGGTTGCAAGTTCCGCGACTGTACCCACAAGGACGATCCCGGCTGTGCCCTGCGCGCCGCGGTCGACGCGGGCGCCATCAGCGCCGATCGCTTCCACAACTATCACCGCATCCTGGAAACCATGCAGGAAGCCCGTCACGGTCGCCAGCAAGCGCGCCTGTGACCCTAATAAACCTACGTTGATGATGAACATGAGCATTACTGACAACCTGAAAATTGCCGGTCAATACTGTCTGCCCAAGCACGCCCTCTCCCGTCTGATCGGCAAGTTTGCCGCCGCCGAAGCGGGCAACATCACCACCAAAGTGATCGAGGCCTTTATCAAGCAGTATCAGGTCGACATGAGCGAGGCACTGCACGAGAGTCCGGCCCACTACAAGAGTTTCAACGAGTTCTTCACCCGCGAGCTCAAGCCCGGCATCCGCCCCGTGATAGAAGATGCCATGACCCTGGCGCTGCCGGTCGATGGCACCGTCAGCCAGCTCGGCCCCATCCAGCAGGGTCGCATCATTCAGGCCAAGGGCCACGACTACAGCGCCCGCGAACTACTGGGCGGCTATGAGGATCTGGTGGCGCCGTTCAAGGATGGCGACTTTGCCACCATCTATCTGGCGCCCAAGGATTATCACCGCATCCATATGCCGCTGGACGGTGTGCTGGAGAGCATGGTGTTCGTGCCGGGGGATCTCTTCTCCGTCAACCCGCTCACCGCCGAGAACGTGCCCAACCTGTTTGCCCGCAACGAGCGGGTGGTCGCCACCTTCCGCACTCCGCACGGCCCCATGGCGCTGGTGCTGGTCGGTGCCACTATCGTGGCCAGCATCGAGACCATCTGGGCCGGCAATATTGCACCGACCAAAGAGAAGAAGGTGGTGCGTTGGGACTACAGCGGCGACGAGGCCATTACCCTGCAAAAAGGCGCCGAAATGGGCCTGTTCAAGCTGGGCAGCACCGTGGTCTGCCTGTTTGGCCCGGGCATGCTGGCCGGTTTCGAACCTCACTTGGCCAACGGTGTCACCACCCGCATGGGTCAGCCCTTTGCCAAGCTGGCGGAGCAGGCATGAGCGAGCAACCGAACGCCTCGCAGAAGAACAACCCGCTGCACGGGCTGACACTGGAAGCCATCGTCACCGCGCTGGTCGAACACTATGGCTGGGAAGAGCTGGGGCAGCAGATCAATATCCGCTGCTTCACCGATAATCCCAGCATCAAGTCCAGCCTGAAGTTCTTGCGCAAGACCCCCTGGGCCCGGGAGAAGGTCGAAAGCCTCTACCTCTACGTCCAGCGCAAGCAAGCCAAATCGAAGAAGGAAGGGCAAGATGGCCTTTAAGATTACGTATACCTATAAAAAACAGGCCAAGGAGATCGGCTACGCGAACGACAAGTTCCGCAGCATCTACGACGCCATCGCAGCTGCCGAAGGGCTGGATCTCACCAGTTTTCACGCCATGGAGGCCCAGCTGGCTCAGGTTTGTCGCCGCGACAAGAAAAGCGTGAAGGATTATCAGGAGAACTACTTCAAAGAGTTGGGATTCTCCAACATCGTCATCGAACGGGATCTGCAGGAGTAACCATGCGCACCTTGACCCTGATGGCCGCCTCTCTGCTGCTGGCGGCATGCAGTACACCGGAACAACATCTGGTGGGCGGCGATCGCGACAGCCACGGCTGTATCGGCAGTGCGGGCTATCAGTGGTCAGCGCTGACTGGCAAATGTGTGCGCCTGTTTGAAGAGGGTATCCGGCTCAATCCGACCGATGCCAGCCAGACCAGCAGCGCCTTCGTGCTGTTCAACACCGACCAGACGCAGGCCGAACTGCATCTACCAAGCGGCGAGCAGCACCTGCTGACCCGTCAAGGTGCGGAGGGCAACTGGTCGTGGCAGGGTCGCGGCTACACCCTCTTTATCTGGAAGGGTTATGTGCTCAAGCAAGGTGACAAGGCGCTCTATCACGGGGAATAACCCCGAGGAATAGCGCACGGCGTGGTATCGGTGCGATGCACGCGAACAAAAATGTCGACCCAAGAGTCGGCATTTTTGTATCTGACACAACCGGTTATCAGGCGCGGCTGAGGTAATCGGCCTGCCCTACCCACTTGTAGCTGGTAAGCTCGGTGAGCCCCATGGGGCCACGGGCATGCAGCATCTGGGTCGAGACCGCCACCTCGGCCCCCAAACCAAACTGGCCACCATCGGTGAAACGGGTGGAGGCGTTGACATAGACAGCCGCCGAACCGGCTCCGTTGACGAAACGCTCGGCGTTGGCCAGATCGTTGGTCAGGATGGCATCGGAGTGGCCGGCGTTATGCTCGCGCATATGGGCCAGCGCTTCGTTCACATCCGCAACCAGCTTGACCCCCAGGGTCAGACCGAGCCACTCGGTATCGAAATCCTCCGGCCCCGCCTCGCACAGGTTGTCGGCACCCGCCAACTGCCTCATGGCGTTGGGCGCGGCCACCAGCGTCACCTTGCGCTCGTTCATCAGCGTCACCAGCTGCGGCAGGAAAGCCGAAGCGACTTTCTCGTGTACCAGCAGAGTATCGAGGGCATTGCAGGCGGAGGGGCGTTGCACCTTGGCGTTGTCGATGACCGCCAGAGAGCGCACCAGATCGGCACTCTCGTCGACGAAAATATGGCTGATACCGAACCCGCCGATGATGACCGGGATGGAGCTGTTCTCCTTGCACATCTTGTGCAGGCCGGCACCGCCACGGGGGATGATCATGTCCACATAGCGGTCTAGGCGCAGCAACTCGCCGACCAGCGCCCGATCCGGGTTGTCGATGTACTGCACCGCCGCCTCGGGCAGACCGGAGGCCGCCAAGGCATGCTGGATCACCCGCACCAGCTCCAGATTGGAATGGAAGGTCTCGCGCCCACCACGCAGGATGCTGGCGTTGCCGGTCTTGAGGCAGAGGCTGGCGATGTCGATGGTGACGTTGGGGCGCGCCTCGTAGATGACGCCGATAACCCCGATAGGCACCCGACGACGGGAGAGCCGCAGACCATTCTCCAGCACCCGGCTATCCATTTCGGCACCGACCGGATCATCCAGAGTAATTACCTTGCGCACATCCGCCACAATCCCGGCCAGACGCGCCGGATTGAGCAGCAGGCGATCCAGCATCGCCTCTGACAAGCCAGCCTCACGGCCGGCGGCAATATCTTTCGCGTTGGCGGCGAGGATCTGCTCACTGCGCGCCTCCAGCTCGTCGGCGATGGCGGCCAGCGCCCGATTCTTCTGCGCTGTGCTGATGGTAGCCAGCTGATAGGCGGCTTCACGGGCCGCCTGCCCCATTTTCTCCAGACTCATCTCGGTTCCCTTTGTTCATGCTGTGCCGCCCTGATTAGAGCAGCACCATATCGTCTCGATGGATGGCTACTGAACCATATCCATAGCCCAGTACCTGCTCAATCTGATCCGAGTGGACGCCGCGCAGCTTCTCCAGCTCCAGATGGTCGTAACGGCAGATACCGCGCGCCAGCTCGGCGCCTTTGGGATCAAGAATGCGCACCACATCGCCTCGAATAAAGTCGCCCTTGACCGCGACGATCCCCTTGGGCAGCAGGCTGGAGCCTTTCTCCTTCATGGCGGCAACTGCGCCCTGATCCACATGCACTTCGCCGTGAGGAGGTGGACCTGCCAGGATCCAGCTCTTGCGCCCTTCCAGCGGGGACGCCAACGCGGGGAACAGGGTGCCAATACGCTCACCCTTGGCAAGACGGCCGATCACCTCCGGCATCTGGCCGGTCGCGATCACCACGTTGACACCGGCGCGGCGTGCCACATCGGCGGCCTGCAGCTTGGTAGCCATGCCGCCGGTGCCGAGGCCGCTGACACTGTCACCCGCCAGCGAGCGCAGGGTATCGTCGATGGTCTGCACCTCTTCAATAAGCTGGGCGTCGGGATTGGTGCGCGGATCGGCGGTAAACAGCCCCTTCTGGTCGGTTAGCAGGATCAGCAGATCCGCATCCGCCAGAATGGCGGCCCGTGCGGAGAGGTTGTCGTTGTCACCTACCTTGATCTCGGCGGTCGCCACCGCATCGTTTTCGTTGATCACCGGAATAATGCGGTGATCGAGCAGGGTGCGCATGGTGTCGCGGGCGTTGAGGTAGCGCTCCCGATCCTCCAGATCGGCGCGGGTCAGCAGCATCTGGCCGATATGCAGACCGTAGAGGTTGAACAGATCCTGCCATACCCGAATCAGCTGGGTCTGACCAACCGCCGCTAGCATCTGCTTGTTGGGCAGGGTTGGCGCCAGTGGCGGGTGACCCAGATGTTCACGCCCGGCGGCGATAGCCCCTGATGTGACGACCACGACCCGATGGCCGTGACGGTGCAAGGCCGCACACTGTCTGACCAGCTCGACCATATGGGCACGATTGAGCTGGGAAGACCCCCCTGTGAGCACGCTGGTGCCCAACTTGACGACTATGGTTCTGTTTTCCATGGGAGCATAAAGGCTAAAAAAGTAAGGAATATCTTTATACCCACGGCCATGGTGCCCTGCAAGGCAATTAACGCCGGGGTGAGGAGATGAAGCAAAGGCCCGGATGATTGCGGGCGGAAGGGGAGATGGCTGACTGATGGCCCGGCAAACAGCGGGATGCTGCTCGCCGGGCATCAGGGATCAAGCAGCGGTCACGGTCAACTCATTGGTGACCTGATCCGCTGGCGCTAACTGACACTCCAGAGCCGTCAGTTTGTCGCTGATGAGCTTGTAGAAACGGTTGAGGGTCCGCTCCACTTCTACCTGGTGCTTCTTGGGGATCGGCTTGTCCAGCCACTCACCATCAGCATTGTAGAAACCGAGCTGATAGTGGTAACGGAAATGGTGATCGTCCTGCTCCAGCACCAGCCACCAGCCCCAGAACTCCCGTTTGTCCGGCGCAGGCTTGGCGCTGACACAGACCGACAGGCAATCGAAACGATAACGCCCCTCTTCGCAGAGATCTTCGCGCAAATAGGGGCCAATGGCAGCAAACTGCCTCAGCAGTCGCTTGTAGGTCACTCTTTCAGACATGTTAACCTCCCTGTTAAACAAGCCGCGCCACCTCGGGATGGCGTCAGTTCTTTAGCGCAATGTCAGGTACACAAATGCTGTTTCAGCCACTCGACGATTTCGTCCAGTGCCTTGTCATACACCTCCAGCAAAGGCTGTTTGTCGAATACGATGGCCTTGCCGTTACGACTGGCCGCCGCCAATGCCCGTACATCCTGCTCGGGACAAATAAAATCTCGCTTGTGTCCAATACTTAATATCGGCACAGAGGTGCGAGTCCCCAGTAATCCTTGCGTTTTAAGTGAAAATACCTGGCACTTGGTACGCATGCCGTCCCACTGCGCCGCATCCGCCCCCAACCGGTTGGCCAGACTATCCCGCATCATGCGCGGACACTTGGCAAACAGCTCCTGATTGGTAAACACCTGATTGACCCCGGCGCCGACACAGACCACGGTGCGCAGCTTGAACGGTTCGATAAAGGCCAGTCTGGCTGCGATATTGCCCGCCAGACGCATTCCCACCATGGCGATACGCTGATGATCGACCCAGGCCACCTCGGAGAGGTAATGGAGCACCGCCTGATGGAGACGGCTGGTATCCTGCACCAGCGGCCAATGCTCGGCATAGCCGACCCCGGGCATATCGAGGGAGAGCATGCCGATACCGTTGGGCTCGAGCCGTTTGAGATAGAAGTTGAGGAAATCGAGCTGCAGGGAGTCGATCCCGCCGCTGATGATCACCAGCGGCACCGGTTTTTCGGTCGTCGGCAGGTGGAGATAGCCCTGAATATGCTTGCCGCGAAAAGGCACCTGGATCTCTTTGAGCGGCACCTTGAACAGGCGACCCGCCTCGCGATAGGCCATGTTACCGAGCAGCTGGGCCTGATCCGCCAGCTCGTCATCCTTGAGATGGGGATAGCTGGCGATGGAGTAGTAGCGCACCGCCTTGAGCAGCTGTTTCAAGGCGCCAGAAGGATCACCCTTCTCGCGCAGTTCGCGGCCCTGCTTGAAATAGTTGCCAGCCACCTGGCTCCACTCGTAGATCCAGTTGCCGGGCACATAGCCCTTGATGGTATCGAGATAGCAATCGTGGGTGCGCTCGCCGGTCGCCATGGCGATACGGGCCAGGGTCTGCTCCACTTCGATGGGATCAGCACCCTGCCAGGTCCAGGAGGGGCGACGCAGCAAGCGATACCAGCTCTTTGACATGGAGCCGTCGATAAACATCTCGTCTGACTCGGCTTGCGCCAGATCAGCCGCACTGGAGTTGGAGATCTCGGATGTTTCCAATACCTTCTTGACGCGGGTAAAGAGCTGTTCGGTCAGGTTTAGGTCTTCGTTCAAGTCCAAGATAGTGTCCCATTCATATCAGGCAATAGCTCATCTTAACCACTTTTACTGCCCATCAGCCACCCTGCAACAGATTGATACACAAAAAAACAGGGCTCCAAATTGGAGCCCTGTGAAACCATTATTGCCGGTTGCGACCAATGGACGCAGCGAGCGTCACATCCCAATCCCGTTACTTTTCGTCGCAGATCGGTGTGGCGAACTCCAGTGCCATATCCCACGGCTGTTCAATCCAGGTATCCTGCGGGATCGCCACTTCGAAATCGTCCAGCAGCGCTTCGCCCATCGGCTTGGCGAAAATCGCGATGAACTTGGCTTTCGGGTAGAGCTCGCGGATCGCCTTGGCGGTAGTGCCGGTGTCCACCAGATCTTCCACCACCAGCCAGCCTTCGCCGTCACCAGCGGTGGTGGCAGCCTTCACGACCACCAGCTCGCGCTGGCTGTCATGGTCATAGCTGGAGATGCAGAGGGTTTCCACATTACGAATGCCAAGTTCACGGGCCATCAGGGCTGCGGGCACCAGACCACCACGGCTGACCGCGATGATACCTTTCCACTGGCTGACAGGCAGCTGACGACGGGCCAGACGGCGAGCTTCACGTTGCAGGTTGTCCCACGACACATAGAACTTTTTCGGCATGTTATCGATCTCGAATAGTTATTTAAAAACAATTACTTAAAATAACAACATCCGCAATTATCCCTGCGGATGCCTGTAAATGGCGGCCCTTGCCCGACTGAATTCAGATTGCACTTCAGCTGCCTCAGGGCTAAGCCTCGGCAGCAAATCTGATAACAATGGAAGCAAGATGGGCTTATCCGGCGATCGGTTAGATGAAGTGTCCAAACCGCGGACAGGCTGTTGGGCCGATATGATAGCACCGTTTGCAGAGAAAATGCCTGGCAAACGTATGCCAAAAACAGGAAAAATCGGCATCCCCCTCTCCATTCGGCACATCTCGAGCGCCAAACGACTAACCTGCCGTCCCTGCTGCCGAGTCCAAATGGGCTGTGCGGCAAATCGCAGATAAAAAAATAGCAGGGGGAGGATTTACCTCACGCACCTGCTGCTTTCTCGCCTCTGCCTGGTTGGGCAGCTCGCCTTAGCGACGAGTGACGAAGGGGTTAGGGTAGCTGAAACCCTGGGTATACAAAGAAGGGGCAAACCAATAGGTTGAGTTGCTGCCTGGCATATTGAAACTCCTGATTGCTTAACAAGTTACGTACCTTTAATGCGGGCTCAAATCCTTGAACGAACACTCGATTCCATGGAGGCGCACTTGCTTTGCTTCGGTTCCCTGGAGGCTTTCATCGTCATCCTGACGGGTGGCGAACCACGGGAGCTAATTTACCAGTCGGTGCATTAAATTCAATATTTTTGTGAGATCGGTCACATATTTTCTTTTCTATCGGTCAGCGTCGTCCGAACCTGACGATCGTACTGCCTGGTTGCCATCAGCCAGCACAAGCTGCCTGCGATTTGCGCTGATTGCTCACATTTTTGTGTGATTGACTGTATTATCGTTATCCTCTTCCCCGGCCCGCTGATGGGGCCCTGTTAATTCCGTGCTGGTAAGGAGTCCCGACGTGGCACAGCTTAGCTCTCTCTCTCCCAAACTGATTTGGCATTTCTTCGAACAGATCTGCTCCATCCCCCACCCTTCCAAACATGAAGCCAAACTGAGCGCCTGGATCATCCAATGGGCTCAAGGGGAAGGTCTGGCGGTCAAGCAGGACAAGGTCGGCAACATCATCATCAAGAAACCGGCCACCCCGGGGATGGAAAACCGTAAAGCCGTGGTACTGCAGGCCCACATCGACATGGTGCCGCAGGCTAACGCAGACACCAAACACGACTTCGCGACCGATCCCATCGATGCCTATGTCGATGGCGAGTGGGTCACTGCTCGTGGCACCACCCTGGGTGCCGACAACGGCATCGGCATGGCCGGTTGTCTGGCTGTGCTGGCTGACAAGACCATCAAGCACGGTCCGCTGGAAGTGCTGCTGACCACAGACGAAGAGACCGGCATGACCGGCGCCTTCGGTCTGGAAGCGGGCTGGCTGGAGGGCGAAATTCTGCTCAACACCGACTCCGAAGAGGATGGCGAAGTCTATATGGGCTGCGCTGGCGGTGTGGATGCCAATATCCGCTTCCCGCTCGAGCTGGTTGACGCCAGCGAAGGCGAAGCGTTCGAGCTGGCGGTCAAAGGGCTGCGTGGCGGCCACTCAGGTTGCGATATCCATCGCGGTCGTGGCAACGCCAACAAGCTGCTGGTGCGTCTGCTCAAAGCAGCCGAGCCGCTGGGTGTGCGTCTGGCCGAGATCCACGGCGGCACTCTGCGCAACGCCATCCCGCGCGAAGCCCGTGCCACCCTGCTGGTGCCTGCTGCCAGCGTAAACGAGTTCAAGGCGCTGGTTGACCGCTACACCGGGATCTACCAGACCGAACTGGCCGCCACCGAGCCAAACCTGACCGTGCTGGTCAACAGCGCCGCCAAACCGGCCAAGCTGATGAGCGTCTCCCTGCAGCAGCGCCTGCTGGATGCCCTGATGGCCTGCCCGAACGGCGTGATGCGCATGAGCGATGCTATGCCCGGCGTGACCGAAACCTCTACCAACCTGGGGGTCATCAAGACTCAGGATGGCGAAGTGTACGTCCAGTGCCTGATCCGCTCCCTGATTGACTCCGGCCGCGAGAGCATCGAGCAGATGACCCGCTCCCTGTTCACCCTGGCAGGCGCCAGCTGCGAATTCACCGGTGCCTATCCGGGTTGGGCGCCGAACGTGGACTCCCCCGTCATGGCGCTGGTACGCAACAGCTACCAGACCCTGTTTGGTACCATGCCCAACGTCATGGTGATCCACGCTGGTCTCGAGTGCGGTCTGTTCAAGAGCGCCTATCCGGAGTGGGACATGGTCTCCTTCGGCCCGACCATCCGCGGTGCCCACTCCCCTGACGAGAAGGTACATATCCCGGCGGTCGAACGTTTCTGGCAACTGCTGGTGCACGTGCTGGAAGCGATTCCGGCCAAATAACCCGGCCTGCGCCACACGGCAAAACAAAGCCCCGCACTGCTGCGGGGCTTTTTATTGTCTGTTACAGCCAGATTTTGGCGCTTAACGGATGCCGCGCGCCTCGCGGATCCACTCCCAGGCTTGCTGGATCTCCTGGGTCTTCTCCTTGGCCATCTCCATCATCTCCGGCGGCAGCCCTTTGGCGGCCAGCTTGTCCGGATGATGCTTGCTCATCTCCTTGCGGTAGGCGCGCTTGATATCCTGATCGCTGTCGCTCTCGCTCACTCCCAGCAACTGGTAGGCATTCTTGAGGCGATCCGCAGAGGGTGCCGTCTGCCGATACTGCTGGCCACCGGAATGGCCCCCCTGATACTGGCCATGGGCCTGATTGAAGAAGTTCATCTGCGCTTCGGCCATCGCCAGAATGCGGGCCAGCTCGATGCGGCTGAAGCCCAGTTCGTCGGCAATGGTGTGCAGAATGGCGCGCTCGCCCTCCTCTACCCGCCCGTCGGCAAAGGCCGCCTGCAACTGTACTTCGAGGAAGAAGCGCAGAATATCGCGCTGCCCCAGACTGGCACGGCGGAACTCGGCCAGGGTCTCGCGTAGCGGGAAGTCGGCCTCCTTACCGAGACGAAACGACTCCTGTGCCCGGGCACGCTGCTCCCCCACCAATCGCATCCGATCCATCAGGTTGGAGGCAACCCGGATCTCCTGCTCGGTCACCTGACCGCTGGACTTGGCGATATGGCCCATCACCGAGAAGGTGGCATGGAAGAAGACGGCTTGCTGCTCCTGACTCGGACCGCGACGAAACGCCCCCTGCAGCCCCATGCCACGGTCGAAACGGTGGCCAATCCAGAGGCCAATCAGGGCGCCGATGATATTGCCGAGCAGAAAACCGAAGAAGGCGCCCAGCACCTTACCCCAAATACGCATGGTTCAAGACCTCTTGAAGTTAATGAGTGCGGGCCTGGAGCTGGTCATCCAGCTCGCGCAGTCGATCGACCGTGCCGATATCGCGCCACTCGCCAACGAGCAGGCTGCCGCCCACCCGCCCTTGCGCCATCCAGTCACGCAGCAGGGGCGCCAGTTTGCAGGCGCCGCCCGCGAGACCGGCAAAGGCCGCCGGATCATATAGTCCGACCCCGCTGAAGGTAAACGCTGGCGTATCCACGACTCGCCCTTCTTGCAGGGCAAAGTCCCCGCTCGGGTGCTGGGGCGGATTGGGCACTAGCCAAAGGTGGGCCAGATCCTCGCCCAGGGGCTGGCTGACCAGAGTGTGATAATCGAGATCGAGCCAGGTATCGCCGTTGATCACCAAAAAGGCTTCAGAGCCCAGCAGCGGCAGCGCCTGCACTATGCCGCCCGCGGTCTCCAGCGCGCTCTCCTCGGCTGACCAGTGGATGGTCACGCCGAGCGCACTGCCATCACCAAGGCTCTCGACCAACTTGTGGCCGAGCCAGGCATGGTTGATCACCAGCTCGGTCACGCCAGCGGCTTTGAGTTTTTCGATGTGATGAACGATGAGCGGCTTGCCCCCCACCGCCAGCAGCGGCTTGGGCAGCAGGTCGGTCAGCGGGCGCATCCGCTCGCCACGGCCAGCGGCCAGGATCATCGCCTTCATGGTTTAACCCCAGCGTTGGCGATCCCCGGCAACACCACCTGCTCCAGCCACTGACCAAAACGGGCCAGTACCGGATAGGCACTACCATGAGTGCGACAGACATCCACCACATAGCCGAGGGTACGGGGAATATCCTTGAGATAGCCGGACTTGCCGTCGCGATGATAGAGCCGGGTGAAGATCCCCGCCGCTTTGAGGTGGCGCTGCATGCCGGTCAGGTCGGCATCACGACGGAAACTGGCATAATCGAGCTCGCCAAGCAGACCCGCCTGTTGCAGGGTGGCAAAGCCGTGGCGCATCCCTTCATCGATCACCTCGTCAGGCCAGCGTACGTAGCAATCTTTCAGCAGGGAGACCAGGTCATAGGTAAGCGGCCCGATGACCATATCCTGAAAATCGATGATGGCGAGTTCGCTGCTATCAGGATTGTCACCGCCGCACACCATCAGGTTGCGACTGTGGAAGTCACGGTGCATGACCCCTTGCGGCTGAGCCAGATTGCAGGCGGTGAGGCAAGCAAAGGTCTCGTCCAGCAGTTGCTGCTCTTCATGGCTCAGGGTCAGCTGCAGATGATGACCCAGCAGCCACTCGGGGAAAATGCTGTTCTCCCGCGCCATAAAAGCCGCATCGAAGGGTTCAAGCGCCAGTTCAACCGCCCCCAGGCGGGGCAGCAAATCAATCGCCTTGCCATACCAGGCCAGCACATTGTGCTCGTTCAGGCAGCTGATCAGCTGGGTATCGCCCAGGTCACTGACCGCCAGCAGACCCTGTTCGTAGTCCACCGCCTTGACCTCTGGCGCCAACAGCTGACGCGCCAGCAAGGCGGCCGAGTTACGAACAAACTCATGATTTTTTTCGGTTTTCGGATTGGCATCCACCCACACCAGACCACCACCACGAGAGTAGCGGCGGAAGCTGGCATCACCGGAAATGAGGGTAAGCGTGAGAGTGGCATCACCGGAAATACGGCGTGCCCACAGCAATAGCAGGGAATCGCGATCGTGCATAAGTAGAGGACCAAGGTGGAAAGCAGCACTTGGCTGTTAGCCCTGGCCGCAATAATGCTTTATCATTGCCGGCTAACATAAAGCAATGACATGCAATGTCAACTCGATGAAACCTGTCGTAAAATGCATGCCTTGGATCAACCGTATCTATCACGGATTGCACGAGTCTTTCACATGACAAAATGGACACTGGGGTACCGCTATCCCATCGCCCTGACTATCAGCCTGGCCCCCGCACTCACCCCTATGATGGTGCAGGCGGCCCCGTTCGAAGCGCCGCCAGCCACCGGCATTCTCGATAGTCTCTGCTATGACTATGTTCCCAAGATAGAGAAGCCTGCATCGGATCAGGATGCCAACGCACAGCCGGTCGAGGTTGATGCTGACCGTCTCGAGGCCAAACAGGGCGGCACCGCCGTCTATGAAGGCGACGTCAAGGTTCGTCAGGGTGTTCGCAAGTTTGACTCCGACTATGCCCAGCTCGATCAGAAGAGCCGGGATGTCATCGCCATCGGCAACATCTATTACAACGACGGTCAGGTGACCGTCACCAGCGACAAGACCCTCAAATCCAACCTGGATACCAAGAACTCCGAACTGGAAGAGGGCAAGTATCAGGTGCATGGCTCACCGGTGCGCGGCTTTGCCAAGCGAGTGGTGATGACCAACAACAACCAGAACATCACCATGGAGGGTGCCCAGTACACCACCTGCCCCCCCGGTCAGGAAGTGTGGACCCTCAAGGCGGGCAGTATCGACATCGACCAGAAAGAGGTGTTCGGCGAAGCCTGGAACGCCAGCCTCTGGCTTTACGACTATCCGGTGTTCTACTTCCCCTATATCAACTTCCCCATCAAGGATGAGCGAAAGACCGGTCTGCTCTACCCGGGTTACAAGCAGAGCTCCAGCAACGGCATGGATATCACCCAGCCCTTCTACTGGAACATAGCTCCCAACTACGATGCCACCATCACCTCCCGTTTTATGGATAAACGCGGCCTGATGGAACAGGTGGAGTTCCGCTATATGCCGGACCCCGCCCACACCGGCACCCTCTATTTTGAAAATCTGGCGGATGACAAGCAGTACAGCCCGAGCAATCCGAGTCTGGCTGGCCTGTCCGATGGACATCGCTACCTGATGAACGTCCGCCACGGTTCCGCCCTGATGGATGGCAGCCTGCGTTTTGGTATCGACTACACCCAGGTGCGCGACAAGGATTACAACTACTTCAACGACTTCAGCCCGCAAGTGGGCACTCAGGTCGACAGCCAGTTGCAGCAATCCTTTACCGCCGGCTATTACCAGCCTAACTGGAACCTCACCTCCGAGGTGCGCCGCTACCAGATCCTGAGCCCATATGCGCTGCTGCCCCACGAGATGCTGCCGCGTATCGACTACAACTACTATCAGCAAGGCAAGTGGTTCGATCTGGCCTGGAACAGTGAACTGACCAAGTTTGGCTATGACAGTGGCAGTGCCGCCACTCTGCAAGCAGGTGAGCGCTATACCGCCACCCGCCTGCATCTGGCGCCAACCCTGACCGTGCCCCTGGTGGATGCACCGGGTTACTACCTGACCAGTCAGTACAAGCTGATGTTTACCTCCTACAACCAGGAGGTACCCGATAATCTGGTTAGCCAGGACCGCAGCCGCTTCACCGATGCAGACAGCAAACAGCTGACCCTGAAAGAGGGCACCATTACCCGTACTCTGCCGTCCTTCCGGCTCAAGGGGGGCGTCAACTTCGATCGGCCGCTCGACTGGTATGATGGCAAGGGCACCCAAACCCTGGAACCCGAGTTCCAGTACCTCTATATCCCTTACAAAAATCAGGACGAGATCGGGATCTACGACTCCACCACCACCCGTCAGGACTACTACAGCCTGTTCAGTGACCGCCGCTTTGCCGGTCTCGACCGCATCAGCGATGCCAATCGGGTCACCGTTGGCCTGACCAGCCGGGTCTATGACAATGTGGGTGATGAACGGTTGCGTCTGGCGGTGGCCCAGGCCTTCGAAATGACACCACCCAAGGTGCGCCTCTACCCTTCAAATCCGGAAAGCACCAACGCCCGCTCCCTGCTCTCGTTCGAGGGGGATGCCCGGATCACCGATGAGTGGTTTGCCCACGCGGGGACCCAGTACGATACCTCCGAGGGTGAATTTACGGCTGGCAACGGTGCAGTCGAGTACCGGACCGGCAAGCTGACCACTCAGGTCAACTACCGCTACATCAAGGATGGCAACCTGGACTATCGCTATCCGACCAACACGGCGCTGGCAGAAGATCTGAGCCAGGCGGGTCTGGTGATGATGGCGCCGATCGCCGATCAGTGGCAGATGTATGGCGGTTACTACCGTGACATCAAGCAGGATGTGAACATTGACCGCAAGATCGGTGTCAAATACGACTCCTGCTGCTGGAGCATCAACATGAGCCTGGAGTGGCACAATCAGCCGGACAACGTCACCCTGAAACCCACTTCGGAAAAAGTCATTGGTCTGCAGTTTGAAATGAAGGGACTTGGCAGCGTGGGTACAGGTGGCCGTAGCGTCACCCTGGATACCGAGCTGTTGCCCTATGTTCGCCCGTTTAATCTGAAAGGCCAGCAATGATGCTGGTCCAGCCTTGAGAGATGGATATGAAAAAGACCCTGATTGCCCTGCTGACCGCGGGAATGTTCGGTGCCATGAGCCAGGCCGCACTGGCTGCGCCCGAGCTGATGGACAAGGTGCTGGCCGTGGTCAACAAGGACGTGGTGCTGTCCAGCCAACAGGACGCACTGGTCAACAAGGTAAAACTCTCCGCTCAGGAGAGCGGCCAGTCCCTGCCTGACGATGCCACCCTGCGCAAACAGGCGCTGGATCGCCTGATCCAGGAGAGCCTGCAGTTGCAACTGGCGGAGCGCCAGGGGCTGAAGATCAGCGACACCCAGCTGGAACAGGCTATTCAGGGCATCGCTGCCGACAACAAGATGACCCTGGATCAGCTGCGGGCCCAGCTCGCCCGTGAAGGGATGACCTATGCCCAATATCGGGAAGAGGTTCGCCGCGAGATCCTGATGAACGAGGTGCGCCGCAACCAGGTGCGCCGCCGTATCAACATCTCCGATCAGGAGGTGAAGCAGGTGGTGGAGATCCTGAAGAAACAGGGTCAACAGCAGAACGAATACCACGTCGGCCATATCCAGATTGCCCTGCCGGACAACCCCACTGCCGCCCAGCTGGATGCCGCCAAGAGCAAGATCGAACGCATTCTGACCGCTCTCAAGCAAGGTGCCGACTTCCGCAAACTGGCCATTGCCGAGAGTAATGGTCCCAAGGCGCTGGAAGGGGGGGATTGGGGCTGGATGAGCCCGCAAGAGATGCCGACCCTGATGGCGGAAGCGGTACAGGGTGCCAAGAAGGGCGACATCGTCGGCCCGCTGCGCTCCGGTGCCGGCCTGCACATCGTCAAGGTGTTCGACACCAAGGGTCAGCAGCAAGTGATGCAGACCGAGGTGAAGGCCCGTCATATCCTGATCAAGCCCTCCATCATCCTGAGCGAAGAGAAAGCCAAGGGGATGCTGGATGGCATTCTGCACGACATCAAGAGCGGCAAGGCAAGCTTCGCCAGCATGGCGGAGAAGTACTCCGAAGATCCGGGCTCTGCGGTGCAGGGTGGCGAACTGGGCTGGTCTGATCCCAATGTCTATGTCCCCGAGTTCCGCGACATGGTCAACCGTCTGCAACCGGGCCAGATCAGTGCCCCGTTCCGTACCAGCCACGGCTGGCACATCGTGCAGGTGGAAGATCGCCGCAGCCAGGATGCGACCGACAAGGCTCAGGAGCAGCGCGCCTACCAGCTGATCTACAACCGTCGCTTCGTGGAAGAGTCCCAGGCGTGGCTGGATGAGCTGCGTGACGAGGCCTACATCCAGATCGAAGGAGCCGGTAGCTGATGAGCTGCCGTCGCCTTGCCGTTACCCCGGGCGAACCGGCCGGGATCGGCCCGGATCTGGTGCTGCAGATTGCCCAGCAGGATTGGCCCCACCAGTTGGTGGTGATCGCCGATCCGGCGCTGCTGCGCGAGCGGGCAACCCTGCTTGGGCTGCCCATCGAGCTTGAGCCCTACGATGCCGCTGCCCCTGCCCGCCCCCAGCGGGCGGGCACCCTGACCGTCTGTCCGGTCTCCCTCGGCGCCCCCGTGGTGCCGGGCGAGCTGAACGAAGGCAATGGCGCCTATGTGCTGGCAACCCTGCAGCGCGCCTGTGATGGCAACATGAGCGGCGAATTTGCCGCCGTGGTGACCGGGCCGGTGCACAAGGGGATCATCAACCAGGCCGGGGTCTCGTTCAGCGGCCACACCGAGTTCTTTGCACAGCAATCCAACACCGCCGATGTGGTAATGATGCTGGCAACCGAGGGGCTGCGGGTCGCACTGGCGACTACCCATATTCCGCTGGCCTATGTAGCGATGGCCATCACCGAGGATCGCCTCGGCAAGGTGATCCGGATCCTCAACGAGGATCTCGCCACCAAGTTTGGCATCGCCAAACCCCGTATTTACGTCTGCGGCCTCAACCCCCATGCGGGGGAAGGTGGCCATCTTGGACGTGAAGAGATTGATGTGATCGAACCCGCTCTGGCCACGCTGCGCCAGGAAGGGATCGATCTGGTCGGCCCATTGCCGGCCGACACCCTGTTCCAGGAGAAATACCTCAAGGATGCGGATGCGGTACTCGCCATGTACCACGACCAGGGGCTGCCTGTGCTCAAATACAAGGGCTTCGGCAGTTCGGTCAATATCACCCTGGGGCTTCCCTTCATCCGCACTTCGGTGGATCACGGCACCGCGCTGGATCTGGCAGGCAAGGGCCTGGCGGATTCGGGCAGCCTTGTCACCGCGATTAACCACGCCATCAAGATGGTAGAGAAAAAAAGATATGAGCAGTAAGGTGCACATGGGCCACACGGCCCGTAAGCGTTTCGGTCAGAACTTCTTGCACGACCGGTATGTGATCGATCAAATCGTCGCCGCCATCAACCCGCAGCCGGGTCAGAATCTGGTGGAGATCGGTCCGGGTCTGGCCGCGCTGACCGAGCCGGTCGCCGCCCAGATGGACAAAATGACCGTGGTCGAGCTTGACCGGGACCTGGCAGCTCGCCTGCGCGAGCACCCGACACTCAAAGACAAGCTGACCGTCATCGAAGCGGACGCCATGCGTTTCGACTTCGGCACCCTGATGGGTGAAGGCAAGGGGCCGCTGCGCATCTTCGGCAACCTGCCCTACAACATCTCAACCCCGCTCATCTTCCACCTGTGCGAATTTGCCGACCGGGTTGAAGACATGCATTTCATGCTGCAAAAGGAAGTGGTGTTGCGTCTGGCAGCAGGCCCGGGCAGCAAGGCTTATGGCCGCCTGAGCGTGATGACCCAGTACTACTGCCAGGTGGTGCCTGTGCTGGAAGTGGGCCCGGGTGCCTTCAAACCGGCGCCAAAGGTGGACTCTGCCGTAGTTCGCCTGATCCCGCACAAGAATCCGACCATAGTCGCAAAAGACATTCGTTGTCTGAATCGCGTCTGTACCGAAGGCTTTGGCCAGCGTCGCAAGACCATCCGCAACAGCTTCTCCAACTTCATCACCGACGCCCAGCTGACCGAGCTTGGTATCGATGGCAACCTGCGCCCGGAGAATCTCTCCCTCGAGCAGTTTGTCATGATCGCCAACTGGCTGGCGGATCAGCAACAGGCCTGATCCTGTGGCACTCCCGCACATCGAGATCCGCCCATACCCCGTGTATGTGGCGGGCTCCAAAGACCCTTACCAGTTTCACTATCTGATCGAGATTGAGAATCTGGGGCCTGGCCCGGTGCAACTGCTGCATCGGCGCTGGCTCATCACCGATGCCAATGGCAAGATGCAGGAAGTGGCAGGCCCGGGCGTGGTCGGGGAACAACCCGTCATTGCCGAAGGTGAGACCTACCGCTACCAGAGCGGCGTGCCGCTGGCGACCCCGCTTGGGGTGATGGAAGGGAGCTATACCCTGCAAGATGGCTCTGGTCAGCAGTTTGAGGCGCCCATCGCCCCCTTCACGCTGGCCATCCCCAATATTATCAACTGAGGTTTCATGGCGAACTGTTTTGTCGGTGACATCCAGGGCTGTTACGACGACTTGCGCCGTCTGCTGGATCTTGCCGCGTTCGATCCCGACCAAGACGTGCTCTGGCTCTGCGGCGATCTGGTCGCCCGCGGCCCGGACTCCCTCAATACCCTGCGTTTTGTCAAAGGGCTGGGCAACCGTGCAGTTACCGTGCTCGGCAACCACGACCTGCACCTGCTGGCGGTCGCCGATGGCGTTGCACCGCTCAAGAAGAAAGACAAGCTGCAAAGCCTGATGGATGCCCCTGATCGGGATGAACTGCTGGAGTGGCTGCGCCACCGCCCGCTGCTGGCCGAACATCCGGATCTGCCCATCATGATGGTGCATGCCGGGATCTCCCCCGCATGGGATGTCCGCACCGCCCGCAACTGCGCCCGCGAGGTAGAGAGCCTGCTGCGCGGTGACCAGTACAGCTGGCTGCTGCACAACATGTACGGCGACCAGCCCGATGGCTGGAAAGATGATCTGGTCGGGATCGACCGCTACCGCTACATCATCAACACCTTCACCCGGATGCGCTTCTGCTATTTCGACGGTCGTCTCGACTTCAAATGCAAGAAGGGGCCCAAGGAGTCGACCCCGGGGCTGCGTCCCTGGTTCGAACAGCGCGAACACCACGTGGATGACCCCATTCTGGTGTTCGGCCACTGGGCGGCCCTGATGGGCAACACCGGCAAGAGCGATATCAAGGCGCTCGATACCGGCTGCGTCTGGGGCAACAGCCTGACCCTGTGGCGTTATGAAGATGATGCCCTGATCACCACCCCCTGCCCGGTTCACGCCAGCTAGAAAGTGCGCAGCAATCAGGCGATTGCTGCCGCACGGATGGCCACAACCCGCACCAATAACAAAGCCCGGCAGGTTGCCGGGCTTGCTGTTTAGGTTCCCTGTTTTCCGGCGAATGAAGTTACAACTTGCGCCCCAGCCGCTTCTCGATCTGGCGCCGCTCCCACTCGGGGCCAAACAGCTTGAAGGGCTGAAACACCCGAACAGCATGGGAGGCAAGTCCCAGCCCCCATCCCAGGGTTGGCCACCAGGCCCAGATGTACTCCGGATTGCTCAGGTAGTTGATGACAAACAGCCCGCAGATCACCACCACGTAGCTGGCGACATGGTGATAGAAGCCCTTGAGCTCCTCCACATAGCGCATTGCCGCCCGCTCCTCTGCCGATACCTGCACCGCATCCTGACCCATAGTGTCACTTCCTCTCATCTCGCGCTCCTGTTGCTTTGATCCATCCAGTTGAGCCACATCGAGTTCAAAGACGGCAGCCAGGGCCTTGAGAGATTCCAGTCCGGGTTGCTGCCCCTGCTCGATCCGCTGGATAGTGCGGACACTCAAACCAGTCAACGTTGCCAACTGATCCTGGGACCAACCCCGTTGCAATCTCAACTTCCTGACGATCATCTCGAACTCCTTGTGGTAATTGACAGGGCCAGCATAGGGCTTGCGCCGCGAAAGATGACACGACAGATAGCCGACATACATCTGACAGTCCTTTAAAATCAGATGGTTAATATTTTGATCTTGTCAGTCAGCCGCTCGTTCCCCCAGATATTGCACAAACCGTAACAGATAACCATCGGGATCCTGCAGCAAAAATTCGCGCTGCCCGGCCAGCATCTCACCCACTGGATACCAGACCTCAGTGGGCTGCCGGAAAAGTGCAATCTCGGCGGCCTGCAAGCGGTCGAGTAGCGGCTGGATCTCGGTCAGCTCCATCTGCAGATTGATCCCCCGACCGAACGGTGGCTCCAGCGCCCCGACCTGCCAACCCGCCGGATGTACCTGCTCCAGCATCAGTTGTACCTGTTGCTGTTCAAGATAAGCAAAAGGAGGGTCATCACGCCGATAGCGGACCGAGAAGCTCAACAAACCGGTATAGAAAACCAGAGATCGAGCCAGATCGGTAACCGACAGCTCCGGTACCATGGGATTCCAATACACCTCATCCACCGCGACAGTAGGGTTCGTCATGGCTTACAGGCTCTGCATCAGCTCGGCGGCAATTTCAAAGGAGCGCAGTCGGGCCTGATGATCGACGATAGGACCGTTGAACATCAGCTCATCGGCACGGGTTTCCGCCAGCAGGGCCTTGAGGCCGTGACGAACCTGCTCCGGGTCTCCCACTAGCGAGCGGGCAAGGGTCTGCTCCATCGCCATCAGCTCACGGGGCGCCCACTCGTCGCCAAGCTGGACGACCGGCGCGGGCAGCTTGCCCGCATCACCGCGATGGAGGCGCAAAAACTGCTGCTGCACGGTAGTGAACTGAAAGCGGGCTTCGCGCTCGCTGTCGGCGGCGATCATATTGATACAGACCACCGCATGGGGCTTGGGCCAGCGAGCAGAGGGGCGATACTGGCTACGATAGATCTCCAGCGCCTGCAGCAACATGGCGGGAGCAAAATGGGAGGCAAAACCGAACGGCAAGCCCATCGCCGCCGCCAGTTGCGCGCTGTAAAGGCTGGAACCCAGCAACCAAATAGGCAGATGCAGCCCCTGGCCGGGCACCGCCTGCACCGCGCCAATCTCGTCGCCAAAATAGCTCATCAGCTCGCGCACATCGGCTGGGAAATCATCCACCTCGCCACTGCGCATACGCCGTAGCGCCCGCATGGTGCGCTGATCGGTACCGGGGGCGCGACCAAGGCCCAAATCGATGCGGTCGGGATAGAGAGAAGCCAAAGTGCCAAACTGCTCGGCAATCACCAGTGGCGAGTGGTTCGGCAGCATGATGCCACCCGCCCCGATCCGCAGAGTGGTGGTGGCTTCGGCCAGATGGCCGATCAGCACCGAGGTGGCGGCACTGGCAATGCCAGGCATGTTGTGATGCTCGGCAAGCCAGTAGCGCTGGTAACCCCAACCCTCGGCATGGCGGGCAAGATCCCGTGAACGGCGAAACGACTCGGCAGGCACGGAACCTTCGGCAACAGGCACCAGATCGAGCACGGAATAGGGGATGGCAGACATGGGTCACTCCATTGATTTACAGGCCAGTAACAAGTGGGGCAATGTAGCACGGGATACCTGAATGAATCACTATCTCCTGCCACACTCTGCCTGCCAAGCGGCAGCAATCGAACGGAACAAATCTCAGGCAAGTATTGTTTGAACGCTCATCCTGCTGGCCGCGCATGCCTGGGGGGATCATATTTTCTTACATTTGCGGGCTGGCCTGAGCGCCCCGGGCTGGTTATAACGGTGCCCCTATAGCGAAGGGGGAGCAACAGACTCCCCCTCACTCTTTGTCACACCACACTGTTCAGGTTATCTATGTCAAAACATCTCGTTCTGCTGGGCGCGCTGACGCTGTCCGGCTGCGCCCTGTTGTCTCCCCCCGCCCCCACCGTCACCCCGGTGCACCTTGCCGATACCAGCCAGCGCGGCTTCTATATCGAGTGCAGCAGCATGAAAGCCTGCTTCCAGCAGGCCAACCAGACCTGCCCGCAAGGTTACAAGGAGACCGACCGCCGCCAGCAGACGCTCTACAGCACCCAGTATCTGGGGGGAAGCTATGACGACGAAAAGAAGGTCTACAAAGCAGCCAAGCCCTATCGCATCGCCAACACAATCCTCTCGCTGACCATCCAGTGTCCCGTCACTACAGGCTGAGCCAACCGAAGGGGTGCTCTCTCCCGTTACAGCGAAAAAGAAAACGGTCAACCGAGGTTGACCGTTTTTCACTGCGCAGCACCCTTAGAACAGCAGGTGTGCCACCCCGGCGATAACCGGCAAGGTAACCAGAGTGCGCAGCAGGAAGATAACGAACAGTTCCCATAGCTTGACCGGGATCTTGCTGCCCAGCAGCAGGGCGCCCACTTCCGACATATAGATCAGCTGGGTTACCGACATGGCGGCAATCACGAAGCGGGTCATGTCGCTCTCGATGGTCGAGGCCAGCACCGCCGGAATGAACATGTCGGCAAAACCGACCATGATGGTCTTGGACGCCGCTTCCGCCTCCGGCAGTTGCAGCAGCTCCAGCAAGGGGACAAACGGGGCGCCAAGCCAGTTGAAGATAGGGGTATGTTCGGCCAGCATCAGGGCGCAGGTACCGATCGCCATCACCACCGGCAGCACACCAAACACCATATCCAGTGCATTCTTCACCCCTTCCCGCGCGACGGCGCCGAGATCAGTCATGCTGTCAGCCTTGGTCAGGGCACGCTCGAAACCATAGCTCATCACGCTGTGCTGGTGCGGCACTGCTTCCTGCTTGCGGCACAGGGGAGTGCCATCGGCATAGATGTCCTTCTTCCAGCAAAGTGGCGGCAAACGCGGCACCACGATGGCGGCAACCACCCCCGCCAGACAGACGGTCAGGTAGAAGGGGACGAACATGTGCTCCAGCTTCACCTGGGAGATCACCACCAGACAGAAGGTGATGGAGACAGCAGAGAAAGTGGTGCCAATCACCGCGGCTTCACGCTGGGTATAGAACTTCCCTTCGTACTGCTTGCTGGTCAGCAGGATGCCGACGCTGCCATCGCCAAGCCAGGAGGCAAAGCAGTCCACTGCGGAGCGGCCCGGCAACCGGAAGACAGGACGCATGATGCGGGTCATCATGGTGCCGACAAATTCCAGCAGCCCGAAATCAAGCAGCAACGGCAGCAGCAGGCCGGCAAAAATGAAGACCGAAAACAGCACCGGCAGCAGATCGTTGAGCACCAGTCCACCGGTTGCGCCGGAGTAAAGCACCTCTGGCCCCACCTGGAAGAAGGTCAGCAGCACGAAGATACCGCCCAATACCCGCACGCAGGCCCAGAAAGGGGAGACATTGAACAAACTGTTGAGGAAAGGACGACGCACCAGAATCGCTGGCTTGAACAGCCAGGCAATCAGCGTCATCAGCATGGTGGTGGTGATCACCGCACTGACCATGGCGACCAGATAATCGGCAAAAACGCGCTGTACCAGCTTGGCCAGCACGGCCACCGGGATGGTGACGTTACCGTCATAGACGACCGGCGTCATGAACAGCAGGATCCCGATAAGTGACGGAACCAGAAACATCAACAAATTACGGCGAGTATTGACCGCAGGTGCTTCGAGACTCTTTTCCAACATGATATGACTGCCCTAATGTTACTTTTCCCTAGCCCGGCCAACCTGCGTATTCATGCATTAACCGGCAAAACGGGCGCAAGAATACTCTAAAAAAATGCACAAACAAGCCCTTAAGGCAGAAATCTGCGCATAAATATTTCCACAGGTAAACCTTCCATTAAAACAATAAGATACAGCGGCGCATATCGATTCAATCGACATCGCCAGATGATTGTTTCGTTATTGTTAATTTTGGTGGGCAGTATAATCGGTTATCAGTAGCAGGCAATAAGTGACATCACAAATATACCTAATGAGTTGCTGCTCGATAGACATAAAAAAACCGGAGCCTGTTCAGGCTCCGGTTTTCAATGAGAGTGACGGGGATCAGTCACGGACGTAGATGACTTCAACGCCATCATCTTCGTCGTCATCCCAATCGTCATCATCAAGCCCTTCATCGAAGGCAAGAGAGGCAGCCAGTGCTTCCGCTTCAGCCTTGGCCAGCTGGTTCTTGTGGTAGTCGTCCCACTTGAACTCCACCTTCTCGATGGCGTCTTTGGCATCTTCCGCCAGCTGACGGGGCATGGTATCCAGCAGATCCAGAATGTCGTAGCAGACCTTCTTGGTGCCTTCCTTGCTGATGGCAGTGATGGCATAGACCGGACCTTCGTGGTTCAGGGCCGCCTTGACGCGATCCATCACCTCCTGGGCTTCTTCTTCCAGGATCAGATCCATCTTGTTAAACACCAACCAGCGCGGCTTGCCAGCCAGTTCCGGGCTGTACTTCTCCAGCTCCTTGACGATGGTCACGGCATTTTCAGCAGGATCGGAGCCATCAACCGGGCAGATATCCACCAGGTGGATCAGCACGCGGCAACGCTCGAGGTGTTTCAGGAAGCGGATACCCAGACCTGCGCCTTCGGCAGCACCTTCGATCAGACCAGGGATATCGGCGATCACGAAGGAGCGGGAGTTTTCACCACGCACCACACCCAGGTTCGGTACCAGGGTAGTGAAGGGGTAATCAGCCACTTTCGGGCGAGCCGCAGAAACGGCGCGAATAAAGGTAGACTTGCCTGCGTTGGGCAGACCCAGCATGCCGACATCGGCCAGCAGCAGCAGCTCCAGCTTCAGGGTACGCACTTCACCAGGAGTACCGTTACTCTTCTGGCGGGGAGCACGGTTGACGGAGCTCTTGAAGCGGGTGTTGCCCAGACCGTGGAAACCACCTTTGGCAACCAGCAGCTTCTGCTCGTGGTGGGTCAGATCCCCCAGCAGTTCACCGGTATCTTCATCGGTCGCTCGGGTACCGACCGGCACACGCAGGATCTTGTCCTTGCCGCGGCGACCGGTACAGTTGGCGCTCTGGCCATTCTCACCGCGCTCGGCAGCATGGAAACGCTCGAAACGGTAGTCGATCAGGGTATTGAGGTTCTCGTCGGCGATCAGATATACGTCACCACCGTCACCACCGTCACCGCCGTCCGGACCACCGTTGGGAATATATTTTTCACGGCGAAAGCTTACACAACCGTTACCACCGTCACCGGCATCGACTCGAATCTGGACTTCATCAACAAACTTCATAGGTAACCGTCACCTTAATTCGAAAAACCGATACGCAATTATAGTGGTACAGACCCCTGCGGGCGATACGCATCTTGCCAATCATGCCCGTCAGAGCCAAAGTCAGCTGCGTTCCGTTTTTTCGTCAACGACATCAGAAAGACGTCAGAAAAACAAAAGCCCCGCCTGTTGGCGGGGCTTCGGATCCTTGCGGTCCGTAATTACTCAGCAACGATGCTAACGTACTTACGATTCAGCGGACCTTTAACTTCGAACAGGATTTTGCCAGTCGCGGTTGCGAACAGGGTGTGATCCTTGCCCAGACCGACGTTGGTGCCAGCGTGGAACTTGGTACCACGTTGACGAACGATGATGCTGCCAGCCAGAACTGTTTCGCCGCCGAAACGCTTCACGCCCAGGCGTTTAGCTTCAGAATCGCGACCGTTGCGGGATGAACCGCCAGCTTTTTTGTGTGCCATTTATCGGACTCCTCTAATTAAGCGCTGATGCCAGTGATTTTGACTTCAGTGAACCACTGACGGTGGCCCGCTTGCTTACGATGGTGCTTACGACGACGGAACTTGACGATAGTCACTTTCTCGCCACGGCCGTGAGCCACAACTTCAGCTACAACCTTGCCACCTTCAACGAAAGGAGCACCTACTTTAAAAGTGTCGCCTGCAGCAACCATCAGAACTTCGTTGAAGTCGATGGTAGCGCCAGTCTCAACGTTCAGCTTTTCCAGACGAACGATTTGACCTTCGGCCACACGGTGTTGTTTTCCGCCGCTTTGGAATACCGCGTACATTTGATTAACTCCGTAAAGGCATGTCTTTTGCTCAAGGCTAGACATGCGCAAAAACCTATAACAATGGGCGGGCATTCTACGCAAATCGATCTGCTCAGGCAAGGCCAATTTAGCAAAAAGTTTATTTTGTGCGCATATCTGCCGCCGTGGATAAACGCCTAACTGTAACCCATTGTGAAATCGTGTAGAATCCCTGCCATTACTAAAATCGCAGTTATTGCTGCTGTCACGTTACGAGACTTATGGACCAACAGACTATCCGTGCGCTCTGTGCCGCCGACATGACGGCGGTCAATGAACTGATCCTGGCCCGACTCCAGTCCGACGTTAGTCTGATTAATCAGCTGGGTTTCTACATTGTCAGCGCCGGCGGGAAACGGATGCGCCCCATGCTGACCGTGATGGCTGCGCGTGCGCTGGGCTATGAGGGTGAGGATCACCTGAAACTGGCCGCCATCATCGAATTCATTCACACCTCTACCCTGCTGCACGACGACGTGGTCGACGAATCCGACCTGCGCCGTGGCCGGGAGACCGCCAACGCCATGTTTGGCAATGCCGCCAGCGTGCTGGTCGGTGACTACCTCTATAGCCGCTCCTTCCAGATGATGGCCGAACTCTCCAACCTGCGGGTGATGGAGATCCTCTCGGATGCCACCAACACCATCGCCGAAGGAGAAGTATTGCAGCTGATGAACTGCAACGATCCGGATACCACCGAAGAGAGCTACATGACGGTCATCTACTGCAAGACCGCCAAGCTGTTCGAGGCCGCCACTCGCCTTGCAGCCGTGCTGACTCATCAGCCCGAGCCCGTCGAGCAGGCCATGACCGATTACGGCAAGTATCTGGGCACCGCGTTCCAGATCATCGATGACGTGATGGACTACTGCTCCCAGAGCGAAGAGATGGGCAAGAACGTCGGCGACGATCTGGCCGAAGGCAAACCGACCCTGCCGCTGCTGCGCGCCATGGAAGTGGGTACGCCGGAAGAGCGCCAGCTGGTGCGCGATGCCATCGAGCACCGCAACGGCATGGAGCATCTTGAGCAGATCCTCGGCATTCTCGACCGTACCGGCGCGCTGGAGTACTCCCGCATGCGAGCTAGGGAAGAGGCCGACAAGGCCATTGCCGCCCTCGCCATCCTGCCTGACTCCCCACACAAGCACGCACTGGAAACACTGGCCCACATGGCCGTGCAGCGCAGTGCCTGAGTAAACGGGATGCATGAAAAAAGAGGCCTTCGGCCTCTTTTTTATTGTCTGCTATCTGCTGAACTGTGCGTGCATTGCGCCAGACTCAGCGACTCAGCATCCAGAGGATCACGCCACCCGCAACCACTAACGAGCCGCCGATACGGCGCAACTGCTCCGGTGGCTGATCGCTCAGCAGCCGTAACATCTGCTGCCATGCCCTGGGCATCAGCAGCGGGCCGAGCCCCTCGAACAATAACAGCAATCCCAACCCCATCAGCATGGATGTCAGCATCCGACCTCCTTCAATGCAACCAGCCCCCTGGGTCGACGGCTGGCGTTGGCACCAAAAACAAAAGGGTCTGACAATGCAGACCCTTTGAATGTGACCTCGTGGCGATTACTGCTTGGTGCCGTGAGGAGACTTGAGGTAACGGAAGAACTCGCTGTCCGGCTTCAATACCATCAGGTCGTTGCCACCGGCAAAGCTCTTGCGATAGGCCTCCATGCTACGCACGAAGCTGAAAAACTCGGGGTCTTTCTTGTAGCTGTCGGCATAGATCTTGGCGGCTTCCGCATCCCCTTCACCGCGCAGCTGGCGAGCGTTACTCTCGGCGTCGGCGATCATGACGGTCACCTTGCGGTCGATATCGGCACGCAGGATTTCAGCCTTCTCGCGACCCTGAGAGCGGTGCTCACGGGCGACTGCGGTACGTTCGGCACGCATCCGCTGGTAAATGGAGTTGGAGACTTCCACCGGCAGGTTGATCTGCTTGATCCGCACATCCACCACCTTGATGCCGAGCTCGGAGGAGCGCGCCATCTTCTTCAGGGCATCTTCCATCACGGTACTGCGCTCACCGGAGACGATGTCTTTGATGGTGCGGTTACCGATCTCGGAACGCAGACCGTTATTGATCTTGCGCTTGAGCAGATCTTCCGCCTGCAGCTTGTTGCCACCACCGGTTGCCAGGTAGTACTTGGAGAAATCCTCGATCTTCCACTTCACGTAGGAGTCGATGATCAGGTCTTTCTTCTCGGAGGTGACAAAACGGTCGGCCTGGCTGTCAATGGTCTGGATGCGGGCATCCATCTTGCGAACCTGGTCGATGAGCGGCACCTTGAAGTGCAGGCCCGGCTCATAGAGGCGGGGTTCACCGGAGTCAACCCGCTTCACCTTGCCAAACTGCACCACAATCCCCTTCTGACCTTCATCAACGATAAAGACAGAAGAGAAGCAGACCATGGCCGCGACAGCGATTGCACCAATAGCTAGCTTTTTCATCTATCAGTTTCTCCCTGAGCTGAAGCGGTCACCGCTACGCAGCGGCATTGTCGGGGTAGAGTTGGCACCCTCGTTGGAAACGGGGACCTGCTCTGTGACCGGGGCGGCAGTGGCACGATCAGACTGGGTTACCTTCGGCTTGCCAGACAGCTTGTCGAGCGGCAGGTAGATCATGCTGTTGTTGCCAGCCGGCATGTCAACCACCACCTTGTTGGCCTGCTGATAGAGCTCTTCCATGGTTTCCAGATAGATACGCTCACGGGTCAGCTCGGGAGCAGCCAGATACTGGGGCAGCAGCTCGTTGAAGCGAGCAACTTCACCCTGGGCTTTCAACACGATCTGGGATTTGTAAGCTTCCGCTTCCTGCTCCAGACGCTTCACCTGACCACGGGCCTTGGGCTCCACTTCACGGGCATAGGCTTCTGCTTCACGAATGAAGCGCTGTTCATCTTCCTGAGCGGAGATTGCGTCATCAAACGCGTCTTTCACCTCTTCCGGCGGACGCGCCGGCAGGAAGTTGACGTCGACGATCTGCAGACCCATCTGGTAAGGCTCGATGATGCCATCGATCACCTGCCAGGTCTCCTGACGCACCTTCTCACGACCGGTAGTCAGGACGTCATCCATCCGGGTATGACCCACTACATAGCGCAGGGCGCTATCGGTGGCCTGACCCAGACTCTCGTCGGCATTGGTCACGCTGAACAGATATTGCTCGGGATTGACGACACGGTACTGCACGTCCATCTCGACCCGTACCACGTTCTCATCCTGAGTCAGCATGAAACCGGAGGCAGGCAGGGAGCGCACGGACTCGACGTCCACCGGGATCACCTGATCGATAAAGGTCGGCTTCCAGCGCAGGCCCGGCTCGACAATATGGGAAAACTTGCCAAACCGCAGCACGGCACCACGCTCCGCTTCGCGAATGGTGTAGAAGCCGCTGACGACCCACACCACCACAGCCACAACCAGCGCGATGGAGATACCAAAGCGACCTACATCGCCGCCAGATTTGCCGCCACCAAACAAGCCACCGAAACGGCGACTCACTTTGCGCAGCATTTCATCCAGATCAGGGGGTCCCTGATTCTTGCCGTTATTCCCCCAAGGGTCACGGTCTTTGCCGTTGTTACCAGGCTCATTCCAAGCCATCAGCGTCTCCATTAATACATGCGGATGGATATCATCTCTATCGGGCCGTCATACGTCGCGAAGCCCCTAAGGGTTCATCTTCATCAACGAATCAATGCCTGATAAAGCGTTGTAAACTCTCACCTTCCTGTTTCACGAGGCGGTTCCAGTCGGCCACTTGCAAGCGGACTTCCAGCACGAAATCACCCTCCTCGCTAAAACCTTCCTGCTCAATCCCTTTCAGCTGATAGAGCGCACTGCGCAATCTCGCGGCAGAAGGAGGCAACTGCAGGGTGTGATGCACCATGGAGCCAGCCAGCAATTCGGTCAGCGCCGTAAACAGATGCTCACAACCTTCACCGGTCTGGGCCGACAACCAGACGCGCAACGGGCGCCCCTCGTCATCTCGCTCCAGACCTGCCGGACGATCCGCCAGCTTGTCGATCTTGTTGCAGATCATCAGCTGGGGCCTGTCATCGGCTTCGATCTCGGCCAATACCTGCTGCACGGAGTCGATATTCTCCTGCATCTGCTCATCGGCACAGTCCACCACATGCAGCAGCAGATCCGCTTCACGGGTCTCCTGCAGGGTCGCCTTGAAGGCCGCGACCAGATCATGGGGCAAGTGTCGAATAAATCCAACTGTATCCGCCAAAATCACATCACCCACATCCCGGATCACCAGTTTACGCAGGGTGGGATCCAGAGTTGCGAACAATTGGTCGGCAGCATACACGCTGGCAGCTGTAAGTTGGTTGAACAAAGTGGACTTTCCGGCGTTGGTATAACCAACCAGTGACACCGTCGGTACTTCATTACGGTTGCGGGCGCGGCGTCCCTGCTCCCGCTGCTTGGCCACCTTGTCGAGCCGACGCAAAATCGCCTTGATGCGTTCCCGCAGCAGACGTCGGTCAGTTTCAAGCTGGGTTTCACCCGGGCCACGCAGACCGATCCCGCCCTTTTGACGCTCAAGGTGGGTCCAGCCTCGCACCAAACGAGTGGAAAGATGGCGCAACTGGGCCAGTTCGACCTGCAGTTTACCTTCGTGGGTTCGGGCGCGCTGGGCAAAGATATCGAGGATCAGGCCGGTTCGATCCACCACCCGGCACTGGAACAGACGCTCCAGGTTGCGCTCCTGGGCGGGAGTCAGGGCATGGTTGAAGATGACGACGTCGGCATCCAGCATCTGGACTTGGGACGCAATCTCTTCAGCCTTGCCACTGCCGACAAAAAATTTGGCACTGGGCGCACTGCGACTGGTGGTAATTACCCCCAGCGCATTGACTCCGGCCGAGCTCACCAACATCTTGAGCTCTTCCAGATCCTCCCGCTCACCCTCATCACTGAAGTTGACATGCACCAGAACGGCCTGTTCGCCAGCTTCATAACGGTCAAACAAGCGCTTGCTCCTTAACAGGAATCATGATGAATCTGAGTTGGCGAGTCGACTCGCCCAGGGATATCACGCCTCGGCATCACCCTGTTCATCAGCCGCGCCACCCGGAGTGGGCTGGTGATGATTGACGGCACGGGCCGGTACGACAGTCGAGATGGCGTGCTTGTAAACCATCTGGCTCACGGTGTTTTTCAGCAGGATAACAAACTGGTCAAAAGACTCGATCTGACCTTGCAGTTTGATGCCGTTCACCAAATAGATAGAAACAGGAATCCGCTCACGGCGCAGCGCATTCAAAAACGGGTCTTGGAGAGATTGCCCCTTAGCCATTTTTCTTTTCCTTATAGTTTGTTGTTTTTAAACACCGAATATCAATATAACAACCTGATTATACAGGGAGTGTCAAGCCGCACCAGCGCGAGCAAGCACGCGGTCGAGATTGCCAGACTCACCAGATTCCAACCAGGTCACATCGGGCCAGCCGCGCAACCAGGTCATCTGTCGTTTTGCCAATTGGCGTGTGGCAACAATGCCACGATAACGCATCTCATCATACCCCACTTCACCACACAGGTAGTCCCACATTTGGCGATAACCCACACAGCGAATGGAGGGGAGATCCGGGTGCAGATCGCCGCGCGCCATCAGCGCACGAACCTCCTGTTCAAAGCCGCCTTGCAGCATCTTGTCAAAGCGCAGTTCGATCCGCTGATGCAGCACGGCGCGATCGCTCGGAGCGATGGCAAACTGCTGCACCCGATAGGGCAATCCCTCCCCCTGTACCTGCGTCAGCTCGGTAAGGGTCTTGCCGCTGATACGGTAGACCTCAAGCGCCCGGCTGAGCCGCTGCGGGTCATTGGGGTGAATTCGCGCCCCGGCCACCGGGTCAATGCGCACCAGCTCATCGTGCAACGCCTGCCAACCGAGGCGGGCAGCCTCTTCCTCAATCCCGGCACGAATGGCGGGATCGGCGGAGGGCAATGGGGACAATCCCTCCAGCAGCGCCTTGAAATAGAGCATGGTGCCGCCCACCAGCAGCGGAATGCGGCCACGATCGACGATCTCTTTCATCTCTCGCAGGGCATCCCTGCAAAAATCGGCTGCCGAATAGCTCAAGGCCGGGTCAAGAATGTTGATCAGCCGGTGCGGGGCCCGCGCCAGCTCATCGGCAGTCGGCTTGGCCGTACCTATATCCATGCCGCGATAGATCAGCGCAGAATCGACGCTGATAATGTCGCAAGGCAATGCCTGGCACAGTTCAATGGCGAGATCCGTCTTGCCGGAGGCCGTCGGCCCCATCAGAAAAATTGCGGTCGGCAAGTCACTCGCCATGTTCAAACTCCTCCAGCACGGTCGCCAGCGAAAGCGGGCGCACCATGCGAATGTCTGCCAGTTGGTCACTGAAATCGGTCACAAGTTCCGTCAGCAGACGACTGGCAGTTGAAAAATCGTATATCTTCTCGCGGCTTATCCCCTGCTCCACCAGCCATTGGCATAATACTTCAGCCTGCTGACCAGCATCACTGTCAGATCCGCCCTCGATAATTTGCAGCAATTCGGGTAACAGACGCACCAGATCGGTCTGGCGCAGCAGAGCTGGCACCCGAGTCAGGATCATGGTGTCGCGCCCCCCGCTTTTCAACTCAAGCCCCATCCGTTTCAGCAAACGCTCCTGCTCGGTCGCCAGCGCGACCAAATTCTTCGGCAATTTGAAGGAGACCGGCAGCAACAGTGGCTGGGCCGCCAGCCCCTGACCCCAGGTCTCCAGCAACCAGTGGCGTAGCAGCACCCGCTCGGCGCGTACCAGCGAAAGCAGCGCCAGCTGATTATCACGCTCGATCAACAGGTAAGCCTGAGCCACCAGTGCCAGGGCGCGACATCCCCCCTGTTTGGGTGACGGCACCGTGTCGGTGGACTGTGTGGGAGCAGCCTCAGTCGCAGTTGCGATAGGCAGCGTAGTGAGCAGAGCGCCCATGCCGCGCATCGCCTCCCGGCTCGGCGGCTCGGGCGGTTGATAATTGCTGGCTCGGCCAGCCCCACCGCCCCCCTCCCGCACCTGTGCAGGTGCCCGGTAGCTGTGCTCGGCACCGTACCACTCGGTACGCGGTGCCTGACCGGGATATTCAATCTGCGGACTGACCGGCAACTCGACCAGGGTTTCGGCCAGCGGAGTGTCCTGATGAGCGGCGCTCACCCCTTCGCGGCGCAGCGCAGTAAACAGCGCCTGAAAGATAAAGTCGTGGATCAGCCGCGCCTGATGGAAGCGCACCTCATGCTTGGCCGGGTGGACGTTGACATCCACCTGACGGGGATCCAGCTCGATATAGAGCACATAAGCGGCGAAGCGGTCGGGAGGCAACAACTCGTCATAGGCCTGACGAATGGCGTGGTTGATGAGCTTGTCGCGCATCATCCGGCCGTTTACGTAGGTGTATTGCAGATCGTTTTGCGGTCTTGCCCCCTCCGGAGTCGCCAGCCAGCCCCACAGCCGCACGTCGCTATGCTCGCTCTCCACCGCCAGCGCATGGTGCATGAAGGGAGTGCCGCAAACGGCGGCGAGACGTCGCTCCTGCTCCGGCACGGTATTGGCGGCCTTGTACTGGCGCACCACCTTGCCATTGTGGCGCAGGATCAGGGTGGCATCGAAGCGGGAGAGCGCGATGCGGCGCACCAGCTCATCGATATGGGCAAACTCGGTCTTTTCGCTGCGCATGAACTTGCGCCGCGCGGGGGTATTGAAGAAGAGATCCACCACCTCCACCGTGGTGCCCACCGGATGGGCCGCCGGCTTGATGGTGACGCTCATCTCGCGCCCTTCCGCCTGGGCTTGCCAGGCTTCGGACTGATCTGCAGTACGGGAGGTGAAGGTGAGACGGGAAACCGAGCTGATAGAGGCGAGCGCCTCGCCACGAAAACCGAGGCTGTTGATCCCTTCCAGATCGTCCAGCGTGGCCACCTTGGAGGTCGCATGACGCGACAGCGCCAGCACCAGCTCGTCTTTGGCGACGCCACAGCCGTTGTCACGGATGCGGATCAGCTTGGCCCCCCCCTTGTCGATGTCGATCTCGACCCGGTCGGCCCCCGCATCCAGGCTGTTTTCCACCAGCTCTTTCACCACAGATGAGGGCCGCTCCACCACCTCTCCGGCTGCAATCTGGTTGGCCAGAATGGGTGGCAAAATACGGATCGGCATCACTTACTCCTGAATTTCAATCTTGCGGATGGTCAGTCTCTTAAGGCTCCAGGAGGGCCGCTCCACCACCTCTCCACCAACCGGAATCTGGTTGGCAAGGATAGGGGGCAATATACGGATCGGCATAACTTGCTCCTGAATTTCAATCTTGCTGATGGTATTCGCTAACAGCGGGAGCGGCATCACCCGCCCCGCACGTCAGTTTTGCGGAATGTAGAGCACCTGCCCTACCTGAATATTCCGCGACTTGAGCTTGTTGATCTCCACCAGCCGTGCCTGACTCACCCCATGTTTCTCGGCAAGGCGGGAGAGGCTCTCGCCCCGCTTGACCACATGGCGGGTCATCTGCGACTTGTCGTCACTGCGAACGGGGGCGGCACTACGGCTCTGCCCCTGCTGGGGAATATAGATGGTCTGACCGATCTGAATATCCCGGCTGCGCAGCTGGTTGATCTCCACCAGAGTGGACTGACTCACCCCATGCTTCTCGGCAAGGCGAGAGAGGCTCTCGCCCCGTTTGACCACATGGCGGAGCATCCGCGATTTGTCATAGTCCCCCACACTGCTGACCGGTGCACCGCTCTCCTGCGCTGCCGCCGAGTAAGGCTTGATCACCCCGGCGCCAGAGCCGCTCCCAGCACCGCCGTCGCGGGCGGTGGCGGGCATCTTGTTGGTCACTACCGGCTGCGACTGTGTCTGCCTGGGCTGGCTCACCGGCTGCCGGGCTACCGGTGCAGGGCGAGTAGCGGCAGGTTGGCTCACCTGCCCCTTGCCGGTCAGCATGGCCCCCTTGGTCGGGTGGGCGCGGTAGTAGTTGCGGATCCCCTCGAAGATGGCGCGGGCCAGCTGGTCCTGATAGCTGGCGGTGGCCAGCAGCTTCTCTTCCGCATGGTTGGAGATAAAGCCGGTTTCGACCAGCACGGATGGAATATCCGGCGCCTTCAGCACCGCCAGACTGGCATGTTCCGGCGCCTTCTTGTGCAGTCGGGCGACCTTGCCCATGGAGCGCAGGATCTGGCGGCTGACGTCATATCCTTCGGCACGGGACTTGTCCATGGAGAGGTCGAGGAAGGTCTGTGCCAGATAGGGGTTGGGATCGGATTCCGCCAACACCTTGCCGACACCGCCCAGCAGCTCGCCCTGCTTCTCCTGCTTCTCCAGCCAGCTGCCCATCTCGCGGTTGGCACGGTTGGTCGAGAGGACCCAGACAGAGGCGCCGCGCGGAGTGGAGTTATGGAAGCTGTCCGCATGGACCGACACCAGCAGATCCGCCTTGGCCTTGCGGGCAATCTCGGAGCGCTTGTTGAGGTCGACGAAATAGTCGCCACGACGGGTCAGCACGGCGCGCATCCCCGGCTCGCGGTCGATCAGTGCAGCCAGCTTCTGGGAGACCGCCAGCGTGACCCGCTTCTCGTAGGTACGACGCGGGCCAATGGAGCCCGGGTCTTCCCCGCCATGGCCAGGGTCGATAGCAATCACCACCCCCTTGCCCTTGCCACCGACGGGCGTGGCTTGCACCGCAGCCGCCGAGCGCTTCTCTTCATAAGGCAGGTCGATGACCAGACGGTGGCCATAGGGGCCGGCTGGCGCCAACGGAAAGACCACCGGCTTGATGGCGGAGCTGAGATCCATCACCAGCCGCAGACCGCCCTTCTCCAGCGGTGTACTCTGGCGGATCTTGCGCACCAGTTCGCTGTTGTTCTCGATCCGGGCAAGATTGGCGGCGTTGCTCGCCCCTTTCAGATCGATCACCAGCCGATCCGGGCCGGTGAGGGTGAAGTAGTTGTAATTGGGGGCGCTGCTCATGTCGAGCACCACCCGGGTGTTATCCGGTGATGGCCAGATTCGTACGCTCTTGAGCTGATTCGCCCAGGAGGGTAACGCCATCAAAGAGAGAGCAATAACAAGGATCAAGCGCACGTAGATGACAACCGTTCCAGAATGGCTTCGCCAATAGCAGTGCGAGCCTCTATCAGAACCTCGCGCTGCTCGCCTACATAAGTGAGGGTAATTTCCAGGTCGGGAGCCGGTAACCAGCCCTCGCCCTTCTCGGACCACTCCACCAGACAGAGAGTGTTGGCGGCAAAATAGTCCCGAATGCCCATGAATTCCAGCTCTTCCGGATCAGCCAGGCGATAGAGATCGAAATGGTAGACCTGCCAACCATCGAGCTCATAGGGTTCGACCAGGGTGTAAGTCGGGCTTTTTACCTTACCCTGATGGCCAAGGCCCTGCACCCAGCCGCGGGTCAGGGTGGTTTTACCGGCGCCAAGCGTGCCATGCAAAAACACTGTGGTCGCCTGCTGGCAGGCCTGTGCCAGACGGCCACCCAGTGCCACGGTTGCTGCCTCGTCCGGCAGTGTCATCATCAACTGTTTTGCCATGTTCTTCTTTTTAACTTGTAATGGTGTCGGGATTAACCAGTTTGCGGATCAGCGGCAGCAGATCTGACGCCAGCATGCCCCGCTCGCCGTCAGCGGCGGCCTGATCTGCAGCCTCGCCGTGGATCACGGCGCCCAGCCAGCTTGCCATGGTGGCAGACCAGCCCTGGGCCAAAAGGGCGGCGATTATACCAGATAACAGATCGCCCATCCCGCCACTTGCCATGCCGGGATTGCCTTCACAACAGAGAGCGACCCGCTCGCCGTCATAAATAAGTGTTCCCGCCCCTTTTAACAACACCACACCGCCATAACGCCGCTGCAGCGCCTGCACGGCGGCAAACCGGTCGGTTTCAATCTCGGCAATGGTGCATCCCAGCAGGCGCGCAGCTTCACCGGGATGGGGCGTGAGCACCCAATTATCCTGATGGCGGGGAGATTGCGCCAGCCAATTCAATCCATCGGCGTCCAAAACCAGTGGCAGCCGTTCGGTGAGATAACGGGCGATTTGCGCGCGTCCCCACTCATCCTGACCGAGCCCGGGGCCAATGACCCGCACCGACGCCCACCCCTCGTCATCAGCGGTAGTGAGACTCATCAGTTCGGGTTGATAGAGGCTGACCGGTGGATGATCCGGATGCTGACACACCCGCACCAGCCCGGCCCCCGCCCGCAGGCAGGCGCGGGCCGCCAGCACGATGGCCCCCTGCATGCCGCGATTGCCCCCCACCAGCAGCACCTTGCCATAAGAGCCCTTGTGGGAAGCGCGCTGGCGCGGGGTCAGTTGCGTGCTCAGCTGCGGATAATCGATACACCAGGCAGCGGGCAGCATAGTGTCATCCGGCGTGACGCCAAGGGGATCACAGTCAAGCTGGCCGACACAATCCACCCCGTCGCCGGTGAGCATCCCCTGCTTGATACCGATAAAGGTGAGGGTGCGCGTGGCCTGCACCACGGCCCCCATGGCACGGCCGGTATCGCCGTTGAGGCCGGAGGGGAGATCCACCGCCAGCACGGGCACAGCCAAGCCATTGATTGTTGCGACGATCTTTGTCAGTAGTGGCGAGAGGGGCGTGTTGACACCGGTGCCAAACAGGGCATCAACCACCAGATCCGGGGCGGAGTGCTGGTCCTTATCAAACTGCTCGGCCAGCCAGACCCGGCCACCGGCCGCCAGCCACTCATCGGCGGCCCGTCTGGCATCCCCCTTCAGCTGGTCGGGTGCTCTGGCGGCAATCACCACCACCTCAATGCCAATCTGGCGGGCAAGGCGGGCCAGCACATAGCCATCACCGCCGTTATTGCCGGGGCCGACGAAGATCCACCAGCAGCGACTGTCGGGCCAATGCAGGGTGGCATAGGTGCGCAGCGCGGCACCGGCTCGCTCCATCAGGGCATAGAGAGGTTGCCCCTCACGCGCGGCCCAGTTGCGCTCCAGTGCGCGGATCTGTTCAGTCTGCCACAACCCCTGTGGTAAACTGCTCCCCTCTTTTGTGCCCAACGCGCCCCTGATGATCTCTACCATGACGGCTCCCGCCTCTTATCAATCGACCCACGCCAGCAAACACCGGCCAGGCCAAGCCGCATGAGCGCACCTGACTTCCACCAGCTGGCCCACGATATCAAGCTCTGGGCACGGGAGCTAGGATTTGACCAGGCGGGCATCACCGACACCGACCTGCGTATCGAAGAGCCGAGATTGCAGGCCTGGCTGGATGCGGGCTATCACGGCAGCATGGATTACATGGCGCGCCACGGCATGATGCGCGCGCGCCCCCACGAGCTGCTGCCGGGCACGGTGCGGGTGTTGTCGGTACGGATGAACTACCTGCCGTTCGAGGCGGGTTTTGCCGCCACCCTGCGCGATCCGACCCTCGGCTATATCAGCCGCTATGCCCTCGGCCGCGACTACCACAAGGTGCTGCGCAACCGGCTCAAACAGCTGGGTGATCGCATCGAAGCGCGCTGCGCCGAGCTGTTTCAGGGCACCGAAGATACCTTGGGTGAGTGGCGCCCCTTCGTCGACTCCGCCCCCATCCTAGAGCGGCCGCTGGCAGCCAAGGCGGGCCTCGGCTGGGTTGGCAAACACTCACTGCTGCTCAACGAATCGGCCGGCTCCTTCTTCTTTCTCGGTGAGCTGTTGCTCAACCTGCCGCTGCCGCTCGACCAGCCAGTGGAGAAGGAGCAGTGCGGCAAGTGCGTCGCCTGCATCAACATCTGCCCGACCGGCGCCATTGTCGCCCCTTATGTGGTGGATGGCCGCCGCTGCATCTCCTATCTCACCATCGAGAACGACGGTCCTATTCCGGAAGAGTTCAGGCCCTTGATGGGCAACCGCATCTACGGCTGCGACGACTGCCAGCTTATCTGCCCCTGGAATCGCTACGCAGATGCCAGCCCGGAACCCGATTTTAGCCCCCGCCCCAGCCTGCACCGCCCGCCCCTGCTGGCGCTGTGGTGCTGGAGCGAGAGCGATTTCCTCAAACAGACCGAGGGGAGCCCGATCCGCCGCATCGGCTATCAACGCTGGCGCCGCAATCTGGCAGTCGCCCTTGGCAATGGCCCGGCGACCCCCGAGGTGATCGCGGCTCTGCAACTGGGGCTGACCACCGCCGATCCCATGGTGGCCGAACATATCGAATGGGCGCTGACCACCCTTGCCCGGCGTCAGGATGAAGAGAACAAGAAGACCCGTTTGCTGATCCGCTGCATCGAAAAAGGTCTGTCGGATCACGCATAAGTGATCTGCCCCTTGCCGGATTGCAGCACTTTTTTCATGCTCTGCCGACCTGCAGTGCCCATAACAGCGTGGTCACTGCAAACTGGTCGGCACACAACAAGGACAACACAGATGCATATGTTGGGAGTGGATATTGGAGGCTCAGGGATCAAGGGCTGTCTGGTCGATACCAAAACCGGCGAATTGATTGGCGAGCGCCATCGCATTGCCACACCGCAACCGGCCACCCCGGCCGCCATCGCCCATACCCTCAAGGCGCTGGTCGAACATTTCGACTGGAAAGGACCGGTGGGTTGCGGCTTTCCCGCCACCATCCACAACGGGGTTGCCAAGAGTGCCGCCAACATCGACAAGAGCTGGATCGAAACCGATGCCGAGCATCTGTTTGCCGATGTCACCGGCAAGCCCTGCTATGTGCTGAATGATGCCGATGCCGCCGGTCTGGCCGAGATGCGCTTTGGTGCCGGCAAGGATCGCAAGGGGGTCATCATCCTCATCACGGTCGGTACCGGCATCGGCACCGCCATCTTCGTCAACGGCCATCTGCTGCCCAACACCGAGCTGGGCCATCTGATGCTGGAAGGAATGGTCGCCGAGCACTACTGCTCCGATGCGGCGCGCAAACGGGAAGATCTCTCCTGGAACCGCTGGGGCAAGCGCTTCAACAAATATCTGGCGCGCCTCGAGTTTCTCTTCTCCCCCGACCTCTTCATTCTGGGGGGCGGCAGCGCAGCCAAGCTGGATAAGTTTGTCGATCGCATCGAGACCCGGGCGCCACTGATTCCGGCGGCCAGCCTCAATCAGGCGGGCATTATCGGGGCCGCCCTCTACGCGGCCGAGCAGCAGGGCTAACCGACGCTCACTGCAAGTCAGCAGATATCCAATGGAAAGGGCCCGGTACTGCTGCCGGGCCCTTTTGTTTGGCCGTTATCTTGCGTGTTTGGCACTTATCACCCGTTACATGTCGTCGAGTCGATGCACCCCGTGCACCAGTCGGGTCAGGCGGGTCTGCTCCAGCCCGGCCAGATTCTCGAGCAAAGCGGTGGTGGCCGGTGTCGGGCACTCCCGTGCCAGATGGCTCAGCTCGCCCACCAGCTGCTCTTCCCAGCGGCATACCTGAGTGACGATATCCTGGGTCTGGACTGATGCCGGCAGCTCGAAGCGGGTAATGGCAGGCAGCATGTCCTCGCTGAAACTCTGGTTCAGCCAGGTCTCCCTGACCGCCTCTCCCAGCTGAGCGGCATATTCGTGCAGATGGGCACTGGCCGCATCCTCACGCCCTTGCAGATAGACCAGCAACATCCGGCTCCGTTCGTTGTCCACCTGACTGGTCAAACGCCCGTAACAGAGCCCGAGCTGGTGATGAACCTGTTCAAGATAGTGCAGCAACTCTTTGATCTGTTGGAATCTCATCGCACTGCCCTCCATGCTTGTCGGCATCATCAGTATAAAAAACAAGCGCAACCGACCCAATCCCTATCCGAGCCCCCCTTGCGCTGCATCAAGGTTGACGCCGACAAAGTGGCGATCAGGTGATCCGGTCACGAATAGGGAACGATTTGTGCAGCAATTTGTGCAACGATGGAGGAACATTAAGCTCGACAGCAGATGTAAACAGAAACGGGCTGGCACACTAATAAAACCAGCATATACCCGATATAAACCATCTTTAATTCGGTCATATCCCGTAGGGACGAAACAGGATCTGGAAGAGCAACAATACCATCCTGATCGTTATCCGCCTGACAGAAATCCTTATCACTTTTTTAGACGTCTAGACGTAAAAACATGCGTTGACATGGCCATCCAGACATCTTAGCATCATCCTCCATGATGACAGAGTAACCCAGTGGAACCTCTGCCCAATTTCCCCGCCTGTAGCGCCCTGTGCTTTAAGGCTGTTTGCACGGAAGAATCCATGATTAAGTTGATCGGTCTCAACAAAGTCTACGGTACAGGCAGTGACGCCGTGCACGCCCTGCGTGATGTGAGTCTGCATGTACCCCAAGGCAAAATTTTCGGGGTGATCGGTGCCTCCGGTGCCGGCAAGAGTACCCTCATTCGTTGTGTCAACCTGCTGGAGCGCCCGACAGAGGGACAAGTCATCGTTGATGGCCAGGATCTGGTCGCCCTGAGCGAACGGGACCTTACCCAGGCTCGCCGCCAGATCGGGATGATTTTCCAGCACTTCAACCTGCTGGCCTCCCGCACCGTGTTTGCCAACATAGCCTTTCCACTGGAGCTGGCGGGCTGGAGCAAAGAGAAGATCCAGCAACGGGTTGCCGAGCTGCTGGCGCTGGTCGGGCTGGAAGCCCGTGCCCAGGCCTATCCGTCCGAGCTTTCCGGCGGTCAGAAACAGCGCGTCGCCATTGCCCGCGCACTGGCTCCGGCCCCCAAGGTACTGCTTTGTGACGAGGCCACCTCGGCCCTCGACCCGCAGACCACCCGCTCGATCCTGACCCTGCTCAAGGAGATTAACGTCAAGCTGGGGCTCACCATCCTGCTCATCACCCACGAGATGGATGTGGTGAAGGGGATCTGTGACGAAGTGGCCATCATCAGCGACGGCCGTCTGATCGAACACGGCGAAGTGGCCTGGTTCTTCAGCAACGCCAAGACCCAGCTGGCCCGTGACTTCATCCACTCCACCATCCATCTGGAGGTACCGCAGGAGTATCAGGATCGGATGAGCAGCGAGCGGGTGCCGGGCAGCTACCCGCTGGTGAAGCTTGGCTTTACCGGCAGCACGGTCGATACGCCGCTGATCTCCGAGGCAAGTCGCCGTTTCAATATCGACATCAGCATTCTGAGCGCGGACATCGAGTACGCCGGTGGCGTCAAATTCGGTTTCCTGCTGGCCGAGCTGTTCGGGGATGAAGCCCAGTGCGAGGCGACCCAGCAGTTTCTCATCGACAACCACATTCAGCTGGAGGTAATGGGTTATGTCCGAAGCCATGATTAATCTGCTCATCACGGCCCTGGGCGACACCCTGATCATGGTGTTTGCCTCCGCCCTGTTTGGCTGCCTGCTGGGTCTGCCGCTCGGCGTGGCACTGCATGTGACCAAGGCGGGCCAGATCCTGGCCAACCCCTTGCTCAACCGTACTCTGGGCATGGTGGTCAACGTGGGTCGCTCGGTGCCCTTTATCATCCTGCTGGTCGCCATCATTCCGCTGACCCGGCTGATTGTCGGCACCAGTATCGGCACCATCGCCGCCATCGTGCCGCTGACTGTCGGCTGCATCCCCTTCATCGCCCGTCTGGTGGAAGGGGCCCTGATGGAGGTGCCGGACGGCCTGCTGGAAGCGGCCAAGGCGATGGGCGCCAAGCCGCTGCAAATTATCACCAAGGTGCTGCTGCCCGAGGCTCTGCCCGGCATCCTCAACAGCGTCACCATTACCCTCGTCACGCTGGTGAACTACTCGGCCATGGCCGGGGCCATCGGTGGCGGTGGTCTGGGGGATGTGGGTATTCGTTATGGTTATCAGCGCTTTGACCCGACCGTCATGCTGGTGACTGTGGTTATCCTGGTAGTACTGGTTCAACTTATCCAGAGCGCGGGTGAGCGCCTGGTCAACAAATGTGATCATCGTTAATCGTCGATTTCTGACAGGAGGTTTTATGAAATTTGGCATCAAATCCGTTGCAGCTGCCCTGCTGGCTGGTCTGGTTCTGGCCGGTTGCGGTCAAAAAGAAGAGAGCAAGGTTCTGAAAGTGGGCGCTATTGCCGGCCCGGAGACCGAGCTGGTTGAAGTGGCTGCCAAGGTCGCCAAAGAGAAATACGGTCTGGACGTTCAGATCGTCAACTTCTCCGACTACGTCACCCCGAACGTAGCGCTGAACGATGGCAGCATCGACGTCAACGCCTTCCAGCACAAACCCTATCTGGATGCGCAAGTGCGTGATCGCGGCTTCAAGCTGGTGCCGGTTGGCAACACCTTCGTCTACCCGATTGCCGGTTACTCCAAGAAGATCAAGGCGCTGAGCGAGCTGCAAGATGGCGCTCAGATCGCGGTACCGAACGATCCGACCAACCTGGGTCGCTCCCTGATCCTGCTGGCCAAACAGGGCCTGATCACCCTGAAGGATGGCGCCGGTCTGGAAGCCACCGTGCTGGATATCGCCAGCAACCCGCGCAACTTCAAGATTGTCGAGCTGGAAGCAGCCCAACTGCCGCGCTCGCTGGAAGACGTGGACTTGGCCATCATCAACAACACCTTCGCCGGTCAAATTGGTCTGACCCCGACCGAGAACGGCCTGTTTGTTGAGGACAAAGAGTCCCCCTACGTCAACCTGATCGTCGCCCGCGACAACAACAAGGATGACGAGAAGGTCAAACAGTTCGTACAAGCTTTCCAGACCGATGATGTCTACAAGAAAGGTCTCGAGCTGTTCAAAGGCGGCCTGGTAAAAGGTTGGTAATTGCTCACTCGGCAAAAAAGGCCACGCAATGCGTGGCCTTTTTTATTGGCGCCGCTATCATATCCGCGAGCACGGCAACACGAACATACTCATAACATGAAAAAATGGTATCTGGCCTACTGCAAGCCAAAAGAAGAGGCCCGCGCCCGCGCCCACCTCGATGCCCAGGGTATCGAATCCTATTACCCCATGGTGGAGATCGAGAAGCTGCGCCGGGGCAAGCGAGTTCCGGTACGGGAACCCATGTTCCCCAACTATCTGTTTATCTTCGTCGATTTGGAAGAGGTAACACCGGTCACCCTGAAGTCGACCCGCGGCATCAGCCGGATCATCCACTTTGGCAGTGAATGGACCCCCATCAGCAGCAAGCTGGTCTATCAGCTGATGAGCCGCGATGACAGCGACGAGGCGAGAGCCAGCTACGCCAGCCTTCCCTGCTCGGGCGACAAGGTGCTGATTGAAGAGGGGCCACTTGCCGGCTTCGAAGCCATCTATATGGAGCCGGATGGAGAGAAACGGGCGATTTTGCTGGTCAGCCTGCTCAACCGGGAGACCACCAGCAGCTTCGACAACCACACCTTCAGACGTCTGGACTAAACCCACGGGCCAGACGGCCCGGTGAATGGCAATAGCAATGGCGGGATAATCCCGCCATCTCACGCATCAAGATCAAAGCGGGCGATGACCGCCTTCAGCTTGCCGGTATCGCCAGCCAGTCTGGCTACGATCTCCTCCCCCTGCTGACTACGCTGACAGGATTGCCGACTGAGCGCGGCAATGTCGTCGACCGTCCCGGATACCTCGGCGGCCACCCTCGACTGCTGCTCGGTTGCCACCGAAATGGCCTCCAGCTGGCCCGACAGCGACTGAACCAGCTGGTTCATGGCACTCAGGGTATCGGTCACCAATCCAACAGCATCCCGCCCTTGCTCTACCAACCGGGTACCACTGCTGACGGTACTTACCGTCTGGCGAGTCTGCTGGGAGATGGCCGCAATAGTCTGGCTGATCTCGGCGGTGGATTGATGGGTGCGGGTTGCCAGCTGGCGAACCTCATCGGCCACCACCGCAAAACCACGCCCCTGCTCGCCTGCCCGCGCCGCTTCTATCGCCGCATTGAGTGCCAGCAGATTGGTCTGCTCGGCTATAGTGGCGATCACCTCGGTGATCTGCCCTACCTGTTCACTCTGATGCTCCAGCAGCCCCATGGCTTCGTTGGCCTGTCCAATCATGGCGGCAATCTGCTGCATGGTATCGCTCATTCGCGCCAGCGCGGCCTCTCCCTGACGGGTCTGCTGCCGCACCTGATGGGCTCCATCCGCCACACCGGCAATGTTGCCAGCCACATCACGAGCACTCACTGACATCTGATCGATAGCCGCCGCCACCGCATCGACCCGCTGATCCTGCTCCGTAAGATCCGCCACTATGGCTCTGGTAGTGCTGCCCACATCGAGACAGGCCACCTCGACCTGCCCCACTGCGCCCTGCAACTCCCCGACCAGATGATGTAACTGGGCAGACATCCGGTTGATGGAACCGGTCAACTCTCCCAACTCATCCTGCCCTGTGATTGGCAAGGGCTCAGCCGCCAGCCGGCCATCCGCAACCTGCCCCGCCCGGGTCACCAGACAGGCAATGTCACGGGTCAGACGGTGACTAAAGAGCCATGCGACCACCATGCCAAGCACGATGGCGCTGCCGGTAGCCAACAGCAGTGTCTGGTTGATAGCCCTCCCGGCTCCGGTCATCTGCGCCGAAATCTGATCCACCTCGGCACGGGTTTTCCCCACCTGCTGGACCAGCTGCTCGCTGAGGCTGGACTGCATCGGCTCGATGTCGGTGGCCATCAGGTAGTTTGCCTGATCCCAATCCGGCGCCTGGCGTTTCTCGATCACCTGCCCCACCAGCTCGGAGAAGGGGGGCGCCATCTCTTCAAACAGCTGCCAGAGGCTCTGCTGGGTGTCGGTAAAGAGCGCGGCTTGCTGTTTAACCTCAGCCACCCGCTGCTGATGAAACTGGTAGTAATCCTGATATTTGCTGCGGTATTCGGGATCGCCTGAGATAAGAAAATCCCTCAGGGCAGAGAGGGCGTTGGCGAGGCTGTTATAGGCATCTCCCACCTGTTTGAGCAGCATGCGGCGATCGCCGGAGAGTTGATCCTGCGGAGTGCCAACTTCTTCATTGGCAAAGGATTGCAACTGATCGAGCGCCGCCTCCACCAACGGCCCCGCCTCCTGCAACATCAGGGTGTGAGCGGGCAGATTCTCTTCGCTCTGGGCGATGGTCCACACCTTCTCCTGATGGCTTTTGAAGGTCTCGAGAGACTTGGCGAGCGCCGGGCTGAACGCCTGATGGGCGATGGCCTGCCAGGCCGACTCCCACTCCTGCTTGAGGCGGGAAGCCTGAGCCGGATCCTTGCCGAGGATCAGATAGCCACGCAGGGCAGAAACGGTGGCAACCAGTGCCTTCTGGCTCGCCTCATCCCGCTGCAGGGCGGGCAGCGCCTGCTCCAGCAGGGTGTGTTGGGCCTGATTGATCTGGGTCAGCCGGTAATAGACCAGCGTGGAGGAGAGCAGGATCAGCAGGTTGATAAAACCGAAGCTGAGCAGCAACTTGCTTGAGATTTTCATGAACATCCTTGTTCAAACGGAGGGATCCAGCCAACAGAATCAGATAGATATCAGTGTAGGCAATCTATCTTGCCAAGTCCGGTGCCAATTAGCCAATTCACTGCGCGGCATCGGGCGGGCAGAGAAAAATCCCTGACAGAGGTCGCAACCGAGTTGGGCCAGCACTCGCCAGGTTGCCTCATCCTCTACCCCTTCCGCCACCGACTTCAGCCCCAGCTTGCGGGCCAACTCGATACTGGACTCGATGATAGCCAAACGTGACGGATCGGCATGGCAGCGATCGACAAAGGAGCGATCCAGCTTGAGTTCGGTGAACGGCAACAGTGCCAGCTGCTGCATTGAGGAGTAGCCGGTACCAAAATCATCGATGGAGAGGCCAAAGCCATGCATCCTTAGCCGGGTCAGCACCTCCAGAGACTTGCCCAGATCCTGTACGAATGCGCTCTCGGTCACCTCCAGAGTGATAAGCTCCGGATTGATACTCCAGCGCTTGCACTGATCAATCAATAAGTTGCAGAGGTCCCCTTCAATGAGTGAGGTGGTAGAGAGGTTCATCGACAGATTGAGTGACAACCCGGTTTCCTCCCATAAATGACCATCACTCAGAGATTTGCTGATGATCACCTCGGTCAACGGATCGATAAGCCCGTTGCTCTCCGCCAGTGAAATAAAACGCCCGGGAGGGATCAGGCCAAACTCGGGGTGTTGCCAGCGGGCCAACGCCTCCATCCCGACCCACTCGCCGGATGCAAAACTCACCTTGGGCTGATACCAGGGCAGCAGTTGATCTTGTTCGATCGCCCGACGCAACTCATCGAGTCCTATTCTGTGCCCCTCTTCCTCCCTGAGGGGTTCCTGCCGGGGTGACCAAGCCTGGATAAGCCGCTGGAGCTGCTGCGGCGTTGAGGGTTTCTCTATGCGACCGAGCACCTGCAGGCCATAAGCGGTACTCATACGCAATACGGCTTCGACCACATCCCCCTCAAGCGCGCTGGAGAGGATAATTCCGCCCTGAAAACCACCCAGCGACAGGCGGCGCAACAGCGCCATGCCATCCATTCCGGGCATTCGCAGATCGCAAAACAGGATATCGACGTTGTGTTGCTGGCTAAGCGCCAACGCCTCGATACCATCAACCGCTTCCAGCAGATTCGGGTAACCCAGGCTGCGGATCTGGTGCAGCAGCGCCTTGCGCTGAAATCCATGGTCTTCCACGACCATGATGACCAACTCATGTTGTGCTTTTTTCATCGAGCCATAATCCAATGTCGTGGGCAATCGCCGTCATCAACCTCTGCACTGTGCTGACCAGATCGTCGATCTCGTCGAGCCGCTTCAATCGCGCTGCCGATTCCAGCATGGCAGCCTGGCTGGCAAGCTCCTCCAACCCGACCATTCGGGCAGCCCCCTTGATCCGGTGGGCTGTCTCTACCAAAGCGCTGGCATCATGACAAATAAGCGCTGCCATCATAGCCTCGCCATCCTGCCGGTTGGAATCGAGATACTCCACCGCCATGGCTCGCGCGGTCAGCTCGTCACCAAACAGCGCCAACCAGCGCTCAGCCTGCATGCCTGTAGCCCCAACAACGGGCGCAACCGCGCTTCTGGTTGGCGTCCTCTCTGCCAGCCAATGGGCCAGCATCTGGCGCAAGATATCCAGCGGGTAGGGCTTCAGTAACATGTCACTCATGCCAGCCTCTACCATACGAGCACTCGCCTCTTCCGACGTATCTGCCGTTACCCCTATGATGGGGGCCGTCACTCCCGCAGCCCGCAGCGCCTTGGTCAGGGCATAACCATCCATCACCGGCATATGGCAATCAGTCAACAGCAGAGAGAATTGCTGTCCCTGCCAAGCCCGCAGAGCCTTCTCGCCATCTTCCACGACCTGAGCCTCGATACCAAGAATGGCTAACTGCCGTGCCAACAAGGCACGATTGACCGGATGATCATCAGCCACCAATACTTTGCCACCCAGCTTCTCTGCAAGCGCAGGGAGGATTGGTGTGACCCGCTCCTGTAGCAATTCGTGGCAGCTCTCCAGCAGAAGATCCGGATAGAGAGGAGATAGCCCCAGGCGCCACCATTTCTGTTCACCAATCCGACCCCGTAACGCCTCATCGGGTGACGCTATGATCCCCTTCAGCGCAGAGTGTTGCAGCCAGCTTTGCCATTCCCCCCCAAGCGCTTGCTCAAGCCACCGTTGATCGGCCAACAGCAACCCTTCCAGTGAGCGACTGAGCTCATTGGCCCCCAAGTACCTGAGCTTGGCCCCCTGCCGTACCATGGCCGCTTCGAGGTTGGTGTCATCGCTGAAAAACCACCATTCTGTGTCAGCCAGAGCTGGGGGATCCCACTGCGGATTGGTTAGCGGCACGGTGAAGCGGAAGCAGGAGCCCTCTCCTGCCTTGCTGGTCAGTGCCAGTGCCCCACCCATTTTGCATACCAGCTGCTCACAGATTGCCAACCCCAGTCCGGTGCCACCAAAACGACGGTTGATATCTGACTCCACCTGCTCAAAAGGCGTGAACAGCAGCGCCTGCTTCTCTTCGGCGATCCCGATACCGGTGTCACTGACACTGATGGTCAGTTGCTCGCTCAGGTAGCTGACCCGAATCGTAATCCCCCCTTGTTCGGTAAACTTCACCGCATTGTTGAGCAGGTTGGAGATGACCTGACCGATACGCACCCCATCGATGTCGGCCCAATCCGGCACATGATGCTCCCACTCCAGCACCACATTGAGCCCCTTGTTATGAGCCAGTGCCGCGTGGCCACGAATGGCATCGCAGATCACCGTTTGCAACCGGCTGCTCTGGTAATTCAACTGCAACTGACCCGCTTCTATCTTGGAAAAATCGAGGATGTCATTGACCAGATAGAGCAGGTTATTGGTCGAGGTGACCACATTGCGCACCATAAAACGCTGGTCGTCGTTCAGCTCGCTCATTTGCAGCAATTCGAGCATGCCATGCATGCCTGAAATGGGTGTTCGTAGTTCATGGCTCATGGTTGCCAAAAAGCGGCTGCGAGCCTGCATCGCCTGCTCGGCATAGGCGCGAGCTTCGCGCAACTCATATTCCTGTTGCTTGAGGGCTGTGATGTCCTGAATCACCCCGTTAAGGATCAGTGCTTGCTGCTCCTGTCTGACAAAGTTGCCACGCACTTGCAGATAGCGATCTCCATCAGGTCGCTCCACCTTGACCTCCAGGTCGAGGGGCGCCAGAGTCTCGGCATGATTGGCCACCTTGCTGACAAAATCCTGAAGCGCCTGTTCGGTAAAGCCAAATACCTCACCGGCCGACTCAGCGCCAAACAGTTCCCTATTGGTCACCCCCAAGATCTCATTAGCCCCCTCAGAAGCGTAGAGAAAGCGTCCCTTACCCGGTCCCAGCCATAGATATTGGTAAACAACGCCAGGCATGCTGTCAGTAATCTGGGTTAGGCGATTTTCAGCCTGACGGGCGCGCTCCTCCGCCTCCTTGATCCGGCTGACATCGGTCAGTACTGTCAACACCCCCAGCATATTGCCATCAGGAGCGCGATAAGGGCGTTTGGCATAGATAACATGGCAGGGCGTACCATCAGCTCGCAGGTTGCTCCCTGCCCCCTCCAGATCCTGTCCTGTCTGCCACACTAAACGCTCTTCTTCCAACACACTGTTTCTGAGTGTCTCTGGCATGTTTTGCAGCTCCTCACTGCAACTGCCAGCACCGAGAAAAGCATCGCGATAGGCCTGATTGCACAAGGTGATCCGCTGCTCGCTATCACGTAGCGCCACCATGGTTGGCAGTGAGTTGAGCAAAGTCTGCACAAACAGCAACTGTTCGTTCAGCTTGTCCTCTGCGATTTTCCGCTGCGCAATCTGGCGACGCAAACTGCGAGCCCAGAACATCACCAGCAAACCGCTGACGAGCAAGGCGCCCCCCCCTATGGCCAACCATTTGTAAATCAGGGTGTAATCAGACTCGATATTGACCGACACATTGAGCCAGCGTCGTTCCAGCAGTTGCCACTCCTCATCCGTGATGGTCAGCAGCAACTTGTCCATGATTCGGAGCAACTCGGGCTGAGCATTGTCGACGGCCATACTGATAGGTACGGAAAATTCGGGAGAGCTCAGCACCACCTGATACTTATCATTGAACCCCTTCATCGCCTGCTGTCCCAGATTGGTCATGGTCAACAGCACATATTCGGCTCGCCCAGTATCAAGCAAGGTCAGTAAATCGGCATCTTTGCCTACTTCGATAATATTGGCGCCCAGCGCGTGAATGAGAGAGGCTTCGTAAGAGCCCGTCACACCACCAATCAGACGCCCTTTCAGCTCGACCAACGACTTCAGCGGGCGAGCACCGTGTCTGGCTACAACATAGCTGTCTAACTTCAGATAGGAGGAGGTAAAAGAGGCAAAGGACTGACGATCCTTGAGCGGTGTCATCAAGGGAATAAGGTCCACTTTGTGCTCTTTCAGCATTTTAAGTGACTCCTGCCAGGTATTTGTCGACGCCAGCTCAAAGCGGATCCCGGAGCGCAGACTCAATAACTTCATCAGGTCTGCCGTATAGCCATGCAATTCACCTTCGTCATCGATTTCACTGATGCCGGCAAATCTGGGGGCAACGGCGAACTTGATGACCTTGTTTCTCTGCTTCAGCCAACTAGACTCATCTGGTTCCGGCAACAGACCAGCGTTGGCGCGTTCATCTTCCTGATGCAACCGTAATCGTGAGTCTGCAACGGGTATCCGTTGATATGCCTGCCAAAGCTTCTCACTCAGTTCTGGCTGGAGGGAACTGGTCGCCATCGTCAACGTGCTGCCAGAAAGCCACCCAGGAGCGACAACCCCCATTGACGCTGGCATTCTCTCCATCTTGAGGGTAACAATTGGCCCCAACTCAAGATATGCATCGACAGCGCCCAGCTTGACCATATAGGTCGCCTCAGTGCGGCTCTCCAGCTCAGTTACATCAGAGATCCCCAAACGCGCCAATTCATTACAACTGCCAAACCCGCGAATACAGACCCAGCGTAACTTGCGCGCCTGCTCCAGGGTCAATTGCTGATCCGGGGTATGCATTAAAATGGAGCGGGCATATGAACCGATACTGCCGATATGGTTTATCCCCTTCAGCTCAAGAGCATTACGTTCGACCCCGATTAATGCATCGATCTGGCCACCTTGGAGAGCAATCTGGGCATCTACGTAGGAGTTGTAGGGGATATAACGCAATGACACGCCCATTTCGGCTGCAATACGCGAGGCCAGCTCCTTGAGCGGACCGGCATAACGCAGGTTGGGGAGTTGATAGATGAAAGGGGGATAACCACCACGGGGAACCCCGACCAGCAGCTCCTTTTGTGCAGAAATTTCGTTACTTGTGCTCTCATCTTGCGGTTGGGGAGCCGCAACAGCCAACATGCCTGAAAACAACAGCAAAATGGGAAGAAAAAGCTGACGAAGGAGTGGCATAAGGTCTTGTCCTGATGAGTAAAACAGATAGGGCTGCCACCTCTAATCTTGCAGATCCTGACGACGCAAGGCGAGAAAACAATCGCAGCTGTTACAATGAGGGCGGAGAGGATAATACTGAGTCACCAACATGTGAACCTGGAATCAACCGCAAGATGGAAAAATGGCAGGCATGCAGCCTGCCATTTCACTAGCGAGGGGGATCTTATTCTCCCCTTCGCGATCAGGTTATTCGATTCCCGAGGCGGAAGCCGGTTTGATACTCCCGCTCGCGAACGAGGGCGATTTGACCCTGATATCCTTCCAGCCCGATATCCCTGAGCAGGGCGGGTGACAGATTGACCTGCACGAGACGACGCTCGACCCGGGCAATCCTTTTCTGGACCAGGGATTCAACACTGCGCAGTAAAACCAGTTCGATAGACATGACATTCTCCAGTTGAACATGCGGTTCTCCCGGAGAAAGTGGATATCACCCTGCGGGACGAACCGCGGGTGATAAAAAGACAGGGGTTACCTGTTTACGCCACGCGGTAAAAGAGCACGAGATTTCACGCCGCACGCAGTGCCGCGAGAGAATGCAATATTGAGCATCAGATGTTGCATTTTCGTCTCCTTACCGGGTAAAAGTTGAACAGGTTGCAGAAGTCTAAAAAATATCCGAATTTAACACAAGCCTCTTGCGACTCCTTTTTAAACGTTTTTACGGCATTTTATGCTGCCCGACAGGAGCCTGGGGCATCAGATCCCCGAGAGTAGCCGGTACTCTTCCAGTACATAGGTATCCGTCATGCCGCTGACATAATCGAGCAGCAACCGCACCCGGTAATACCACTCCTGCTCGTTCTGGCAGGCAAATCGCGGATCCGGGGTGGCAATCGCCAATCGATAGGCCTTGAGATGGCGGGCCGAGAGACGGTGATAGAGGCGGCGCGCAAAGAACAGCGCCTGACTCCCCTCCCCGGCCAGCAGACGGGCAAACTGTGGCGCTGGCAGCGACAACAGGCAGGCATAACTGGTCAGCACCCCGCGCAGCGCCGCATACCCCTCCAGCTCAAGCGCTTCCACCTCGGGGCGCATAAAGACCAGCTCGCGGGCCACCCGTTTGAGGATATCGAGCACCCGCGCCGCCGGCGCCTGACCGTGCAGCAGCGCTTGCGGATAGGATCCCTGCAAAATGGCCTGATGTTCGCTGACATAGCTCTGCGCCGCCAGCGCAACCAGATCCCGGGTAAGTTGCTGGCGAAAATGGGGGAAAAAGCCCCGACCAGAAGCCAGCGCCTCATCCAGCAAGGTGCCCATGTAGTCACTCTGGTCAGCAGCTCGCAGCGCCGCCAGCAGTTCACCCTGAGTCAGGATCCTCCGATCTACCGCATCTTCCAGGTCGGCGATGCAGTAGGAGATGTCATCGGCCGCCTCCATGATGTAGACCAGCGGATGACGGCAGCCGGGGGCCAATCCCAGGCTCTGACCGAGGGCGCGGTAGAGCGGCTGCTCGCTAAAGAAGATGCCCCGCTTGCTGCTCCAGCCATGATGCTGGCCATAACTCACCCCGGGTTGCGGCTGCTGCGGGTATTTGCAGAGTGCCGCCAGTTGTCCGAGTGTCAGGTTGAGCTCGTGCAAGCTGTGCACCAGCCGCAGACTCTGGGCGTTGCCATCAAACAGTTGCAGATCCTGACGCAATTCAGCCCACTGGGCCGAAGGTGGCTGCGCCAGCGCCTGCTGATAGAGGGGATCGAGCATCTCGCCGAGCCACTGGCTCATCACCTGCTCGCCAAAGTGGCCAAACGGCGGGTTGCCCACGTCATGAAGCAGGCAGGACATCTCCACCAGATTGATAAAAGCCCCTTCGCAGACCGTGCCTGCTGGCAAGGCAGCCAGAATGCGGCGGCTGATCTGGCGGCCGGTCTCCTGCACCTCCAGCGAGTGGGTGAGACGGCTGCGCACCGAGGCCTTCACATCGAGCGGAAAGACCTGGGTCTTCTGCTGCAACCGACGCACCGGCGCGGCCTGCACGATACGGGCGCGATCCTGCTCGGTCGCCTCCAGCAGCTCCTCATTCCCCCAAGGGTGGATGCGCGCGGGGGTAATCAAACGGCTATACATCTCGCAGCTCCTTGCCAGCAACTTCCATCAGACTCAAGACAGCAACCAGCGCCGCAGACGGGCGATATCGCCCGGATATTCCCGGCGCAGCGTCTCAATCCAGTCTTCCACGTTTTCCCACCAGGCGGGGTGATCCGGGCTCTGGATCAGCTGGGCCGTCTGCTGCAGTCGACGCAGACCGATGGAGCCTGCCGCCCCTTTTATCTTGTGTGCTTCTTCCACCACGCCGGCCTGATCCTTGGCAATCATGTTGGAGTCGAGCACCGCCATGTAGTCCGGCATCATCTTCTCGAACAGATCAACGCTGGAGAGCAGCACCTGCTTTCCCACGGTATCGGCGTAATCGGTGAGGAAGGGGATATCCAGCAGGGCATCCTGGTTGCCCGCATCCGCCTGCTCGTCCGCTTCATCCTCGGCCAGATCGGCAAACAGGTGACCAATCACCTCCCGCACCGCTTTGGAGCCAAGCGGCTTGTTAATGACATCCTGCATGCCGTGATCCCGATAATACTGGCGATCGCCGGTAGAGTTGGCGGTGAGCGCCACCATGGGTGGCAGGCTGTCGCCATAACGCTCTAGCAGGGTTTTCGCCACATCAAAGCCGGTCATGTCCGGCAGCTGGATATCGAGCAAAATGAGGTCGAAATCATCCGGGTTGGCCATCGCCAACGCCTGGGTGCCGTCTCGTGCCACCTGCACCTGATGACCCAGCTTGCCCAGCAGGGCGCAGGCTACTGTCACGTTAAGCTCCACATCCTCCACCAGCAGGATATCGAGGGAGGGCATCTCCTCCTCCTGCTCTGGCAACACAGGCTCGGCGCAAGCCACTTCCAGCTCGGCGGTAAAGCAGGAGCCTTCGCCCGGATCGCTGTCCACATAGAGCTGCCCGCCCATCGCCTGCACCAGCTGACGGGAGACCGCGAGGCCAATGCCGGTGCCGGTGGCGTGCTTCTTGCCCTGCACCTGATAGTACATGGCGAAGATCTTCTCCTGCTGGGCGCGCGGGATGCCGATGCCGGTATCCTCCACCTCGAAGTGCAGGGCCAGCTTGCCCGGCTCGTCGGCTGGATGGGAGAGACAACGCACGGTGACGCCCCCCTCATCGGTAAACTTGACCGCGTTGCCCACCAGATTCCACAGCACCTGACGCAGGCGGGTACCGTCAGCCATCACAAATTGCGGCATGTCGCCATCGCGATCGAAATGGAGATAGAGCCCCTTCTGCTCCGCCTGAATGCGCGACAGGGTCTCCAGCTCGTCGAGGAAGGCAGGCAGGTCGATACGGGTTGGCGCAATTTCGAGGCGACGGCGATCCAGTTTGTCCAAGTCGATGATGTCGTTGAAGATATTGCCAAGGGTCACCGCACTCAGGTGAATGGTCTTGAGCTGCTGATGCTGTTTGGGATCGAGGGGGGTATCCATCAGCATCCGGCTTAAGCCCACAATGCCGTTGAGCGGGGTGCGCAACTCGTGGCTGATGGTGGAGATAAAGGTGGTCTTGTCACGGCTCGCCTTCTCCAGCTTGTCCTGATACTGCTTGCGCTCGGTGATGTCGCGGCCAAAACCGAGCAGGCCGAGTCGCTTGCCGAAGCGGTCGAAGAAGGGCACCTTGCGCAGCTCGAAGTAAGCCTTGCGGCCATCGGGATACTCCAGCCACTGCTCGTAGGTGAGCGGCTCGTTGCTGGCAAAGACCTGCTTGTCGGTCTCCACCACCTTGTTGGCGATCTCCTGCTTGTAGACATCGAACGGGGTCAGACCGATCAGCTCGGCCTCCACCTTGCCGGTCAGCTCTTCCATGGCGCGGTTGCAGCCGGAGAACTGCTCATCCTCGTTGCGGTAGTAGACCAGATCGGGGGAGCAGTCGATAAAGGAGCGCAGCAGCGCGGTGCGCTCCCCCAGATGGAGCTGGGCTTTCTCCCGCTGGAACACCTCGTTCTCGAGATCCTCGATGGCCTGCAGACGCAGGCTCTCGGCCCGATTGGTTTCGGCAATCTGGGCGTTGAGACGGCTGATGTTCTCCTGCAGCTGGGTATTGAGCTCCAGATCCCGCTCGCGCATATCTTGCAGCTTGCGCACCATCCGGCTCAGTCGTTGACGGGAATCCTCCAGCTGATCCACCACGATGGAGAGAAAATAGACCGCCCAGGGAGTCACCAGCAGGCCAAAGAAGACCGAGCGAACGAAGTCGATCACATCGATATTGCCGCGCAGGAACAGGGTCACCCCCATCTGGATGGCGACCGCCAGCACGATAATGCCCGCCGCCAGGAACATGCTGAAGCGCACCAGTCCCAGCTTGGTCATCAGATCGACATAATATTGCGCCCAGGATTTAATCTGTTTCATCTTATTGTTTTCCCCCGATATTCGCGGTACAGAATACCAGCACAACCGAGTGAACTCTTCTTAATCTCGCACAATTAATTAACGATTCGCCGAATGAAATGAGTGGGTTAGGATAATTGGCAATATTGAGTCAGTTGCCATTAAGTTTTTTTCTTTATACTCACCGGCTGAAATAATTCACAACCATTTAATTTAGGAGTTATCCGATGCGCAACACCACCTTGCTGGGCCTGGGCCTGCTGGTCGCAAATAGTGCTTATGCTGATTTGGGTGAAATTCCCAAGGAGTCTGGCTGGTCCGGTTTCCTGCTTGGCGGGGTCAGTGTCATCAATTACGAATCGAATTTTTATAGTGGTGATGATGAAAACCGCCGCCTGAGCGGACTGGGCAGTGCCGAGAGCAGCTCCGCCGTTGCCCCGCTGCTCAACGCCGATATCCGCTACACCTTTGCCGATACCCGCACCCAGGTCTTCCTCGGTAACCTGATCCAGGATGCCATCCGTTTCGACTTCACCCAGCAGCTCGGTATCCGTCAGGAGATGAGCGACAAGGGCATCGTAGCTGGCTCCGTGGTCTTTAATGCCATGCCGACCGAGCAGTGGAGCGATCCCTTCGCCGTAGGCGTTGATCGCCAGTCGACCGATATCAAGTCAAAAGGGGTGCGCTTCGCCTGGGACAGCATCTGGGGTAGCAACTTCAATGGCAGCCTGACCACCCGCAACATCGAGGTGGATGAGGAACGCAGCGGCCAGCAATACGATAAGGATAACCAGACAAACTATGCAGCCAAGCTGGATCGCAACGGCAAGATCCACGCCCTCGACCTCTCCTACAAATGGCAGCTGGCACCCGGTCAAATTCTGGAGCCAGCCTTTATCTACCGCCAAGCCGATCTGGACGGCAGCGCCCAAAGCTACAAGAGCAACGGCCTCCAGTTGACCTACGGCATGCGCGCTTCCCAGTGGTCTTTCGTCAGCAACGCCTATCTGGGCCAGACCAAATATGATGAAGCCAATCCAATCCCTGACTTTGGTAACAAAAAAGCCGACTCCGACGAGTTTGCCCTGACCGGCACCTTCTTCTGGCACCGCCCGTTCGGTATTGCTCCGCTCTCCGCAACCTTTACCGCTGGCTATGCCAAGTCCGATTCCGACATCAACTTCTACGATTCTGAATCAGTGATGTTCAACACCGGCCTGCTCTACAACTTCTAACGACAGTTGTGCGCACCGATACAACAAGGCCACCCGAAGGTGGCCTTGTTGCTATCCGGCGTTTGCTTCAGATACCCAGAGAGTCGAGCAGATCGTCGTGATCGTTGGCAACCGGGGCCGCAGCCTGAGCCGGCTTGGCGGCATCCTGCTTGGCCTGGGCGATCAGCGCATCGGGATCCAGCTCCTCGTGCTCCATCCCCTCATTGTGGATGCGGATGAACTCGGTTTTGTCCATCGCCAGCTCCAGATAGAAGATGTTGTTGCGGGCGGTGAAGAAGGTAACGCGGCGGGACTCCGGGCTGTCGAGATTGGTATCGACGCTCAGCATTACCTGCTTGTTGAGGGCCAGCATCTTCGGCTGGTTCTGGGTGATGTGGGTCTGCAGATCCCGACCCACCTTGACGGTGAAGCTGCCGACGATCTGGTTCATCAGCTCGCCCATCACGTTGCTCACCTCGTCAGAGGTGTGGGAGATGGCGAGATCCTCCTTGGAGAGCCCCATGCTCAGCATGTAGCTCTCGTACAGCTCCATGGCGGCGGCGGCGGAGAAGTTGATCACCACCAGACCGGAAAAACCGCCATCGAACAGCACGAAGCAGCCGATATCCGGCTTGAGGCAGGTCTTGCTGATCCGCTGCACCATGCCGGAAAACCGCACCTGACTCATGGTCGCGGCACTCAAAACGTCCGTCACCGAGTTGCACAGGCTGAGCAGCACATCCTCTGTGGTCAATACGGCATCGTCATCGGATCTTGTCACTATCATGGGACCTTCCTGAACATCGAAAATGGGCTTATCTATACCATAACTCTAACAGATGGCGCGGCCCGGAGACTGAAATAGCGACACGCCTCTCAGTTGACTCCATTATCAGCAGCCACAGGGGTGAAACCGCTCAGCTTGGCGAGCCGGGCACGCCATATATCGGCCTGCTGTGCCAAAACTTGTGGCTCATAAGGCACGACCGGATGAGCGCCCCAGATGGGGCCTGGCCAGGCGCGATCCGTCACAAAGCGGGCTACATGGTGAAGATGGAGTTGCGGCACCAGATTGCCCAGCGCGCCGATGTTGATCTTGTCCGGGCTGAGGGCCTGTTCCATCAGGGCGGCGACGGCGCAGGACTCCTGCATCAGCTGTTGCTGCTGCTCCGGCGCCAGATGGTGAATTTCCCGCAGGTTGGCTACTCGCGGTACCAGGATCAGCCAGGGATACTGGCTGTCTTTGGCCAGCAAGACACGGCAGAGGGGCAGATCCCCGAGCCACCGGGTATCTGCCTGCAGGCGTGAATGCAATTCAAACATGAAAACCTCGTTGAGTACGATGAACAGAGCGCCTGAAAAAAGGAGTGTCCACGTTACTGCAACGGGCAGAAAACTTAAAGCTGTGGCACGGCCCAACCGATAAAGCGCTTGCGCAGGGCCGGGTCTGCCTGGAGGAACAACTGCTGCAACTGCCCTTCCAGCTCGCTGGCAGCCACAACGGGTTGCGCCCCACCGGAGAGCGTAGCGGTTGGTTGTGTAGTCACAGCGACGGCCGTCAGCGCCGCCTTGCCGCCGCTGCGGTTGTATTCAGCCAGTTTGCCATTCCAATCCACCCCAAGCAGCATGCCACTGGTCACCAGCACATCCTGCTGGATGGCAAGCGCGCGGCCATTCTCCTGCAGCGCCACCACCGGATCCTTGGCATAGGCCTGCATCCCCCGCTCGTCTCCCGGTACGCTGGCCGTCAGCTGCAAATGCTGATTGCTGCCCTGATAGCGCACCACCTGCGGCTCGGAACGTACCTGCCGATCATTCTCGCTGCTGCTGCGACTGGGGATCACCCCCTCGAAGCGCACCAGCAGTTGCTGTTCGCCATCCGCCAGGGTGGCATGCTGCTCATCCTGCAAGGTGCCGTTGCTCACCGCGAGGATGCGGAAATTCTCCGGCACCTTCACGTCCACCATGGCCTGTACACTGCCGGCCCCCAAGACTGCACAGAGCAGTACAAAACCGGTCAACCCTCTATTGTTCTTCATTCCCGCTGATCTTCCTGATGCCGATGATGGGCGCAGGGTAGCAGCCGAAGATGACAGAAAAATAACGCCGCTCAGAGCAGGTAGTGGGGTCGCTCGGCAAACCACTGGGCCAACACCTGCTTGAACAGCCGGATCTTGCGCGGCACCCGTCGCTGCTGGGCGTGCAGCACATGGAGCTGATGCAGGCCGCTCTGCCACTCGTCGAGCACGGTCACCAGCTCCCCTGCCGTCAGCAGCGATTCCACCAGCATCAGCGGGCACTTGGCATAGCCCATACCGGCGCGCGCCAATTGCAACACGGTACTGTAATGGTTGGCCCGCACCTTGCCCTGCACCAGAATGTGGGCCTCTTCACCCTCACAGATAAAGTGCCACTGCTCCCAGGCCGGATTGTGCCCCTGCAACAGGCAGCTGCGCCCGCTCAGCTCATAGGGAGTGGCAGGACGCCCCTCTCGCGCCACCAGTGCGGGGCTCGCCACCACCACATCCTTGAGCCGCCCCAGCGGCAGGGCCACCAGATTGTCCGGCACCTCGCTCATGGCGCGCAGGGCGATGTCGTTTTCTCCCTGACTCATGTCGACCATCTGGTTGGTGAAATTGAGTTCCACCTCCACTCCCGGACAGAGCGCGGCAAAGCTGGTCAGCAGTTCGCTCACCATGCGGTCGCCGGTGCTGACCGGGCAGGTAAAGCGCAGCCGTCCGCCATCCTCTTCGGTCAGCGCCTGAATATCCTGCTCCGCTTGCCGCGCCAGCGCGAAGATCTCCCCCGCCTGCTGGTAGAGGGTCTTGCCCGCCTCGGTCAGACTGAGGCGGCGGGTGGTGCGCTGCAACAGTTGTGCATTGAGGGAGGCCTCCAGCGCGCTGACGTGGCGGCTCAGCATCCCCTTACTCACTCCCAGCGTATCGGCAGCGGCCGAGAAACTGCCGCGCAGCACCACCTCATAAAAGCTGGCCAGATGGGCGATATCCATCATTAGCTCCAATATGGAAACAATTGGTTTATTTTACGCGCTTTTTCGCATTTTCTGTTGCGCTAGAATCGATCCATCCCAACCAGGAGTGATGCAGATGAAAATTGTGATTGTGGGTGCCTCCGGCACCGTCGGCTCCGCGGTCAGTGAACTGCTTGCCAAAGATCATCAGGTGATCCGGGTCGGCCACAGTCGTGGCGATGCCACGGTCGACATGCGTGATCCCGCCTCCATCAAGGCGCTGTTTGCCCAGGTGGGCCAGTTTGATGCACTGGTTGTCGCCAGCGGCAGCGTGGCCTTCAACGGCCTGACCGAGATGACCGACGAGCAGTGGCAGGTGGGACTGGAGAGCAAGCTGATGGGCCAGATCAACCTGACCCGAGCCGCCATTCCCTATCTGACTGACAAGGGTTCCATCACTTTGATCAGCGGCATCCTGAGCGAGGAGCCGATCAACTGGGGCGTGAGCACCAGCACAGTCAACGGCGCCATCGATCACTTTGTGAAAGCGGCCGCCTGCGAGCTGCCACGAGGCCTGCGCATCAACGTGGTGAGCCCCACCGTGCTGGCGGAGTCGATGGACAAATACGCCGACTTCTTCCCGGGGTTCGTGCCGGTGCCAGCCGCCAAGGTGGCGCAGGCTTACAAGAAGTCGGTGTTGGGCATCCAGACCGGTCAGGTGTTCAGGGTCAACGGCTGATCGCCGCTCGCTTGCCGCCAGACCAGTAATAAAAACGGGCCCCGCAATGGGGCCCGTCTGTTTCTCTGCCTATATCCCTCACTATCAGCAAACGTTTGTTTGTTGGCGACAAAAAAAGAGAGCAACCCTTAGTCGATCAGACCGTACTGCTCACGCAGCACCTCGATGATCTCCTGCTTGGGATTGGCAGAACGCGCCAACTTGTGGCCGATTATCTTCTCGGCGATCCCGACATAGGTGTTGGAGATATCCATCATCACTTCGGTCGGCAGCTTGTTGTCGCGGGCCAGGGCAAAACGTTCCGGCATGCGGTTCTTGTTGAGCAGGATGTCCGGATCCGGGAAGTGGTTGAGCAGCCACTGACGGAAACCCTCTTTGGACTTCTCGACAATCTGACCGTCGCGCAGGGCCGCGCCATCCCAGATACGGGAGCTGTCGGGGGTGCCCACTTCATCCATGTAGATCAGCTTCTCGTTGCCCGCCGCATCGTGGACGTAACCAAACTCGAACTTGGTATCGACGAAGATCTGATCCAGCCCGGCCAGCGCGTCGCTGATGACGTTGAAGCCCTCTTTGAGCAGCACTTCGTAGCGGTCGATGTCGGCCGGTTTGCTGAAGTTAAAGCCCTTATAATGGCGCTCGATATCGGCACGGGAGACGTTGACGTCATCGGCTTCCGGCACGCCATCCAGCCCTTTCAGCACGCCCTTGGTGGAGGGAGTGATGAGGATCTCCGGCAGTTTCTGATCCTTTTTCAGCCCTTCCGGCAGGGTGATGCCGCAGAACTCGCGCTCGCCATCCTTGTAGGCACGCCACATGGAGCCGGTGATGTACTGGCGGGCAATCGCCTCGATCATCACCGGACGGGCTTTTTGCACGATCCAGACGAAGGGGTGCGGAATATCCAGAATGTGGCTGTCGGCCAGTCCCTTCTCCTTGAACAGCTTGAACCAGTGGCTGGAGATGGCGTTGAGCGCCGCCCCTTTGCCCGGCACGCCGTTCAGGCCATCCACACCTTGCCAGATGCAATCGAAGGCCGAGATGCGATCGCTGATCACCATGAGGGCGAGAGGCGCATCGGCCGGCACATCATAGCCTTTCTCTTTTATGAGCCGGGCACTGTCTTCGGGGGTCAACCAGTAGACGCTGCGCACTTTGCCGGAATGGACAGGTTTATCGGTACGGATCGGCAAATCGTCATTCACCGCCAATACTTGATCTGCAAGACTCATGGCTAATAACACTTCCTGTTTGTGGGGGGTAAACATCGCGAGTTACTCACCTGCGCGCTCTGTTTGCAACGGGCTGGCAAGGGGGCTCGCATCATCGAAAACCGCTCGGAATCCCCGCGTTTTCAGGGGGATTTTGATAACAAAACAGGGGCACAAGGCCCCTGTATTTATTCTGCTTTTGCTGCTGCCTGATCGGCCAGCCCCTTGGCGAACGCCTCGGACAGGCTGATATACATCTGGGAGATAACCCCGGACGATACCGGCTTCTTGTCCTTGTCGAACAGGGTGATGGAGGTCTTGCCTCCCGCCATTTCGCCAAGCTGGAAGCGGTATTTCTCCTCCTCCAGTTTGAACGGCTCGCTCCCTTTCGCCTTCCAGAACTCGGCACCCGGCTCTTCGTACTCGACGTCGATCCAGCCCAGAGACTGCTGGGTATCCTTGATGGTGAAACCATAAGCGGGCAGTACCTGGTTGAGGCGACGCCACACCTGATCAAAGGAGCCTTCGGCAATCCAGGCGCTCAGCTCGTTGTTGTCCAGACCCAGTTGCAGACCCATGCCATCGTTGGACTTGTGCTGCTCGCGGGCTTTCAGCTGGCTGTCGTAATAGAGCGAGAACTGGTTCAGCACTCGCGCGGCATAGCGCTGGGCATCGGCTGGGGTCAGCTTGTTGCTGGTCTCGCCGTCGATGGTCTCTTCGTGATCCAGTACCCGGACCGACATGTTGACGGCGTGGCGCTGGGCATCGTTGCGTACGGTGAACTGGTAACGCTGACGAATTTTGAAGTCTTCGTCATCTTCGCCCCAGCCATCGAGGGCGACTGTGTTGTCAAACCAGCCGGTCTGCAATACGCCATCCTGCTGATCCAGCTTCTCGGTGGTGACCTTGTATTTGGCCAGGAAGTTCATCAGGAACGACCAGGTATCGCGCTCCACGCTCTGGCTGGTGCTCAGGGCATAGAAGGCAACGGTCGGTTCGGTTGCGCTCTGCACGACCTGACTACCCGGTACCACGGTCAGCAGCTGAGCGGGTGGGCGCACATCGACCTGGGCGCCGAGGGCACCTTCACGGCTGCTCTCGGGAAGCGGCGGGATATCGTACTGGCTGTTGAAGGTGGGGGCACTCAATCCTGCGGGGATCAAGAACGCGCGGCCCTCGAGGCGGGCATCTTCATAACCGAAGTCGCGGTTGGCCATTTTGCGATCCTGGGGGGTGCTGCAACCGGCCAAGACGGCCACAGTCGCAACGCTCAGCACCAGACGGGCTCTATTTCCCTTTCCATTAGATTTAAACACTCGCCATCAACTCCGCTGTGGTCAGTGCTCGCGCCATCAGCTGTTCGCCCTCGGGGGTGAGGTCAACCAGCGGCAGGCGCAAGGTGGCTGTTGCAATCAACCCCAGTTGGGCACAGGCCCATTTCACCGGGGTGGGGCTCGGTTCGCAGAACAGAGTCTTGTGCAACGGCATCAAGAGATTGTTGATGTCATGCGCCTGCCCGGCATCACCGGCCAGCGCAGCACGACACATGTCGGCCATCTGGGCCGCTGCAATATTGGTGGTGACCGAAATCACGCCATCGCCACCTTGCAGCATAAAATCACAACCAGTGGCATCGTCGCCACTGTAGAGAGCAAACTCCGGCCCGCACAGCTCGCGCAGCAGCGGGGTGCGGCTCAAATCGCCGGTTGCCTCTTTCAAACCGATAATGCCGGGAACCTTGGCCAGACGGGCCACGGTCTCCGGTTTGAGATCGCAACAGGTGCGACCGGGCACATTATAAAGAATTTGGGGCAGACCACTAGCCTCGGCGATCGCACAATAGTGGCGATAGAGACCTTCCTGAGTGGGCTTGTTGTAGTAAGGAGTCACCGAGAGACCCGCCACCACGCCGGTTTTGGCCAGTCGCTTTGCCAATTCAATGGCATGGGCAGTATTGTTGGAGCCGCAACCGGCGATGACGGGAATGCGTCCGACGGCATACTCAACGGTCTTTTCAACGACGGCGATATGCTCCTGCTCGCTCAGGGTCACCGATTCCCCTGTGGTACCCACCGCAACAATGGCACTGGTCCCGGCGCTGACATGATAGTCGACCAGTTTGGCCAGACTGGCCCAATCGACTTCACCTGAAACCAGCATGGGGGTAACGAGCGCAACAATACTACCGCGTAACATGGACTTTTCTCCCGATTTTCAGGGGCGTAATGGTAAAGCTGACCCCTTTGAAAAACAAGGGAGAGAGGGGGCAAGCCGTGATATCATCCGGAACAAAAAGTAATGGACGAAAGTCGGCAACGTCCCTCAGGGAGTGGTCATCAGGGCCGGAGGGTTGGCTTGCCAGCGCGGCTTTCGCAACGAAATAACGGACGAGAGAAGATTTATGACTCACTACCTGGTCGTAACGGCCATCGGCACGGACAGGCCTGGCATCGTCAATGAAGTGACCCGCCACGTCAGTGGCTGTGGTTGCAACATTGTGGACAGCCGCCTTGGCATCTTCGGCAATGAATTTACCTTTATCATGCTGCTCTCGGGCGACTGGAACAGCATGATGCAACTCGAAATCAGCCTGCCCCTGCGTAGCCAGGAGTGGGATCTCATCACCATGATGAAACGCACCGAACGCCACCAGTCCCTGCAGTATGACATCCGCGCCAGTGCCGACCTGTTGATCCGCGACGAGCCCGGCATCGTAAGCCAGTGCACCCAGTTCTTCAGCGAACATGGCTGGAACATTCAGGCGATGCAATCCATGACCCTGGAGCAGCAGCCGTTCAACCTGCTGAAGATCAGTTTTCAGCTCAATCTGGCCAGAGAGGGTGAAGTGGAAGGTTCGCAAACCGCCTTCGCCGAATTCTGTCGTCAACTGGGTGCCGAATCGTTCGAGTTTATCGTCAATCGCAAACACGCCTGAGGGCGTTTTACCCGAGGAGACCCCATGCAACCACTACAAGCTGGCAGCCCCGCCCCCGATTTCTCCCTGCCCGACCAGAATGGCAATCAGGTCAGCCTCGCTGGCCTGCGCGGCAAGAAGGTGCTGGTCTATTTCTACCCCAAGGCGATGACCCCCGGCTGCACCACCCAGGCCTGCAGCCTGCGCGATGTGAACGCCGAGTTGGCCGCCCTCAATGTGGTGGTGCTTGGCATCAGCCCGGACCCGGCCAAACGGCTGAAAAAGTTCGAAGAGCGGGACCAACTCAACTTCACTCTGCTGGCCGATGAGGACCACGCCGTCGCGGATGCCTTTGGCGTCTGGGGCCCGAAGAAGTTCATGGGCAAAGAGTATGACGGCATTCACCGTCAGAGCTTCCTGATCGACGAAGAGGGCAAGATTGCCCACCACTTCGACAAGTTCAAAACCAGCGATCACCATCAGGTGGTACTGGATTTCCTCAAGGGGTAACCCTCCCCTGCGTCATTGAAAGGTCTGCCATGCAGGCCTTTTTTGTCTGGTCAACCGCCCCTTGCCAACGGATTTTTCTCACCAACTCCCCCGCCCAGATCAAAAAATTCATTTTATATATGGGTTAACGTGACCCCAGAATCATCTTCCAGCGAGATATCCCATGAACATGAGCAACACTGAGCGTTTGATCCTGAGCAACCAGTACGAAATTCTGGCGAAACTCAATCCGGAGAAAGCGGACGTCTACCAGCGCGCCAGCACCATCATCGAGCGTGGCTACTGCCTGCAGATCCTCGAGCTGGAGAAGAGCTTCGGCCATCTGGATCTGGCGACCTGCCAGGAGGTAATCGACACCCTGGAGCTGCACCACGCACTGGCCATCTCATGGGGCAATCTGGATGCCGCCGATCAGGGCGAGATCAACGCCAGCCGGCTGGAGTTCAACGGCTACAGCCGCAGCCAGGAGCGTGAGCTGGCCGACTACGTCTGCTTCCTGCTGGAGGTGGACAAGCGCTTCCCCGAGCTCAAGTGCCCGTGCGACGAGCTCTCCAGCGACATCGCCATGCGCGACAAATACCAGCGGATGCTGACTGTATGGCGTCAGTGCCCTCGTCAGTACAAGCTCTCCATCCAGGAGATCCGCAAGGTACTGGCAGCCTGATCCGCACACCAATCGCAACAAAAAAGGCGCCACTGGCGCCTTTTTGCATCTGAAACGGGTTATTCGTAGAGAAAGGATTTATCGAGCTGCTGGAATGCGGCCTTGAGGGTATCGGCCAGCTCTTCATAGCGTGGCTGAGACACCAGCTGACGGCGGCCACCCTGCTCGTTCATCTTGCCGTTGATCTCCCGATACCAGCTAGCCAACGACGGGGGCAATCGGGTGTCGGCACGCTGACCGAGCCAGTAGTAACCTTGCAGCGGCAAACTGAGCAGAAACAGCACGGAAGTGATGACAGAGGGCCAGTAGTGAAGCTCGCCAAACTGGAACTGCAGCATCACGCTCAACACCGCCAGCGCGGGGATCACCTTGAGGGCGAACTCGGTCGCCTTGATCACCCGATTTTCAGGAAACATCGAATTGAGCTCGGGACGGCGCGGCCAAAGCGTCATATAATGGCGGCCTTGCTGTAACTTAGTTCCAAAAATGTTCATGCTCATACTACCTCCGAGCGCTTTTTGAACGTACTAACGGCAAAACCTCGACAAAATTTGATGCAAAGTAACAAAGGTTGAGGATGACTTTGTTATTTTTCAACAATCGGGTTATCCTTTGTACGCCCATTTTTGCGTCAAAAGCGTCTTGCTATTGACCTGTCAGGGACGTCTGGATTTCGGGTCTTGTATCACTATACAAGGGGCAAGCAACAGATTGCCAACCCTCATAAGGATAAGTTGAAAGTTTTTGGCCGCACCGCGTCCAACGCATCCGCCTACACAACCCAATCTGCGATAGGATTTATTCATGAGTAAGCTGGTTCTTGTTCTTAACTGTGGCAGCTCTTCCCTGAAGTTTGCCGTCATTGACGCAACCACCGGTGATGACCTGCTGTCCGGCCTGGCCGAGTGCTTCAACCTCGACGATGCCCGCATCAAGTGGAAACTGAATGGCGAGAAAGGCAGTGCCGATCTGGGCGCGGGTGCCGCTCACCAGGAAGCGCTGGACTTCATCGTCAACAAGATCCTGCCGCTCAATCCGGAACTGTCCAAGAACCTGATCGCCATCGGTCACCGTGTTGTTCACGGTGGCGAGCGCTTCACCTCTTCCGTTGTCATCTGCGAAGACGTGATTGCCGGCATCGAAGCTGCTGTTCCGTACGCCCCCCTGCACAACCCGGCTCACCTGATCGGTATCCGTGAAGCTCGCCGCGTATTCCCGGCGCTGGCTGACAAGAACGTGGCCGTATTCGATACCGCGTTCCACCAGACCATGCCGGAAGAAGCCTTCCTGTACGCCCTGCCGTACAAGCTCTACAAAGAGAACGGCATCCGTCGCTACGGAGCCCACGGCACCAGCCACTACTACATCAGCCTGGAAGCTGCCAAGCAGCTGAACAAGCCGGTTGAAGAGCTGAACATCATCAACTGCCACCTGGGCAACGGCGGTTCCGTCTGCGCCATCAAGAACGGCAAATCCGTTGATACCTCAATGGGCCTGACTCCGCTGGAAGGTCTGGTGATGGGTACCCGTTCCGGTGATCTGGACCCGGCCATCATCTTCTTCCTGCACGACAAGCTGGGCATGAGCGTGGCCGATATCAACACCATGCTGACCAAAGAGTCCGGCCTGCAGGGTCTGACTGAAGTGACCTCCGACTGCCGTTTCGTTGAAGACAACTACGACAGCAAAGAAGAAGCCAAGCGTGCTATGGACGTTTACTGCTATCGCCTGGCCAAGTACATCGGCGCCTACGCTGCCGCCATGGACGGTCGTCTGGACGCCGTTGTTTTCACCGGTGGTATCGGTGAAAACTCCGCCCCGATCCGTGAAATCACCCTGAACAAGCTGGGTCTGCTGGGCTTTGACGTCGATCACGACGCCAACCTGAAGGCTCGTTTCGGCAAGGGTGGCGAGATCACCAAGGCTGGTTCTACCAAGGCTCTGGTAATCCCGACCAACGAAGAGTGGGTTATCGCCCACGACGCGCTGGAACTGGTCGGCGCTTAATTGACGCAGTAACTCGAGGCCGCCCACAGGGCGGCCTTTTCCTGATCCCAAAAAATGAACAAGGGGTATAAAGTGGCACGCACTATTATGCTTATCCCGGTCGGCACTGGTGTCGGCGTAACTTCCGTGAGTCTGGGCGTTGTTCGCGCCATGGAGCGTCACGGTGTCAATGTCAGCTTCTTCAAACCGGTTGCCCAGCCGCGTCCGGGTGAAACCGGTGCCGAGCGCTCAACCGCCGTTATCCGCGCTGCTGCCAACATCAACCCGCCCGAGCCGTTCACCCTCTCCTACGCCGAGAACATGATCAGCTCCAGCAACACCGACATCCTGCTGGAAGAGATCGTTGCCCGCTTCGAAGAGCACGTGAAATCCAGTGGTGCCGAAGTGCTGGTTGTCGAAGGTATGGTGCCGACCGACAAGCAGCCCTTTGCCAACAAGCTGAACTACGACGTCGCCAAGGCGCTGGATGCTGACATGGTATTCGTGACCCACCCGGGCCATGACTCTAGCCAGAAGCTGAAAGAGCGCATCGAGTTGGCCTGCTCCAACTTCGGTGGTGTCAACAACCCCCGTATCGTTGGCTGCGTGATCAACAAGGTTGGCGCGCCGGTTGACGAGCATGGCGTAACCCGCCCTGACCTGACCGAGATGTTCGAAGCCCATCACCACGCTTCTGACGCAGCTCACAACCTGGAAGTGCTGCAAGTATTCGGCAAGAGCCCGCTGCGCATCCTGGGTTGCATCCCCTGGAACACCCAGCTGATCGCCCCGCGCGCCAAGGATCTTGCCAAGCATCTGGCTGCCAAGATCCTGCACAAGGGTGAGCTGGACAGCCGTCGCCTGCAGACCGTGACCTTCTGCGCCCGCTCCATCCACAACATGGTTGAGCACTTCCGTCCGGGTAGCCTGCTGGTCACCTCCGGCGACCGCTCCGACGTCATCGTCTCCGCCTGCCTCTCCGCCATGAACGGCGTCAAGCTGGGCGCCCTGCTGCTGACCGGTAACTATCATCCGGAGCCGCAGGTAATGGCGCTGTGCCAACAGGCCATGGCCACCGGCCTGCCGATCATGATGACCGGCACCAACACCTGGCAGACCGCCGTCAGCCTGCAGAACTTCAACGTCGATATTCCGGAAGATGACCGCGAGCGTATCGAGCTGGTGCAGGACTATGTGGCTGGCCACATCGACAAGCACTGGATCGAGTCGCTGACCGTCAGCTCTACCCGTTCACGTCGTCTGAGCCCGCCGGCATTCCGTTATCAGCTGACCGAGCTGGCCCGTCAGGCCAACAAGCGTGTCGTGCTGCCGGAAGGCGACGAGCCGCGCACCATCAAGGCTGCCGCCATCTGTGCCGAGCGTGGCATTGCCCGTCCGGTGCTGCTGGGTAACCCGGAAGAGATCCGTCGCGTTGCCGAACAGCAGGGTGTGGTACTGACCGATCGCGTCGAGATCATCGATCCGGCCGTTGTGCGCGAGCGCTATGTGCCGCGTCTGGTCGAGCTGCGCAAGAACAAGGGCATGACCGAAGTGGTTGCTCGCGAGCAGCTGGAAGACAACGTGGTACTGGGTACCATGATGCTGGAGCGCAATGAAGTTGACGGCCTGGTATCCGGCGCGGTACACACCACTGCCAACACCATCCGTCCGCCGATGCAGATCATCAAGACCGCTCCGGGCTCTTCCCTGATCTCCTCCATCTTCTTCATGCTGCTGCCTGACCAGGTGCTGGTCTACGGTGACTGCGCGATCAACCCGGATCCGACTGCCGAGCAGCTGGCCGAGATCGCTATCCAGTCCGCCGACTCCGCAGCCGCGTTCGGCATCGAGCCGCGCGTCGCCATGATCTCCTACTCCACCGGTACCTCAGGCGCCGGTGCCGATGTAGAGAAAGTGCGTGAAGCGACCGAGCTGGCCAAGGCCAAGCGCCCCGACCTCATCATCGACGGCCCGCTGCAGTACGACGCGGCCATCATGGAGAACGTGGCCAAGTCCAAGGCACCGAACTCACCGGTTGCCGGTAAAGCTACCGTGTTCGTCTTCCCGGACCTGAACACCGGTAACACCACTTACAAAGCGGTGCAGCGTTCCGCTGACCTGGTCTCCATCGGCCCGATGCTGCAAGGCATGCGCAAGCCGGTCAACGACCTCTCCCGTGGCGCCCTGGTTGACGACATCGTCTACACCATCGCCCTGACCGGTATCCAGGCTGCCCAGGCTGACGAACAAGCCTAATCAGTGCCTGTCTGAAAAAAACGATCACAAAGGCTGCTCACCCCAGGTGAGCAGCCTTTTTTATTGGTTCTTTTTTGAAGACCAGTGAAACATGCCATCAGCACAGTGTTATGTAGAATAATGCCATGTGATGTGCAAGAAATGTCTCGAGCGTAACTCTGCGGGAAAGCGTGTCCGCCACCTTAAAGATGCATCTAAAATAGATTCAAGATCATACGCTTAGATATATGAGGGCATTTATAGCTGAGCGCTTATAGCAAATATTTCGCCATCGGCATGAGGATTTGACCTGTTAGAAATAGCAGTGAAAAAGACCCGTTTGATACGCTATTCATCAATGTGCCACTCGGCAATATCCACATCATGGAGGAATGGAAATGCTGATGAAGAAGCTCTCTGCAGTCATGCTGCTGGCCTGCTTGCCCCTGTTCAGCCAACCTGTGCTGGCCGTAGATAAGGCAGCGCCCAAGCAAACAACCACAGCCGAGGTCGCCAAGGAGTCCGGCAAGCTGAACATCAATACGGCCACCCTTGCCGAACTCACCAGCCTGAAAGGGATTGGCGACAAGAAGGCACAAGCCATCGTCGACTATCGGGAAAAACAGGGAAAGTTCACCTCGGTCGATCAGCTGGCGGATGTCAATGGCATTGGCCCGGCCACGCTGGAAGCCAACAGGGACATGATAATAGTCAAATAAAGTCGAATGGATCAGTTGCAAATGGGGCAGCCTGTGGCTGCCCCATTTTTCTTGGGGTATGATTGCCGCACTTTAATCCCGCTGGATAGTTTTCCATGAAAAAGACTCCTCTTGTTGTTCGTAAGGCCGTGCTCCCGGTAGCCGGTCTGGGTACCCGTATGCTGCCAGCCACCAAGGCCATCCCGAAAGAGATGTTGCCGGTGGTCGACAAACCGCTGATCCAGTACGTAGTGCGCGAAGCCATCGCCGCCGGTATCAAAGAGATCGTGCTGGTCACCCACTCGAGCAAGAACTCCATCGAAAACCACTTCGACAAGAGTTTCGAACTGGAAGCGACCCTCGAGAAGCGAGTCAAGCGTCAGCTGCTGGAAGAGGTGCAACAGATCTGCCCGAAAGACGTCACTATCATGCACGTCCGCCAGGGTGAGGCCAAAGGTCTGGGCCACGCGGTGCTCTGCGCCCGCCCGCTGATCGGTGACAACCCGTTTGCCGTGCTGCTGCCGGATGTGCTGATCGACGACGTTGCCAGCAACCCCAAGCAGGACAACCTGGCCGAGATGGTGCACATGTACGAAGAGAACCAGATCAGCCAGATCATGGTGGAAGCGGTTCCCGAGAGCGAAGTGGACAAGTACGGCATCGCCGACATCAAGGGCGAGGCCCTGAGCGAGGGGATGTCTCTGCCGATGCAGGCCATTGTCGAGAAGCCGCCCCGTGACGAAGCCCCCTCCAATCTGGCGGTGGTGGGTCGTTACGTCCTCTCCTCCAATATCTGGCCGCTGCTGGAGAAGACCCCGGCCGGTGCCGGTGACGAGATCCAGCTGACTGACGCCATCGCCATGCTGATGGAGCAGGAGCAGGTCAACGCCTACTTCATGAAGGGCAAGAGCCACGATTGCGGCAGCAAGCTGGGCTACATGAAAGCCAATGTGGAATATGGTGTGCGCCATCACGAGCTGAATGGTGAATTCATCGGCTGGCTGAAGCAGTTCGTCAAGCAGTTGTAATCGCTGATAAATCTGTTTTTTATAGACGTATTTAAGGGGCATCAAATGATGCTCCTTTTTCATTTTTGCAACAAAAAATCAATCAAGAGTAAATAAACTCTCAGCAAATCATAATGTTGTAATTTATTCACACATGCTCTATAAGGATTGAGGCGTGTTTCTCGCCCTTGCATAAAAAACTCAAAAAAATATAAGACACAGGTGGAAGTTCCAATGAATAACCCGTCAAAAGGGACCTTTTTAGGTCACCCTAAAGGGCTTTTTTTGCTCTTTAGTACCGAACTGTGGGAGAGATTCTCCTATTACGGCATGCGTGCCGTGCTGGTGCTCTATCTGACCGACCTGACTGCCAACGGCGGTCTGGGCTGGAGTCAGGCAGATGCCCTCAAACTCTACGGTATCTATACCGGTCTGGTTTATATCACTCCGCTGATCGGCGGCTGGCTGGCTGACACCTTCCTGGGTCAACGTCGCGCCATCCTGATCGGTGCCGTGCTGATGGCCGCAGGTCAGTTCACTCTGGCACTGCCCCACGCCATGTTCCCGGATATGGTCAACACCATGTTCTACGCGGGCCTCGCGCTGCTGATCGTGGGTAACGGCCTGTTCAAACCGAACATCTCCACCATGGTGGGTGACCTCTATGAAGAGGGCGATCACCGCCGTGATGGTGCTTTCACCATCTTCTACATGGGTATCAACCTGGGTTCCCTGCTGGCAGGCGTGATCTGTGGTGCTGCAGCCACCGCCTACGGCTGGCAAGCTGCCTTCGTCGGCGCCGGTATCGGTATGCTGCTCTCTCTGGTGATCCAGGCTACCATGGCCCAGCGTTTCCTGGGTGACATCGGTCGCGTCACTGCCGCCCAGCGCGCAGCCGCCCTGCGTACTACCGAGCAGAAAGCACCGCTAACCAAGCAGGAAGTGGATCGCATCAAGGTTATCCTGGTACTGGGTCTGTTCACCATCATCTTCTGGGCCGGTTTCGAGCAGGCCGGTGGTCTGATGAACCTCTACACCCAGGAGTATACCGACCGCATGATCGGCAGCTTCGAAGTGCCGACCGCCTGGTTCCAGTCCCTGAACCCCTTCTTCATTATCACACTGGCACCGGTCGTTGCGGCCATCTGGATCAAGCTCGGCAAGAAAGAGCCGAACTCTCCGGTGAAATTCGCCATGGGTCTGCTGTTCCTGGCTATCGGCTTCCTGTTCATGGTCGGTGCCGTGCTGCAGCAGGGTGGTGACAACACCGTCAAGACCTCCATGTTCTGGCTGGTTGGCGCATACCTGTTCCACACCCTGGGCGAGCTCTGCCTCTCCCCGATCGGCCTCTCCATGGTGACCAAACTGGCTCCGCTGCGTCTGGCTTCCCTGATGATGGGTGCCTGGTTTGGCTTCGTTGCCCTGGCCAACTACGCTGCGGGCTTTATCGGCTCCTTCGTGGGTGAAGCCGGCCCGATCGCCATCTTCGGTGGCATCGCCCTGGCTGCAGTACTTAGCGCACTGATCCTCCTGACCATGGCCAACCGCCTGGTTTACTGGATGCACGGTGCCGAAGGCCCGGCCAAAGAGCCGCAAGCTCAAGAGAAGAAACTGCACTCCGCCACCGTCTAAACGGTCAGGATTGTAAACAACAAACAGGGCGCCCATCGGCGCCCTGTTTGTTTTAGCCTGTTTATCAGGCGGCATCAGTGATGACGAACCTGCACATCCAGCGAGCCGCCGCTGTCGCTGCGAAACTGCAGGGCGAACGGTTCATGCCAGCTGCGTTTGTGCAGGGCGTAGTGGCTACTGCGCATCAGGCCAAGGGGCAAGCCGCCGGAGCGCATCAGCCAGTGGGGAGAGGTGAGCCCTGCGTTGGCAAACACCAACCCATCATGCTGATCAAACAGCAGCGCCGCCATGGCAAAAGAGTGGCGAAGCCCGGACGCCATCAACTGATGGTTGAGGTATTCTAGCAACCGGTGCGGCTGGCTCAGCAACCTGCTCTCGTTCTGCTGAAACTGGCGGTAGGGGACGTTCATCAAGGATCGCACCAGCGCACCACAAAATGCCGCATCCGTCCCCATGATCGGCAGCTCCATCACCAGCACCAGCAGCTTGTCTTCCACCTTGAAGGTATCTGGAATAAACAGCTGCCCCAGCCCCTTGAACGTGACCTGCCAGGGGCCCCACTCCTGCAAGCCCGGCGGCTTGAGCCCCGCCAGCAGGCGACTGGCCGCCTTGTCGTGGGCACTGAAATAGTCGATGTGATCCATCAGCTCCAGTTGCTGCGCCCGGCTGGCGCTGCCGTTGAGACACTGTTCGATGCTGCGCTCTACCAGCGCGTAATCCTCAAGGGGTTTGAGCAGATAGTCCCGCGCACCGGCACGCAAGGCGCTGGCGACTGCCTCCATGGTGCTCTGGGCCGAAATGACGATAACCGGAATATGGGGATAGCGCGCAGAGAGGCAGGCGATCACCTCGTGGCCATCCATATTGGGCATATTGAGATCGCAGAGCACCACATCGGGATGATAGAGAGCCGCCGCCGATAGCCCCTCAATACCATCTTCGGCCTGAAATACCGTTGCCCCGTCCCGTGCGAGGTAACTTACTAACGAGTGGCGAAAAACGGCCTCGTCCTCCACCACCAGGATCCGTAGCCCGGCTTTTGACATCTTGATAAAGCTATTATTAGTCAATTGGTTATTTAGGTATTAAGACTAGCTCAAAAGTGCGGTCAGCGCGGAAACCCTGCGTCAAAAGTAGACCTCGATCATACGATGGCATCAAGAGAACCCCATCCGTCCGCGCAACTCTATTCACTCGGGTGGCCCCGCGGCTACGACCGCCATCCGAATTGTGCAAGTGGGCGCCATAAGGGATAATGCCCCCCACTCCAGCTCGTGAAGAAGACCATGACCCCAGCCGAATACAGCGCCCTTGCCCACCCAAGATTGTCCCATCCGGCTCGCAGTCTCTATACCCTGCAACTGCGCCGACTGGTGCTGGAAAATCAGGCGGCAAGGCTCAACTATCCCGAGCTGGGTCGGGCGCTGGCAGTGGTCGATCCGGGAGATCCCTGCGGCTTTTCGTTTCAGGTCAATGCCCGCCAGCTCACCGAGCTGTTCGATGAACTGATGGAGGCGGGCCTGCTGCAGGTCGAGGCTCAGCCCGAGAGTGAGCACTACCATCAATGCCCGTTCCAGTTGCCACTGCTGACCCAGAAATTGCGCAGCCCGCTGCCGGAGCGCCCCTTCCAGATGCATCTGCAATGGCGTCCGGACGAAGAGCTGCCCGCCCTCGCCCGGCTGTGCGGAGTGATCGATGCCAGCTACAGCGAAGAGGATCTGGGGGAGTTTATCGCCTATTGGCTGGGGCGCCCCGAGGTGTTCGACTCCCAGCATCAATGGATGCTCAAGTTCATTCGCGCCCTCAAGACCCGCCGCTATACCCGTCGCAAACCGATGGAGGTGCAGGGCTACCAGCAGGTGACGCCGGCCCCGGCAGAGTCGGGCCCCAGCAAACGGGCCCAACAGATGATTGAAGAGGCCAAGCGACTGGCCCAACAGAAGACGCAAGAACCCGCAGCGCAGCAGGAGCCGGATAATGATTGATAGCGGCCCCCGCCTGCAGGCAGAATCAACCCCTTGTCTACCCATCCCTGATCGAGCAGAAGGAGCATTCCATGACTGACCCGCAAGATCCCCTGCGCCAGGAGCTGGAAGAGATCGAAGCCAAGCGCCAGAAGATCGCCAAGGCCAAGCAGGATCACCGTATTCACGACCCGGAATTGAGCCGCCATGTGGGTGGCCTGCTGGAGCGCATTCGTCGCCTGCAACAAGAGACCGGTGGCGGCCAGTATAACTACGAGACTCTGCGCAAGGAGTATGACGCCAAGGCCAACGCCGAGGTGCGCGAGCTGCAGAAGGCGGCCCGTCAGGAGCGGATCCAGAAGCTGATCGCCCAGGCCGACCTCAACCCCGACTGGGTGTTTGACAAGATGGATGCCGGTGACCCGGCGCTGCAATACCCTATCGAAACAGCCCGTTACTTTATCAGCGGCTTCGAGCACTGGGAGAAGAGCGGTGGCGGCTGCATGCTGATCTACGGCGACTACGGCACCGGCAAGTCGACCCTGGCGGGAGCGGTGGCGCATGAGCTGATCGCCCGTCACCAGAAATCGGTGATCTTCCAGCAGTGGGCCTCCATCGTCGATCGGCTGTTCTTCAACGTGATCCCCGACCAGGACGAGCGCAACCAGTACCGCCGCGCGCTGGAAGAGGTGGATCTGCTGATCATCGATGAGGTATCGGCCAACCGCGCCAAGATGGCGGAGAGTCAGTCCAGCTTCCTCGGCCACCTGTTGCGCCGTCGTCGCAACCTGTCAAAAAGCGTCATCATCATCACCAACCACACGCCCCAGACCTTGCATCAGGCGATCGGTGATTTCAGCTATGAGGCGATCAAGGCGTTCAATCCGGTGGATATCCACCTGAGCGGCCCCAGCCGTCGCCCCAGCATCGGCAACTACAACGGCTGATCCCCTCTCAGCGAGTGCGAGTCGCTGGCGGCTCGCACTCTCTCCTCCCTGCCTGCCCACAAATAGAAACAACTCTCATTTACAGCGCACAAACAAGTCACTAGGCTAGTCCCTTTTGCCAAGGGAGCTCAGCTATGCCAACCACACTGATTTTCGGAGCCAGCCGAGGGCTGGGCCGTGCCTTTACCCACCACGCTCTCGCTGAGGGTCACCGCGTAGTCGCGCTGGTGCGCAGCCCCGAGATGGCCACGGAACTGGAGGCGCTGGGAGTAGACGTCATCGAAGGGGATGCGCTGGATCCGGCTGCGGTGCAGCAGGCGTGCACCCGAGCGGGACAAGATGCACAGGTCGTCTCCACCCTCGGCAGCTTTCGCCAGACGGCGCCGGTGGACTATCAGGGCAACCGCCATGTGATCGATGCCATGGAGCAGGCAGGCCTGAAACGACTGCTACTGGTCACCTCCCTCGGCTGTGGCGACAGCTGGCAGTATCTGCCTGAACGTGCCCGCGCCGCCTTCGGTCACGAGGTGCGCCTCAAGAGTCTGGCGGAGAGCTGGCTGCAGACCAGCGCCCTCGCGTGGACCATTCTGCGCCCTGCGGGCCTGCAGGATGGCGACGCCACCGGCCGCGCCGAGCTGAGTCAGGGCAAGGAGGTACACGGACTGGTTCGCCGCGCCGATGTGGCCACCCAAGGGCTGCGTCTACTGGCAGATGAGACAGCGGTGGGGCAGATCTACGCCATCGGAGATCCCACGCTCCAGCGCGGCTAAAGCAGCAGTAAAACCGCTTAACCCCACCACATAGCAAAACGGTCAGCCCAAGGGCTGACCGTTTTCGCTTTACCGCACACGCCATCTCACGGGCGCTTGCCCTATCCCGTTTAACCGGCGGTGGTTTCACCCTGCACGACTGACGGGCGAGCAACTGGCAGCGACTGCTGCCGCCAGCGCAGCAGCAGGCAGGCCAGCACGCCGTAGAGCAACGCAAGCCCCCACAACTGCCACCAGTAACGGGAAACCTGGGCGAAGTCGGCCCCCATCTGGTTAAGGCGCAGAAAACCCTCGATGGCGGGGATAGTGGGCACCCACTGAGCCAGCCAGTTGAGGGGCGCCGGGATCAGCTCGAGCGGCCAGATAAAGCCCGCCAGAAAGACCAGAGGCAGGGAGGAGATCAGTACCACCTGAGTGGACAGATCCCGCCGGGTCAAGAGGGCACCCAGCACAATCCCGAACCAACATGTGGCCAGCAGGAATGGCAGGGCAAACAGCCAAAGCTGCACCGGATCTGCATGACGAGCGATATTGTAGTGATCGAAGCAGAAGCCGAGAAAGTAGCTTACCGGCAGCAGGAACAACCCCGCCAGCACCAGTGTTCTGGCCAGCAGCAGCGGCAACACCGGCGCGCTTTGCCAGTAACCATGCTCACCGCGACAACTGCGCTGGTTCTGGGTCGCCCCCAGGATCCCCGCCCCCATCAGCAACACCTGATGGAGGATCAGCACGAACACCGCCGGCACCACGTAGTTGACGTAGCCCATGGTGGGATTGAACACCGGCACCACGTTGAGGGCCACCGCATTCCAGCCCATGGCCGCTTGTGGCAGCGCCTCGCCGTGGCTCAGCAGCCGCGCCACCTTCACTTGGGCGGCGAGGGTGCCACCGGCCTGCGCCAGTCCTTCGGCAATGGTGCCGTAGACCAGAAAGTAGGAGGCATCACCGGCATAGCTCAGGGTGACGCTCTTGCCCAGCATCAGGTCCCGATAGAAGTGGTTGGGGATGTGCAGGATCCCGCTCGCCTCCCCGGCCATCATCAGCTGTCGCGCCTCGGCCAGCGAATTGGCTCGCGCCACCAGCTTTACCTGCGGCGTGGCATCGGCCATAAACTCCAGCTGACGGGACAACTGACTGCCATCGTCGTTGACCACCACTACCGCCTCTTCCCGCGGCAGCTGATGCAGATAGGGCTGGGGATAGAGAAACGAGTAGAAGATCACCCCGCCAAACAGGGTCAGCATGATGGCGCGATCAGCCAGCAGGGTGCGCAGCTCTAGGCGCAACAGATCGACAAATCCCAGCATCACTCAGGCTCCTTTTCGGCGCTCGCCACTGCGGCTGATTGACGGGCCAGCTCGGCCTGCTGCTTGTAACGACGAACCACCAGCAGCAGGGGGAGCAGAAACAGCAGCAGCGCCCCCAGTTGCGGCAACGCCGATGCGAGAGGCAGACCGTAGTTGCTCTGACCAATCTGCAGCTCCACATAGTGAGAGACCGGCAACAGGCTGCGCCAGAAGCGGGCGAAATCTCCCATGGCACTCACCGGAAAGGTGACCCCCATAAAGGCGAAACCGGGCGCCGTGTAAGCCCCCGCCAGCGACAGGGCACGGGCCGGATCCCGAATGATGCCGTAGAAAAAGGCCCCCATGGTGACGCAGGCCGCCGAGGCGAGCCCCAGACCCACCACCAGCACCAGCCAGCTGCCGTGCATGGGGTAGGAGAAGCCCTTGAACAGCAGCAGTGTCCAGACTATCCCCCACCCCCAGCCAATCAACATGTGAGGCAGCAGGGTGCGCCAGAGGCCAAACCAGACACCGCGAGTGGTCCAGTCCAGCCCCAGCCGATCGGTACGGGCCAGCGCATTGAGGCCGAACAGCACCACCAGGATCTGCCATACGGCTGGCAGAATGGCACTCAACAGAAACTGGGCGTAGCTGGAGTTGAGGTTATAGAGCGCCGTTACCTGACTGCTGATAGGCACCGACTGCCCGAGTGCGCCGGGCAGCGCCTTGCCATCGGCCATCGCCTCCAGCACGCCGACCTGACCGTTGAGAGTGCCTACCACCTGCGCCAGCGCCGAGTTGACCAGCTTGGCGATCAGGATGAACTGGCCGTTGTTGAACACCGTCACCTGCGGCTGGGTGCCCTGACGGGCATCCCGCTCCAGATGGTTGGGGATCACCACCAGCGCATAGATGTCGCCACCGCGCAAGGCGCGCGCCCCGGCCTCGATGGAGTCAAACTGTTGCGCCACCTTGAGCCCGGCCGAGCCATCCAGCGAGAAAGCGAGCTGGCGCGAGAGCATGCTGTGGTCGAGATCCACCAGCCCCACCTTGAGGTCGCGGGCCAACCCTGCCGAGAAGATCCAGCAGAGGATCCCCATCAGCAGCAGCGGCACCCAGCTCATCAGGGCACGGCTGAATGGATCCTGCCACAGCAGCCGAAATTCACGTCCCATCAGAGTTCAACCAGCACACTCATGCCAACCCGTAGCCCCTCAACCGGTTGCAGCGGACGGGCCTCTACCTGGAAGCTCTTCATATCGAAACCCTGACGGGTATCGGTAGCACGCCAAGTGGCGAAATCCCCCATCACGGCCACATGGGTCACCTTGAAGCGCACGATCTGATCGCCAAGGCCCGGGATGCGGGCATCGAACTCGGTACCGACCGGGAAGCGGGGCAGCAGATCTTCGCGCACATGGAACTGGGCCCAGGCATCGCTCATGTCGAGCAAAGTCACCACCGGGAAGCCCTGCGGCGCCAGCTCGCCGCTGCGCAGCAGCACTTGGCTTACCTCGCCTGAGTGGGGGCTGACGATGCGGGTATCGGCCAGATAAGCCTCAACCTCGGCCACCGAACCGGCCGCCATCTTGGCCTTCTCGCGGGCGGCGATCTTGGTCTCTTCCCGCGCCCCTTCCAAAGCCATCTGGTACTGCTGCCACGCCATCCCTTCGCTGTAACGGGCGGCTTGCCAGGCAGTCCAGGCCTCGTCGCGCTTTTGCAGCGGCATCACGCCGTCGCGGTGCAGGCTGGCAACCCGCTCATAGGTCTTGCCGCGCAGGGCTGCGGCGGCCTTGGCTTTTTGCCACTGATCCTTGGCAGCGGCGATCTGTTGGGCTCGGGCTCCTTTCTCCGCCTCTTGCGCCAGCGCGCCTGCAGCCGCTTCACCGGCCTTGGCCTGGCTCAGCTTGGCTTCGAGCTCGGGGCTCGCCAGGGTAAAGACCAGTTGATCCTTGGTCAGCTGATCACCCTTTTTCACCAACACTTCGTCGATGCGACCCGGCACCTTGGAGGAGACCGAATATTGCTGCGCTTCAATCTGCCCTTGCAGATGCACCGGCTCCGGCTGATAGGCCAGCCAGAAGCGCCAGCCGAGCCAGACCACCAGGATCACCAGTGCCAGCGGCAACAACAGCGGTTTACCCTGGCTCATCTTCTTTTTGATGGGGGGATGGCTCATCACTTCACCTCGACAAACGGGCGACCCTTGGCGGTCGAAACAGAGATAGAAAAAGGAACGGACTGGAGTGCGATCATGAGTTCACCTCGATCACCCGACCGTGCTGATATTGATTGAAACTGTTCATCTGGCCGGAGAGCGCCAGCAGGCGGGCCAGCGACACCACATATTGATAGGCCGCCGCTGCGCGCTGGGTCTTGACCCCCGCCAGCTGGTTTTGGGCATCCACCACATCAAGGGAGGTAGAGAGTCCCTGACCGAAGGCCTTGTCCCGCAGTAGCACATTCTCCTCTGCCAACGCCTGGGTGGAAGAGAGGGATTGATACTCCTCCAGCCCCTGCGCCGCTTCGCGCCAGGTCTTCTCTACCAGCAACTCCAGATCCTCGCGGGTCTTGGCCTGCAGCAGATTGACTTGCAGCTCGGCGCTCTTGGCGGCCTGTACCGTCTCGGAGCGGCCATCGCGGCTCACCAGCGGCATGCTGACCCCCACCCCCACCAGCCAGTCCGGCGTGGTCTTGGAGGCGAGCGAATCATCTTCATAGAGGTTGTAGTTACCGAACAGAAACACCTCAGGGGCATATTTGCCCTGCTCGACCCGGATCATCCCCTTGGCCTGCTCCTTCTTGGCACTGAGCAGCTTGAGACCGGGGTGCACCTCCAGGGTCTGGCTCACCAACCCCTCGAGGCGCGGCAGCTCCTTGTTGACGAACAGGCCGCTGCCCGGCTGGGCATTTGGCAACTTCAGCATGCGGCCGAGGGCCAGCTCGGCGATCTCGAGGCTGCGGCGCGCCTTCTGGGTATCGATGCGCGCTCTGTCATACGCCGACTGGGCGGAGAGACGCTCCACCCTGGCGATCTGGCCCTGCACTTCGAGCTTCTTGGCGTGATCCAGATGGTGGGCGAGCCCCTCTTCGATCTCCTGCTTGGTCTGCACCACCTGAGCAGCCAGCACCACGCCGAAATAGGTCTGGGAGAGGCTCTCGAAGGTGGATTGCTGCTTGAGCACCAGCAGCTGCTGCGCCTCGCTCACCTGCGCCTGGCGGATATCCTGCGCCGCATCGATGCGACCACCGGCAAACAACGGCCAGAGCATCTTGACCGAGCTGGTCACCACATTCTGTTTGGTCAGGGGGGTGACAAATGCGTTGGCCCCGACCCCGAACAGGCTGCCGAGCGCCAGGATCAGATCTTTCTGCTTGGCCAGCGGATTGAGATCGAGAGCATCAAGTTCAATCGGCTGATCAAGATGGGTATAGCTGGCCCCCACATCGACCTTGGGCAGATACATGGATTTGGCCGCCTCGCGCAGCTGCTTGGCCCGATCGACCCCGGCCTGTTCGGCAGCCAGCCCTTCATCCTGCTGGATGACCCGGGTCCAGGCTTCGCCGAAACTGATGGTTTGCGCCTGCGCCGACCCCAGCACGGCCCCCAGCAGACACGGCCAGAGTGATTTAATGAACCTTGACGTCATAGATCCCCAATCCGCTTTTGTTGCATAAATGTTTGGAGCATTTGCTCGACTTAAGCCCGTTATCATAACGCAAAGCGGGCCTGCAAGTGGACTGACAATTATGCAGGCGTCCGACCCGAATGGTACAGCGCTCACTCTCCGGCAATCTGGCCGTTTTTCAATAACTCCAGAATTTGCAAGCCTTGGCGCGACGTTTTTTTCAGAAAAAAATGGCTGACGCTCAAATACTAACCTTTTCTCCTGCCTAAAAAATGCGTAATATACGCCGCCCTAAGCCGATGGTAACCGTGGAATGCAGATAGGTCCCCACACGCTTGAAACTCCCTTGATTGTGGCTCCCATGGCCGGTGTAACTGACCGACCATTCCGTGAACTTTGTTTGCGATTGGGGGCTGGCATGGCCGTTTCCGAGATGCTGCTGGCCAACCCGGATGTCTGGGATACCCAGAAAACCCGGATGAGGATGGATCACTCTGCAGAAGGCGGATTGCGATCGGTCCAGATTGCCGGAGCCGACCCCGAGATGATGGCGTTTGCTGCCCGCTACAACGTGGAGCAGGGCGCACAGATCGTCGACATCAACATGGGATGTCCGGCAAAAAAAGTGAATAAGAAGTTGGCAGGTTCTGCCCTGCTGCGTGCCCCCGATCAGGTCAAAGCAATTTGCCGGGCCGTGGTGGATGCAGTGGAGGTGCCTGTCACCTTGAAGATCCGCACAGGATGGGATCCGGATAACCGCAATGGCGTGGAGATCGCCCGAATCGCCGAAGATTGCGGTATCGCGGCCCTTGCCGTGCATGGTCGTACCCGTGCCTGCCTCTACAAGGGCGAAGCGGAGTACGACACGATCAGGGCGATTAAGCAGGCCGTATCGATTCCTGTTGTCGCCAATGGTGACATCAACAGCCCGGAGAAAGCCCGGTATGTCCTCGACTATACCGGCGTTGACGCCGTGATGATCGGCCGAGCTGCGCAAGGACGACCCTGGATTTTCCGGGAAATCCGTCATTTTCTTGAGACGGGCACCAAGCTGCCGCCTCCCGAGAGGGAAGAGGTTCGCACCCTGATGAACGAGCATGTAACCAACCTGCACCGGTTTTATGGTGCATATCTGGGAGCGCGCATAGCCCGTAAACACGTGGGCTGGTATCTGGATGAAGAAGAGACGGGCCGAGAATTCCGTAAGCACTTCAATGCCCTGGATTGCGCAGACGCGCAACTTGAGGCACTCGAAGCGTATTTCGATGGATTAGGTTAACAAGATAACTAAAGAGCCGACCGAATATGTTCGAACAAACCCTGACTTCTGATGCATTGGTAACAACTACTCACAATCACGCTGCCGAGCCGACCCAGCGCCCCCTGCGTGACTCTGTGCAACAGGCCCTGCGTAACTACCTGGCCCAGTTGAACGGTCAGGAAGTGATTGATCTGTACGATATGGTTCTCTCCGAAGTCGAAGCGCCGATGCTGGACGTGATCATGCAGTACACCCGTGGTAACCAGACTCGCGCTGCCGTGATGATGGGTATCAACCGTGGCACCCTGCGCAAGAAGCTCAAGCGTTACGGCATGAACTAAGCCATAACAGCTAAGCTATTGAAAATAAAGGCACCATCATTTTATTGATAGTGCCTTTTTCGTTTTGAACCCACATTTGAACCCACACCTACAAGACTAGTTATCATTGTCGACGACTCAACTCGGACTAGCCTGATGAACAGCGTTGACCACATAACTGTACCTATCCTCCCCATGTTGCCTAATGCAAGAGAGGGCCAATGGCCCTCTCTTGCTATCTATGTTGTTGGTCAGTGCAAACAGCACTGCTTGTACTTCTAGCCGCAGCCAAAGGGACACGGCTCGTTGCGGCCAATCTTGATGGGTACCACCACTGGTGTTCGCTACGTTGTGCCAGAAAGTGGGCATGAAGGATACGAGCAGCAAATCGGGCCTTGGTGGCTTGCTCTTGCAGGTGTTCATTGCTGAGCACCTCCAGCGACGTAGACATGGTTTCTTAACCATGTGTTCTTTATGGTCTCTGTCATCCGGGGGATGTCGCTCCAATGGATAGGCATCTATATCGGTCTCAGGCACAATGTTCGATTAGATAGACCTGATAATGGGTAGTTCAGCTGATGGCACGAATATTAACCAAAGCGCAATTGAGTAAACTGGAAAGCAAAAGCCAAGCCGAGCTGTTGGCTATCGTGCTTGACCTGGCAACGCATCTTCCCCTCGCAAAAAAGCACCTGATTAACCAGTACCTTACTGCTGAGGATGCCTTATTGGCATTGGCAAAAAAAGAGTATAGCAAGCTCACTCGTCGCCCCCCTTCCTGGGATTATAAGGAGGTGGATGCCTTCTTCGATACCTTGCAAAATCAGTTTATTCCGTTGCTGGCCAAGGGGATCGTCGCCTCTCCAAGGGAGGGAGAACTCTTCGCCCTCGAGTTGCTGGCGAATGCCAGAGCCTTGTATGAAAAGATGGATACATCCAGTGGCAGCTGGGAGGACTACCATCTTGTGCTGGTCGAACAGTGGTTGATGGCGATCGCTGCTCAACGAGAGTCTGTCCCCCCAGAGGTGCTGGCTCGTCGATTACGTGACGGATTGTCAGACATTGATCCATCGATCAGCATTACTTGCCTGTTTGATTACCGTGATGTGCTCGGCTCCCCAGTGATGCGAGCCTTGCGCGATAACTATGCGGCGGCAGGTCTATTGCCAGAGGCGTTGGGGTTGAGCTTTGAGTTGCGTGATATTGCATTCTTTGACTCGGTGCAACAGGCTGGTCTCTTTAGCCACCCCCGTCAGCAGATTGACTATGCCAGACTGCTGACCGACGAATTACGCGCCGATCAAGCCATCGCGGTATTAGAGGCAATGGACTCGGCTCTGTTGCAGCGCCACCGCCAATTGAACCTGTGGCATCAAGTGTTGATCCGGGCCTATCTGGAAGAGGGACGCCGAGCTGACGCTCATGCTCAGGCATTACGCGCGTTTGCTAGCACACGGGCAAACTCGTTTTTTGCGAGTTATTGCCAAAGTGGAGATGAGCCTAGAGAAGTAGCATTAGGCCAGTTTGTTGCCATTGCCGAATCATGGGGGCTACGCGAGGTCTTGTTGCTGTTGGAGGAGGTTGATGCATGGCCACAACTGGCACAACGGCTTGAGCAATGTACAGATGCAGACTTGCAGGAGGATCTCTCACTCCTTGCTGGTTCAACCGTACGAACCTGGTCGAGCCGCCTCTATCAGCAGGGATTTATCGTGGTGGCAGTGCGGCTACGTCGTCAATTGGTGGCCAATGTCGTTAATCAGGGCAAGAGCACCTACTACACGGGGGCAGCCTCGGATCTGAAAAAGAGCCTGGATTATCAGGCGGCCTTAAAGGTAGAACAAGAGGATGGAGAGAGACCTCTCTGTTCGCCACAGGAGTATCTGAATCAGCTTTATCAGCAGCACAAACGCAAGAGCAGCTTTTGGGAGGCGGTTCGTCAAAAGCTACCGGCCATTACCATGTCGGCGAGCGGTGTGCAGTATCAGGCCGAGAATAAATAAGGCGCTAACACCTTTCACTCGGTCAGTCAGCTTGTGCTGGTGTTCCATGCGCCCTTGGCTGTCCAGCGCCTCGATAGCACTCATCTGGATGTCTCATTGCCACGACATCCTTCAAGCTACCCAAAACAAGAGAGAGCCATTGGCTCTCTCTTGTTTTCGAAATAGGTGTTTTCAAAAAATGTGTTTTCGAAAAAAGTGTTATCGAAAGAAGATCTCATCAAAGTCCGGCTCTTCATCCCAGATGGCGTGCTGACGTGCGTCCCAGCGCTCGGCCAGATAGGGTTTGAGGGTTGCAAGGGTGGTGATGGTCGCCAGTTGTCCATGCAACTGCTTGATATCCCGCTGTAGATAGTGCTGATGCTCCTCGAACGCGAGATCGGTCTTCTTCTTCGAGCGCTGTTTAAACTTGTGCAAGATAACCCCTTGCACTCCCTCCGGGCCACTATAAAAGCAGATCTCGAGCTCACGTTTTTTCTGCCAGAGCGCCGGATTGATGGCCACCAGATTCTCTTCACTCAGCAGCTTGTCTGCCTCGGGCAGATGGGTGTGAGCCAGGTGCAACAGAGTAAACATATCCCGCGTTTCCCACGCATGGCTGAGCTCGCCCATCAGGCGGCTCTTCTCTTCACGCTTGACCGGGTCTTGCTCCCGATCCGGGTGCAGCGTCATAGCCAGCTTGCGATAGAGCTGCTTAAGGCTTGAGTTATCGAGCAGTTGCTCAACCCTGGCAACCTCATCCGGATCGGCCATGTCATGATGATCCTGCCAACGTGCGAAAGCCTCGTCATTGGCAAAGGGGTCATCGCCACAGTCCGGCGCGTCGTCGTCCCACTCATGCTCATCACCGCCCTGTTTTTGGGCCTGGGCTTGCATATAGTCGCGCAGCTTCTCGGGATTTCTGACCATCTCGCGCAGCAGCTCGATATCATCGGGGCTCTCGCCAAACGCCTCTTGCAGCATGTCAGTGATAAAATCGCAGCTCGCCTCGAGCTGATCATCATCGAGCTGGCTGACGCTGCCCGCTTGCACCGCCATATAGAGTGACTCCAGATCCAGCTCCCCCCGAAACGGGTTGGATTCAAGATACCCCATCAATTCATCAATCCAGCCATGGAGCATCTCGCGCTGCCACTGGGTAAAACTTTTGCGGGCGGTGAAACCGGCCAGCCGCTGGCAAAGCTGAAAAATCAGCCCACACTGCTCACGCTCCAGAGGCTCAATGTCGCTGACAAAGCGCTGATAGATATCCGCCCCCTCTTGCTCCTGTTTGGCCAGCTTGGCCTGCAGCTTTTCGATGGCCTGCCACTGGCGATGAAAATAGGCAAGGGCCGGACTCTCGTGGCGCGGCTCGGCTTTTTTTCGCTTGGCCGAGGTTTTACTCTTGGTCAGTGACATGAAAACTCCAAATGAAAACGGGATAGTTGGCTACCGTGGCCACGGCAGATTATCAGAGGGGAGGAGATGCGCCTATCCTCGCGGTCTGCTGCCGGAGAAAAGCGCACGAGGTGTACCGAGGTTGTGGCTCCCGAGTCACCCGGGCAGGCACGCAATCGCTAGAGCTGACTGCGCAGTATGTTCACCAGTACAGGTGCGAAGGGCTCCAGCTTGCCTTGTTTGGGCTGGCTCAGATCTTCGATCAGCATTGTCAGCAATTGTGCATCATCTTCCAGCGCCAGTGCCTGCTGATCATCGCCATAGTGGGTCCAAATCAGGCTATCCACCAGCTGTTTGCGCTTGGCAACCAGCACCTTGTTGCTTTGCTCCGTATCACCCAGATTGAGTACCCGGATCGCCTCTTTGGCTCTTTCCGTCAACCCCTCAACCCGACCACTCCATTTAAAGCGCAACTCGGTTTCGCACTCAGGCATCAGCGGGGTCAACGGCAGAGGCTGCGAGCCATGGGCGGCATCGCACTGTTTCGGTGTTTTGCAACTGGCTACCAGATTGCTGAAATCCATGGTGCGCTTAGGGGCGAGATCCCTAGCCTCAACATGCTCGTTCATGGTGTCTTCACTGGTGCCGCTGATGGCTCGGCAACAGTAGGCGCAGAGATGGAATTGCTCAGTAGTGCAAGCCTCCCGGATCTGCTGGCGAATTGCCTGACCCTCTTCATCGTTGGGTAGGTCGTGATATCGAGCATGAGGATTTTGACGTTTGAATGCCGCCAGACTTGCAGGTTCTTGTCCCTTATAAATCTTGCGCACGGCGCAGCTCCTCTTTGCGCAGCAGCAGGCTAGCCTTGGTCAGCTCCAGGTTGTTGGCTGGCAGCTCGGCTCTTAGCGCGGCCAGCAGGGCATTGGCCTTATCAAATTGCCGATCTTGAATTAAATCGAGTAAGTCATTCAGTCGGCTCGCCACCCGCTCATTGCGAATAGCGGTATCCATCACCTCCAGCAGCACCGAGTTGGCATCCTGACCATATTGGGATGGCACTTCAGTCAACTCGCCATTATCGAGCGAATAGACCAGTACATCCTTGCAATCGCTGATCACCAGGGGGGAGTGGGTGGTCAGCACAAACTGACAGTTGGGGAAGGTATCAGTGAGCCGCTGGATGATAGTACGTGCCCACTGGGGATGCAGGTGCATGTCCACCTCGTCGATCAGCACCACCCCATCGCCGTGCAGCGGATTTTCCAGCTCCGGATTCATCATTGCGAGGCGGCGGGCAATATCGCCCACCAGTGCCATCAGGGATTTCTCCCCTTGCGACAGTTGCAACACATTGAGGGTCTGACCCTCCTTGTCGATGGACATATGCAGACGCGGCTTACGGCGGACCTTCAGATTTTTAAATCCGGGCATAAAGTTGGCAATAGCTGTGCGCACCGCCGTCAACTGACGATCTCTGGCTGATGCCTGTGTCTGTTGCAACTTTTGCCAAAGATCAGGACCGAGTAAATCTTGAAGTTCATTAAGAACTTCAGTAGGGATTACCGACTCGTTTTCGCTATCTTCCCGCTCGCGAAACCACTCAAAGAAACGACGAAAATCGACTCCTTGACTCAGCGAATTGTCATAACCATCGAGTTGGCGAAATGAATGTTTCTCTTTGATCTTTAGCAGAATATCCAGCACCACCCGCTCGACTGGGTAGAAGGCGATCAGGGGTAAGCTGACATTTTCCTGCTCTGTCAATCGTGCTCGATACTCATCGGCTAGTTTGCTAGCGTCGGTCAATATGGATTGCTCGTTGCTCTTGCGACCGGCGCGAGTTTTGGTGAGAGACCAGATGTATTCCTTCAGCTGATCGTGTAGTTGAAGAGAGACCACCGCGGTATTGGCGCCATTGAGGATGACCTCTTCCGGGATGGGGCTGCCGCTGCCTTTGTCGCTGCGCAAACGGGCAACAAACCAGCTGAGTGAGGTCGCCAACGATTTGAGTACCGAGGTTTTGCCTGCACCATTGTTGCCAATCAGCACGGTCACATTCGAGTTGACCCGCTCCGTGGGGGCAAACTCGATGGCAAGACGCTCAAAACGCCCCAGATTTTCGAGGGTGAGTTGTTTGATTTCCATGCTCTATTCCTAATTTTGCTGCCAACACGACCTTATCTCGCCTGCACTTGGCTTACAACCCGTCGAATGTTGCCGCTGACTGCACATCATACGAGCGGGTCAGGCCGTTGCGCGAGGCTTGCGGGGCCCACACTTACCTTTTTTGCCGCTGGCGGTGGCCCGCTCGGTCTGAATGCGGGCCAGCAGGGCGGCGGTTTCTCGTGCGTCCGATTACGCTTCGCTAATCGAACCTACGTCGCGGATGTTTTGGTTGCCCGTTTGCGCGGCTTGGCAGTGGCCCGCTCGGCTTGAATGCGAGCCAACAGGGCGGCGGCGCTATTGTCGCCACTGATCAGGTCCGGGTTGGCTGCGCGCCAGTCGGCGGTCAGCTCGCCACGAAATGCCTTGGCCAGAATGGCCTGGGTCAGGTTATCGACCCGCGCTTTGGCCGTCTTGGCCTGCTGCTCGATGGTATCGGCATAGGCAAAGAGTTGTTCTACGCGACGGACAATTTCGGTTCCTGATTACCCATGACCCTCAGCCAGCTTCAAGAGCCGATATGGCATCGGAGGGCTTGCCATGACTGCATGCCCCAATTCAACCAACATGCTCTTGAGGTCAAAACGATGATTAAACCGGAAGCAGTATTCCGCAAGATGCCTTGGTAAATGCTTCGCTCCGAGCTTATGACAACTGCCCCGCAGCGAGTTCTTCACATTCTGCGTATTCCGGCGAAGTTGAACAGCCATTCCGGCCAACGTGAACACCCTGATCCTTAACGCGCTCACGTCACCCCGTTTCTAACTCGAGTGTTCAGATTGGGTCAACTCACTTCTCCTCTTTCTCATCGATTCTCCCTTCAGTGACAGCCGGTGAGCGTTGTGCATCAGCCGGTCCAGGATCGCATCTGCCAGGGTGTTGTCACCCAAGCTCGCGTACCACTCTTCAGTTGGCAGCTGACTGACTACTACCGTCGAGTATTTCCCGTACCGATCATCCATGATCTCCAGCAGGGCGTTGCGCTGCTCGGCATTCACCGCTTCCAGTCCCCAGTCATCGAGGACCAGTAGCTCTATCCTGGCCAGTTGACCCAGCAGTCTGGCGTAACTGCCATCTACCTTGGCCTGGCTCAGCTCAAGTAGCAGACGCGGCAGCCGGTAGTAACGAGTGCTGTGCCCCTGCTGACAGGCTTGGTAGCCCAGCGCACAGGCTAGGTAGGTTTTTCCGCAGCCACAGGGGCCGGTAATGAGCAGGTTCAGGCCCCGGCGCAGCCACTCTCCTTGGGCCAGGTTTGCCACCTGTGACCGCTCCAGGTTGCGTGCAGACTGGTAGTCCACCTCTTGCACCGTGGCCTGGAGTTTGAGCCTCGCCTGCTTGACCAGCCGAGCTTGTTTACGCTGCTCCCGGCTCAGTTGTTCGTGTTCGACCAGCAGGCTTAGCCGCTCGATGAAGGGCAGCCCTTCGTAGGTACTGGCCTGTTCCAGTTGTTGTTGCACGGCATCCGCCATGCCAGTCAGTTTCAGGTGTCTCAAGCGGGTCAGCGTTTGTTGGGTCATGGGACGTATCCTCTCTAGTGGAAGCTCTGGGGGCCGCGGATGTTCTCGTGCTCTTGCGGCAGTTCTGGATAACTGAGCGGACTTGCGGGCAGTTGGTCGCGGCCACTGGTCAGCACCGGCTTGAGCAGCTTGAGCCGCACCAGTCCTTCCCGGTTGGCCAGCTGGCAACAGGCTTCGACTCGTGATGGCGGATACTCCCGGCTAAGACTCAGCAGTCCCAGGCAGAGTCGGTATGCCTGCTCGGCATGGGCTTTCTCTGCCAGCCGTTCGCTAACCCAGCACAAGGTGCCCGGTCCGATGTCGGCAGCCCACTGCTTAAGACGCCCTGGCGTCCAGCGTTGCTGCTTGCTGTGACGTTCCGGCATGTGCTCAGGGAGTGTGCTCATCCCCGGGATGGTTTTACGCGGATGGCTCGCGACCAGCTGTTGCTGGTGATAGACCTGAAGCAGGGTATCGCCCGCATGGAGCTCCAGTTGCTGACCCACATACTGGTGCGGCACCGAGTAATGGTGCTGCTCATAGCTGACGTGATAGTCGATGTTGACCTTGACCGTTTTGATGGCGACATAGCGATAGGGATGCACCGGTAGTGACCCCAGTGCCGGGCGGTCCAACTGCTCAAACGCCTCGCGTCGGTTACCGGGCAGCTGCTTGAACGGGCGCTCGTTGAGCTCATTTAACAAAGCCCGGATGCACTGGTTGAGCTCGGCAAGCGAGAAGAAGGTCTGATGGCGTAGACGGGCCAGGATCCAGCGCTCGACGATCTGCACACCCACCTCGGCCTTGGCTTTGTCCTTGGGCTTGTAAGGACGAGCTGGCATCACCGCCACCTGATAATGCTCGGCCAACTGCTGGTAGCTGGGGTTGAGCTCGGGATCGTATCGGCAAGCCTTGCTGACACCGCTCTTGAGGTTGTCGGGGATCAGTAGTGCCGGTGTACCACCGAAAAACTCAAAGGCACGGACATGGCTTTGCAGCCAGTCCGGCAGTGACTGGGACCAGGTGGCCTCGGCAAAGGTGTAGTTGGACGCACCGAGCACGGCGACAAAGATCTGGGCCTGACGGACCTCACCCATAGTCGGCGAGACGATGGGCACCGTGGGCCCGCAGTAGTCGATAAAGAGCTTTTCCCCCGCCTTATGGATCTGGCGCATGGAGCGCTTTTGCAACTGACACCAGGACTTGTAACGGTCACAGAACTGGGAGTAGCTGTAACAGCTATTGGGATAGCGCTGGGTGTACTCCTCCCAGAGCAGCTGTTTGGAGACCCCCTTGCGCTTGAGCTCCTGATGGACAGAGGGCCAATCCGGTACAACATGGCGGGCCGAGATGGTGGTATCGGCCTGCGGATAGAACAGGGCCGCCAGTTGGCCATCATCAAGCTGGCTAGGTAAGGGCCAGGTCAGGCCGAGCGTCTGGGCACTTTTGAGGAGTTTCTGGATGGAGCCAACGCTGACCTTGGTGCAGCAACTTATCTGGCGAACAGAGAGGTCAGCTTCCAGCCGCAGTCGCAGCACTTCACGAATTTTACGCATTGCAATCCTCTTGGCAGACATAGGCTCTTCCCTGGCAAAAGGGAGAGCGTATCAAAGGTTGTTAAATCAATGCGTTAAGGATGATTCTGGTGAATGTGAACAGTGATTCCGGGATGTTGAACACTGTTTCCGGAAAGGAGGTGCAAAGTGTTCAGGTTGAACCGGAATGAGCGTTCACGTTGGTCCGGAAATGGTGTTCACGTTGAACCAGAATCGGTGTTCATGATCGGCCGGAATATGCAAACCCGTTACCATGTTTAGAGCTGATAGCAAATCGGGTTGCGGTTGCACCTTCTTTAAGCTCTGCTGCCGCGACTTGTCGATCTTGAGAAATCATCCTAAAACCTCGTATTGGGGTACCACGTGGGGTACCACATCTAGCAAACGGTAGGCACATTACTGTATCCACTTACCTGGCCACCGGCAGGTCCTCCCAGCGGGTGGTGTAACAGGGGCTCAGGAGCTCTTGTCGCATCATCCACTCAGGCGACCCCGTACCTTGGCTGGCAAAGCCTACTCGCCCCAATCCCTTGGCTTTGATCTGGTCCATCACTGCCATCAGCGCGTCCGATTGAGCGGAGGACGGGGCAAACAGATCTGCCTGTTGTTGCCCCTTGGGGGTGAACTCACTCAGCATGACGCCCCCCTTCTGATAGCGGTAACCGTCGCGCCAAATCTGCGGTAGCAGCACGTTCACTTGCTGCAGCAGCAACCGGGTATCATCGCTAGGGCAGACCAGTCGGACGCCAGCCTGCTCACTGTAGTAAGGAGCTCGTTCGTCAAAGGGGCTGGTTCGCACGAACAGGTGCACCCGTTGGCAACACATCCCCTCGGCCCGCAACTTCTCGGCTGCGCGAGCCATAAAGCCTGACAACGCTTGGGCCATTTCTCCACGGTCAGTCACGCGCTCACCAAAGGAACGGCTCGAGAGGATCTGCTGCTTCGCCGCCGGTTCAACGGTCAGCTCTGCGCAAGGCAGGCCACGCAGCTCCTGTACGATTCGCTCGACCACCACGCCGTATTGGGCGCGTAACCCTTGGGCATCGCTAGCCACCAGGTCAGCCACGGTGTTGATGCCTTGTGCCACCAACTTGGCTCCCAAGCGCCGTCCTATGCCCCACACCTCGTCCACCGGAGTGATAGCCATCAGCCGGGCACGGCGCAGCTCGTCACGCAAGTCCACGACGCCGCCAGTGGCAGGCCACTTCTTGGCTGCATAGTTGGCCAGCTTGGCGAGGGTCTTGGTGGGGCCAATCCCGACCCCTACCGTTAGGCCGGTCCACTGCCACACTCGCTGCCGGATCTGTTGTCCATAGGCTGTCAGGTCCCCGGCAAACGACTCCGACAACGCCATGAACGCTTCATCGATGTAAAGGAAAGAAGAACAGCCATGGACATGACTTCAGCTCAGACATTCCGCTACTCAATCTCTGATGTC